>DKKR01000010.1:24488-117089 GCA_002455375.1 Bacteroidetes bacterium UBA6661
TGACGCTGAAATTTTATGAGTATAGTTCTGATGTAAAAGTTTTTTATTCTTGAAACAGGGGGTGTTACCGGGCCAAGAATTGAGGGTATTTGTTTCTTAAGTTCTGAGGTCAAAAAATTTGCTGCCTGTGCGGTTCTTGATTCATCTCGACCTTTAACGGTAATTTCCAATAGTCTGCTAAAGGGAGGATAGTTGAATTTCTTGCGCTCAGACAATTCATAGTCAATAAATGATTTATAATCATTTTTAACTACAAAGTCAAGTAATGAATGTCCGGGATTGTAAGATTGAATGATTACTTTTCCCTGTTCTTTTTTTCGTCCGGCACGACCACTAACCTGCATTAACATTTGAAAACTTCGTTCATAGGCTCTGAAATCAGGGAAGTTGATAAGATTGTCTGCATTTAGAATACCAACCAAGCTAACATTATCGAAGTCCAATCCTTTTGTAACCATTTGTGTGCCCACCAATATATCTGTCTCACCGGTTTCAAAACGGCTGATTATCTCACTGTAAGCATGCTTACCTCTTGTGCTATCAAGGTCTAAACGCGCAATATTGTGTTCCGGAAAAAATATTTGTAATTCATCTTCTATTTTTTCAGTGCCAAACCCATATTGACGGATATCTGTTTCACCACAGGACTTACATTTTGATGGCGGTTGTTGTGTAAAACCACAATAATGACAACGTAAAAGATCAGCTTTTTTATAATAGGTTAAAGCTACATCACAATGTTGACAATGTGGAACCCAATTGCATTGATGACATTGCAGAATAGGGGCAAAGCCACGTCTGTTTTGAAATAATATAATTTGTTTTCCTCTATCTAATTCTTCTTTGATGGCATTAATCAACGCTGGTGAAAAATGCGATTTCATCTGTCTTTTAAAAGTGAGTTCTTTAATATTCACCAATTGAATTTGCGGAGGTGCTATATCTGCATGTCTTGCAAACAGTTCAACCAATCCGTATTTCCCGGTGATAGCATTGTGGTATGTTTCAATTGATGGGGTAGCACTGCCTAATAATACATTGGCCGCAAAAAGTTTTGCTAATACAATTGCTGTGTCGCGTGCATGATAACGTGGTGACGGATCGAATTGCTTATAGGATGCTTCATGTTCTTCGTCCACTATGACAAGTCCTAATTTATGGAAAGGTAAAAAAACAGATGAACGTGCACCAATTACAACAAATGGCTCTGAACTTGTCATGCCATTTTCTATCATTCTTGTATAGACAGATGCTCTTTCATTATCACTGAATCGTGAGTGGTAAACCATTAATTTATTGCCGAAATGTTTCTCAAGCCTTGTGATGATTTGTGTTGTCAATGCAATTTCGGGAAGAAGGTATAGTGCTTGCCTTCCTTTTTTCAGGCAATCGTCAATAAGCCTGATATACAACTCTGTTTTACCTGATGATGTTACACCATGTAGTAGGGTTACAGGCTTTTCTGTAAAAGAATTATTGATTTCTTTTAATGCAGTTGATTGTTCTACGCTAAGTTCAAAGAAATCTTTATTAAAAAATGACTTTGTGCCTGTTGCTCTTTCAGTAAGAATTTCAATCAACCCTTTTTTTAGTAGTTGTTTTAATACTGCTGCAGTTACTCCTGATTTATGGAGCAGCACTTTTTGTGGTACTTTACCTTCGCTATAATTCTTTTCTAACAGAAGTAATTGCATCAACACATCTAATTGTCTTGGTGCTTTTTTTTCGAGGAGGTCAAATTGTCTTTTTAAAAAATCCTGATCATTAGTTTGTTCTGTTCTCCTGATGAAGTTTGCCATAGGCATTTTAAAATCTTCACCAATGTTTTCAACGGATAGTACCAGTTTTTTCTGAAGTAATGTTTTAACAACCGGAAATACATGTTTGCGGTCAAGAATACGTGATATTTCTTTCAGGCTTAATTCTTTTACAGAATGTAAAGCTTCCAATATCAAAAATTCATCGTCAGTCAGATATTCACTCTCACTTTCTTTCTCAGTGTTAAGTACAATTTTTGTTTCACTACTCAAACGTAATTCTGCCGGTAATGCTGCTTGCATTACATCACCCCAAAAGCACAAATAGTAACTGTGAACCCAATGCCACATTGCAATTTGCTTCTCTGTAACAACAGGCATTTCATCAATTATTGATATAATTGGCTTTACTTCATAATCGTCAGATTTCTCTACTGGTGTTTCTATAACTATAGCAGCATAAATTTTCTGACTTCCAAATTGTATCAATACTCTTTTCCCAATTTCTATTTGCGAAATAAGAGTATCAGGTACTGAATAGGTAAACAAATTAGGTAGTGGTAACGGTACTACTACTTTAATATAATATCTATTGTTGCTTTTCTCTGTCATTCTCTGAAACGTATCCAACCCTTGCGATGAAAAATGTACAATTGAACTACAACTATCAGCAGCATTACAGCAATGACACCAATATAGCCATAAGGCGAATTTAATTCAGGCATGTTCATAGGCAAACTTTCTCCTGTTTCGGGATTTGTTAGTTGAAAATTCATGCCATAAAGACCAACAATAAATGTTAATGGGATAAAAATTGTTGAAATTATGGTGAGCACCTTCATCACCTGATTGAGTTTGTGACTAACACTGGATAAATATACATCCATTAAACTTGCTGTAACCTCCTTGTAGCTCTCAACAATATCAAGTATCTGAATACAATGGTCGTAAGAATCTCTAAAAAACAATTTTGTTTCTTCAGGTACTTCGTCAAATGATGAACGTAAAATGTCGTTAATTTTATCTCTTTCAGGCCAAATAGCTCTTCTGAATACTATCAACTCCCTTTTAATCTGAAGTATCCTGTTCATTGAATCCTGTGATGGATTACTTAACAATTCATCTTCTAGATCGTCTAATTTAAGGCCTATTTTTTCAAGTGCCGGATAGTAATAATCAATAACAGCATCCATCAAAGCATATGCAAGGTAACCTGCTTGAAGTGTACGCATCTTTCCTTTGCCATTTCTCAAGCGCTGACGAATGGGATCAAAAAAATCCTGATGCTTTTCCTGAATGGAAATGACGAAATTTTTTCCGAGTATCAGACTTAACTGATCGTTATTAAGTGTTTCATCAGTCATGCTAAGCAGTCTGCTTACAAAAAATAAGTGACCCTCATATTCATCAACTTTTGGACGTTGGTACACATTAAAAACATCTTCCAACTCTAATCTATGCAATTGAAAAAGTGAAGCAAGGTCTTCATAAAAAGATTTATCTCCAAATCCTGAAACATGCAACCAAAGTGTTTTTTCACCTAATTCCTGATATGCATTTTTTAACTGGTCGAATTGAGTAACATCAATCTCCTGAAAAGAATCATTGTCATATATAAAACAAAGTGCCTTAGGTACTAAGGCATCTGAAGGAATAGAAAAGCTTCCGGGATGTGCTCCGGGTGTTGTGGTTTTTTTACGGCCGAGTTTTACACTTAGTCTTCTGATCTTTGCCATTATTAATTAAAATGAGGTTGTCAAAAATAGCGATAAATTTGCCGGCTGAAGAAAGAAAAGTGTTTTATGAAAAAATGGTTTCAGTCGTGGTTCGATTCACCTTATTATCATATTCTGTACAAGGATAGAGATAATCAGGAAGCAGAATATTTTATGGATAATCTATTGGAGCAAATCCATTTGCCAATAAATTCAAGTATTTTAGACATTGCCTGTGGCAAAGGTCGTCACAGTATGTTCCTTGCCGACAAGGGCTATCATGTTACTGGCATTGATTTGTCAGAACAAAGTATTGAATATTGTAAACAGTTTGAAAGGCAAAGTCTTGAATTCTATGTCCACGATATGCGTGAAATTTTCAGAACCAATTGCTATGATGTTGCACTAAATTTGTTTACCAGTTTTGGTTATTTCAATTCAGACCATGACAATCATTTAGCTTTACGAACAGCATCTATGTCTTTAAAACCCGGTGGTTACTTTATTCTTGATTTTTTTAATCCTAATCTTATCAAAAGTAAAACACCACAACAACATATAAAGAAAGTAGAGGGAATAGATTTTTCAATTTATAAGTACTCTGATGGGAATACCATAGAAAAAACAATTCACTTTAATGATGCAGGTAAGGATTTTAAGTTTACAGAATCGGTTCAGATTATTTCAAAAAATACTTTTCTAAACCACTTTAATCGCGTTGGCTTGATTACAAAACATATCTTTGGCGACTATGCTTTAAACCCGTTTGAGGAAAAAAGTAGTGAACGAATGATTTTTATAACACAAAAACCACAATGACGGCATCATTTATTGTTTTATTTCTGCTGATAACAGGTGGTGGGCTGCTTTATTTTTTATTGAATAAAAGTAACGATGCATTGCTTAAACTATCTCTGGCATTTTCAGGTGCTTATTTGTTTGGTATTACCATCACACATTTAGTTCCTGAAGTTTTTAGTCAAGGCGATAAATCCATTGGCATTTATATTATGGCCGGTTTTATATTTCAAATTATTCTTGAATATTTTTCAAAGGGAATTGAACATGGACATATTCATTTGCATGAGAACAAATCTCATGCTGTGTTTCCGGTATCAATGATGATTAGTTTATGTATTCATGCATTTTTTGAGGGTGTACCTATGGCTGATGAGCAGCAACGCCAATCACTCATGATGGGCATTGCTATGCACCATATTCCGGTTGCATTTGCTTTAATGAGTATGCTTATGCAGTCAGGTGTTTCAAAGACAATTTCAGTTTTTTCATTAGTAGTATTTGCGGCAATGTCACCGGTGGGTGCTTTCTTTGGTATTTATCTGGGTGATACTTTGATGACGGAATGGTTTAGTAAAATTATGGCTATTGTAATTGGAATCTTTCTACATATTAGCACAACTATTTTGTTTGAAAGTGATAGCAACCATCGTTTTAACTTTATTAAGATGGCAGTTATACTTGCCGGAGTTGGTCTTTCATTGATGGTATAAAATAAAATCCTCCTGCAATTTATTACAAGAGGATTTTCCACTAAATAAACCAAATTAAATTATGAAATTTTTATTTCACGCAACGGTTTTGGTCTTGCCTCATCTTTTTTAGGGATTACCAAAGTCATTACACCGTTGTCATAGGCTGCTGAAATTTTTTCACTGTCAGCGGTTTCCGGCAAAGTGAATGTACGCTTAAAGCTTGCATACGAAAATTCTTTGCGGGTGTACTTTTCGTTCTGTGTTGCTTGTTCTTCTTTCTTCTCCGCACTGATGTTCAACATGTCATTCTCAATGTTAATCTTGAAATCATCTTTGCTCAAACCGGGAGCTGCAAGTTCAAGTTTAAATTCGTGATCAGATTCCTTAACGTTTACAGAAGGACTGAATGATTTCGTGATGTTGTTGCTAACCACACCTTCAAAGAAGTCGTTGAACAAATCACTGAATAATGGTGAGCGGTCCATCATTCTTGATGCCGGTTCGTTTTTAAATTTAATGAGTGTCATTTTGTTTTTGTTTTAATTGTTAATGTACAAAGCATATATCAAATTCAATTCCATTAACTTTTTTATGACAAAACCGGTATAATTGAGTGAGTTTGTAAGTCATATTGTCTATATAACAAAGAAAATGACGACAATTTTTCCGATTCATGGAATGGCGTATTGCTATTTACTTTATATTAAATTCTTATATGAAATTCTCTTAAGCTTGTTAATTATTTAAAGTGAAAACAATCAATTCATAAAACAGAATTATACTTTTGTGCCTTTTATGACTTTTGAATAATTTATGAAAGCATCACGATTTTTATTGATAGGATTAATCATTGCAGGATTAATTACTGTTAAGTTGATATTTTTCCCTGGAACTAAAACTTCAAAGTTTGGTGGTAAAGCAAATGCAGCAGCAGTTCCTGTTACAGGGTTTATTGTCCGTTCTCAAGTTCTTGAAAGTAATTTAAAGGCGAATGGAACAATCAATGCTTATGAGCAGACAGACTTGCGTGCAGAGATTTCCGGACGCATTGTTGCAATATTATTTAAAGATGATCAGCCGGTTAAGAAGGGTCAACTGCTGATACAGATTTATAATGATGATTTGAAAGCAAATCTTTCAAAAAGTACAGCGGTTTTAAAGCAAACACAGGACAGGCTAAAGCGACAGGAAAAGCTATTGGAGATAGGAGGGGTTAGCACTGAAGAAGTAGAAGAAACACAAACAGAAGCTGCCACTCAGAAGGCTGAAATAGATTATTTAAATTTTCAGATTACTAAAACAGAAATATATGCACCTTTCGATGGTATTGTTGGAATCAGAGATATAAGTATTGGCAACTACGTAAACTCGTCAGCCGTTATTGCTACAGTTTATCAGGTCAACCCATTAAAAATAGACTTTACTGTTCCGGAGAAGTATCTACCTTATATCAGTAAGGGAATGAAAATCAGATTTACTACAGATGTAAATAAGAAGGAATATGAAGGTGAGATAGCAGCAATCAATCCAATGATAGACCCTTCAACAAGGATGGTTCGCCTTCGTGCTTACACTTCAAACAGCGATCATACATTGACACCTGGCTCATTTGCGCATATTCAGGTTGATTTTAAAATCACAGAAAATGCAATACTGATTCCTACTCAGGCTGTAATTCCAATTTTAAAAGGTAAGAAAGTATTTGTAAGCAAAGGCGGTAAGGCAGAAGAAAAGATAATTGAGACAGGGGAACGTACTGCAGATATGATAGAAGTTACTACAGGACTGACGGTGGGTGATACTGTATTGACAACGGGAATTTTGCAGGTTAGAAAAGGAAGTGATATTAAATTCAGCGAGGTAAAGTAGGCGTATGGATCTGAGTGAAATAAGTGTAAAACGCCCCGTTCTTGCCATAGTTATGTCCTTAGTGATACTGTTATTCGGTATCATCAGTTATACTTTTCTTGGTGTCAGAGAGTATCCATCTATTGATCCGCCAATTATCAATGTAAGAACATCGTATCCCGGTGCCAATGCAGATATTATTGAGTCGCAGATTACAGAACCGCTTGAAAAAGTAATTAACGGTATTCAGGGTATTCGTTCGATTTCTTCAACAAGCAGTCAGGGAACAAGTAATATTACGGTTGAATTTAATTTGAATTCTGATCTCGAAGCAGCAGCCAATGACGTAAGAGATAAAGTGTCACAAGCTGTTCGTACTTTACCACGAGACATTGATGGATTGCCAGTCGTAACCAAATCCGATGCTAATGCCGATGCCATCATATCGCTCACGGTTCAGAGTAATACGCGGAATACACTTGATTTAAGTGACTATGCAGAGAATGTAATCGGTCAGCAGCTAATCACCATTCCCGGAGTAAGTACTTTACAGATATGGGGACAGCGTAAATACGCAATGCGTTTAAGAATTTATCCAGATAAGCTTGCAGCATATAAACTTACAGTTCAGGATATTCAAAATGCATTAAACCGTGAAAATGTAGAATTGCCGGCTGGAAAAATTGCAGGTGACAATACTGAACTTGTTGTACGTACTACAGGACAGCTTCATAGTGAAGACGATTTCAATAATATGATTATCGTTAATAATGGTGATCAACTTATTCGCTTTAGAGATATAGGTCTTGCAGAATTAGGGCCGGAGAATGAAGAAACTATTCTAAGGGAATCAGGTATTCCAATGGTAGGTATTGCTCTTGTGCCACAACCGGGAAGCAATTACATTGAAATTGCCGATGAATTTTATAAACGGTTAGAAAAAATAAAAGTTGACCTGCCATCTGATATTAAAATTGGAATAGCTCTTGACAATACAACTTTTGTAAAGAAATCAATTACCGAGGTTGAAGAAACACTTTTCATTGCAATTACCCTTGTTGTAATCATTATCTATTTATTTTTCCGTGATTGGCTTGTAGCCATTCGTCCATTGATAGATATACCTGTCTCGTTGGTTGGAGCAATGTTCATTATGTACATTGCAGGATTTTCAATTAATGTGTTAACGCTTTTAGCCATAGTCCTTGCTACAGGATTGGTGGTGGACGATGGTATTGTGGTTACTGAAAATATTTATAAAAAAATTGAAGCCGGACTTTCACCCAACAAAGCAGCAATTGAAGGAACCAAAGAAATATTTTTTGCTGTAGTCAGCACCTCTGTCACATTAGCAGCGGTTTTTCTTCCTGTAGTTTTTATGGAAGGATTCGTTGGGCGACTATTCAGGGAGTTTGGTGTGGTCATTGCAGGGGCAGTGCTTATTTCTGCTTTTGTGTCGTTAACCTTAACGCCAATGCTAAATGCGCGCTTAGTGAGAAAGGATAAGAAGCATTCAAAATTTTATGAAAAGACAGAACCGTTTTTTCAAAGGATGAATCAGGCTTATGAAAATTCGCTAAAGTGGTTTATGGAAGCAAGATGGCGCGCATGGACAATTTTAGGCTCTGCTATTGTGATAATTTTTATTTTAGGCAGAAGTTTGCCAAGTGAACTTTCACCATTAGAAGACAGAAACTGGCTGCGACTATTGATTACAGCACCTGAGGGAGCTTCTTATGAATATACAGATAATTTTATCGTGAAAATTTCTGATGTCATTGAAGACTCTATACCTGAGAAGAATGGATTGCTTACAGTAACTGCACCAGGCTTTACCGGAGCTGGAGCAGTAAATTCAGGCTTTGCACGCATTGTACTTACAACACCTGACAAGCGTGAGCGTTCGCAACAAGAAATTGCAGATCAACTTTCGGGAATTACTCGTAAGATGACTGATGCAAGAGTTTTCGTTCTTCAGGAACAATCATTGTCCGCAGGTGGATCAAGAAGCGCATTACCTGTTCAATTTGTTCTGCAAAATCAGGAATTCGATAAGTTAAGAGATGTTGTACCAGCGTTTTTAGATAGAGCAAATAAAAGCCCAGTATTTCAGGGTGTGGATGTCAATCTGAAATTCAACAAACCTGAACTGAATGTTTCCATTGACAGAGCTAAGGCAAATGCATTAGGAGTGTCTGTTGATGATATTGCACAAACACTTCAATTAGCTTTCAGCGGACAACGATTCGGATATTTTATCATGCAAGGAAAACAATATCAGGTCATCGGCCAGGTAGATCGTGAAAATCGTGATGTCCCTTACGACCTTTCTAAACTTTATGTAAAAACAAATAGTGGAGGTCTTGTTCAACTTGACAATTTAATTGAAGTAAATGAAATCAGCAGTCCACCACAGCTGTATCATTTTAATCGTTATCAGTCAGCAACCATATCAGCAGGACTTGCTTCGGGCTACACAATTGGTGATGGAATTAATGAAATGAAAAATATTGGTGACAGTTTGCTTGATGAAAGTTTTTCGACTGATTTAACCGGTCCGTCACGTGACTTTGCCGAGAGTAGTTCAAATGTTTGGTTTGCTTTTGTGCTTGCAATTATTTTAATTTATTTGGTGTTGGCAGCACAGTTCGAAAGTTTTGTTGACCCATTTATTATCATGATTACAGTTCCCCTAGCTATTTGTGGTGCACTGATTTCCTTGTGGTATTTTAATCAGACATTAAATATTTTCAGTCAGATTGGTATTATCATGCTCATAGGCCTTGTTACCAAAAATGGAATTCTGATAGTTGAGTTTATTAATCAGCTTCGTGAAAAAGGAGTTGAGCGATCAGAGGCAATTATTCATGGTTCTGTATCGCGTTTCCGGCCAATTTTAATGACAAGTCTTGCAACTTCATTAGGAGCACTGCCCATTGCATTAGCATTAGGAGCAGGAGCAAAGAGCCGTATGTCAATGGGTATTGTAATAGTTGGAGGTGTACTTTTCTCTCTGATATTTACTTTGTATATTATTCCTGCAATGTATTCAGTTTTTTCACGAAAAAAAGAAAAGGTAATTTATGATTAAGGTACGATTAACAGTATTGATTTGTTTTTTCTTCGTTCAGGCACAAAGTCAGCAGGTGTTTACTTTGCAACAGGCATTAGAAAAGGCGCTTAATGATAATTTTTCAATTCGTATTGCCCGTAATCAAAGCACAATTCTCAATAACAATGCAACATTAGGTAATGCAGGAATGTTACCCCAGGTAAATTTGAATGGCAGCTATGTTAAGGCAAATAACAATGTGGTTCAGGAGTTAAGTAATGGTACTTCTACCGAAAAGCAGAATGCAGGCCAGTCAACTATTGCAGGCAGTGCAGTATTGGAGTGGGTTTTATTTGATGGGCTTACTATGTTTTCTGAATATAATAAAAATTCTGCACTCTCAAAACAAGGAAAAGAGCAGCTGAAGGCAAACATTGAAGATGTGATTGAGAATGTAAGCAAAACTTATTTTACTGTTGTAAAAGAAAAGTTGTTGCTGTCAAGCATTAATGAAACATTGAAATTTTATGCAGACAGACTTCAGATAGCAGATAGTAAATATAAAATTGGTTCAGCCTCTAAGCTGGATTATCTGCAGTCGAAAGTAGATTATAATGCAATGCTTTCGCAGAAGTTGAATAAAGAAACAGATGTCAATAATGCAATGATTGAGTTAAAACGGTTATTGCAATTTTCTGCCGACACCATGCTTCAGACAGAAGACACAATCACATTTATGGCTATGTCTTCAATGAGTGATTTGCTGAATGGCTTACAACAAAACACAGCAATGCAAGTGAGCAAGTTGAATGTAGAAGTAAATCGTTTGCAGCTGAATTCTATGAAGGGATTGCGTATGCCTGTAATTACCGGCCTGGCAGGTTATTATTACAATGAAAGCCGCAACGATGCCGGATTGTTTTCTTTGAACAGAACCAATGGCCCACAGTTTGGAATTACTGCTCGTTATAATTTATTTAACGGTTTCAATAATTCGAGACAAATTAGTAATTCAAAATTGAATTATATTAATTCTCAAATTGAATATCAGCAGACACGTACCAACCAAATTGCTGATTTCAATAATACTTGGAATGCATTTCAGAAAGCACAGGAGATACTTAATTTAGAAATTGAGAATACTGCTGCTGCGCGTGAAAACGCAAGTGTATATCTTGCCAGCTATCGTTTAGGTAGTGCAAATCTTTTGCAATTAAATCAATCGCAGGAAAGTTTATATGATGCCTTAGTACGTTTGGTTAATGCACAGTATAATAACAAAACTGCTGAAATCCATTTACTGCGTTTGGCAGGTAAATTAATTAAATAAATAGACAAAAACTTAATCCGGCTTCTTTGCAATTACTGTATAGAATGTCGGGTTAAAAGCTTCAAAAATTCCAATACCACCTTTAATATTTGTAGGAAAGACTGCTGGCGAACCAAAAGGACTGCCACTGCTTCCGGCCTGTGATTCGGCCTGACGCCAAAACTTATAGCTCTCTTCTGTTATGGTACAGAATTTTACCATTATGGTGTCACCGGTCTTATAAAATCCTGCTTCTTCATTCTCATCTTCAGACGCTGTACTGTTTGGCAAATGCCCACGGTTGTAAGCAAAATCAAATGCTTTGCCATTAATAAATTTATCTTCAAACACTGAGCCTGATGGTGCAATAAACATTTTATCCTTGTTTAATCGTTTGGCAAACCACCGATAGCAATTTCCTAAAGTATCAGGATCTTTTAAATGTGCCCATACATAACCTAATGAATCTTTCCCTTCCTGAATTTTAAACCATACACTATCTAATGGAACGGCAGGGAGCATTTTGGTTTCAGCAGTAAGCAATTCATTGTCGGGCGTAATGATGCGTAGTGAATAGTTTTTACCTGTTTGTCCAATAATTTTTGGTGAGAAATAGAAATAACCAATTGACGGATCAACCTGTAGGAGTGTGTCTGTAATGTCACCATCAGAAATAACTATGGTAGCATTTTTGACCATGTATTGTTGTAATGCTGTAGAATCAACAGGTGAAAAATAATCTGCTGTTTTGGAAAGCATGACATAGGCAGGCAACCCATTTTCAATATAGCCTTCTACAACATATTGTTGTTTCTGTTTTGGGAGATTAACTGTAATATCTTTTTCGCAAGAGATGAATAATACTATTGCAGAAAAGATTAATACAAGTAGTTTAAGATGATTTATTTTCATGTACATCAGAATTTAAAGTTATAAGTAACAGAAGGTATGATCGGAAACAATGAAACTTGTTTAGCCTGAATTTTAAATTCACCTGTTTCTTTATCAACTTCATTATTGAAATAAATAAAATAGGGATTCATTCGGCTATAAACGTTATAGATGCTGAAATTCCAGCTCGACTCAAACCTTTTTGTCTTTTTCCTGATATAGGTTGCAGATAAATCCAAGCGATGGTAGGCAGCCATTCTGTACGAATTTCTGTCTCCATAAACATCATAAATTTGTCCGCTTGACATGTTAGGCAATCCACTTGAAACAACACCTTGCAAATCTAATGGCCCGAACATAAAATATCTTGAAACAGGCAGGGTAGTTGCATTACCTGTTGCGTAAACCCATGTCAAACCAAATGTCCAACTTTTGCTTGCATTATATGACACCACAACAGAAATATCATGTCGCCTGTCATACTTTGCCGGAAAAGTTTTTCCATTCATTATATCCGGAAATTTCCTGTCAGTAAAGCTAAGTGTGTACCCAACCCATCCATTTAATTTCCCTTTTGCTTTTTTAATAAAAAATTCAGCACCATAACTCCATCCTTTACCAAAAACAAAATTGTTATCGGTATTATTTTTAACATCATCATCAGCTTGTGCGCCTTCGCGATATTCAATTTGATTACGCATGGTTTTATAGTAAACCTCTACGGATGTTTCAAACATATTCTGATGAAAGTTTCTGAAATATCCGGCTGCATACAACCTTCCGTCTTGCGGTTTAACTCTGTCACTGCTTGGAACCCAAACATCTGTTGGCAGTGTGACTGAAGTAAATGATGCTAAGTGTACATATTGATAATTTTGAGTGAATGAGGCTTTTATTGAAGAGTTTTTGTCTAATGAAAATTTAGCAGAAATGCGTGGCTCAAGTCCATGATAGAATCCAACAGTTTCATTTGTTTTGTAATAAATAGTATCAACAGTTTCATTGTCTTCGTTCTTAACATAGCGAGTAAAGGGTCCTGTAAAATCGAATAGTGAATAACGCAAGCCGGCACTTACCGAAAATTTATCACTAATAGTCCAGTCATCATTAATGTAAGCAGCTGCTTCATGAGCATAGAGTCTGTTTACTCCTCCAAGATCAAACTCAGTTGAATCCTGACTGGCCTCTGCACTTGTTGGAGTAAAGCGATGATAAGTGTAGTTTACTCCAAACTTAACATTGTGTGTGATAATCGGAAACCAGTTAAAGTCAATTTTTGCATTGTAATCTCTGATGCCTGAAAAAATATTAAAACTAAAACTTTCCTGCTTGGCGCTGAAAGCAAAGTTGTAATCAGAAAATATGATTGAAGTATTCACAAATAATTTATCACTGAAAAGGTGATTCCATCGTAAAACAGCAGTAGCGTTACCCCACGGGATTCTGAACTTAAATCCTGTGTCGGCACTCTTAAAGTTAAACACATCTCTGCCAAAATAGCCACTTAAAAAAAGTCTGTCTTTATCTGAAAGTTGATAATTTATTTTTGCATTCAAATCATAGAAATAATAGGTGTTGTTAGCAGCATTTGAACCTTTTTTTACAAATGGAGGACGTTGAAAAAGGTCAATAAATGTGCGCCTTCCAGATACGATGAATGATGATTTTTCTTTTTGAATAGGGCCTTGCAACGTCAGTCGTGAGGCAATTGGTCCCAATCCACCTTCAGCCTTAAACTCTTTGTTGTTTCCTTCTTTTAGCGAAATATCTAATACAGATGCAAGTCGTCCTCCATAATTTGCAGGCATACCACCTTTAATCAAAGAAACATTATTGATTGCATCGGAATTAAACACTGAAAAAAAACCGAATAAATGCGAGGCATTATATACTAATGCTTCATCCAATAAAATAAGATTTTGATCCGGACCACCACCACGAACATAAAATCCTGTGTTGCCTTCACCGGCAGATTGCACTCCGGGCAGCAATTGAATGGTTTTTAAAATATCAACCTCACCCATAAAGGCAGGCAGTGTTTTTATCTGTTCCACATCAAGCTGAACAGTTCCCATTTGTGTGCTGTTAACATTCTGGTCTTCTTTCTTAGCAGTAATAACAACTTCTTGAGTTTCTATGTATTTGTTACGAAGGTTAATATTTATCCTGACATCTTTGGTAATATGCATTTTTTGCATATAGTCACTATAACCAACAAATGAGCTCATTAATGTAATGCTGTCGGCAGCATCAACAGTAATGGAATAATAGCCGTAGGTGTTTGTCTGAACACCTTTCATCGTCTCGCGGAGATACACATTAGCGCCAATTAATGCTTCACCTGTTGCTGCATCTTTAACATAACCACTAATAGTAAATCGGGTTGGTTTGTCCTGGGCGTTTAAAATTTGAATTTGTAAAAAAAGAAGTAAAAAGAGAGAATATTTTCTGATCATAAATTGATTGTACGGGGCTGCAAACTTATCATTTCATTCTGAAATTTTTACTCAATACATTGAAATGTTAACATAAATTTATGGAGCTTAGATTTATGGTATAGAAAAGTGTTTTTGTTGTAAATTTGTTAATAAGTGAGTTACTCCTTACAATCATAACAGATTTTTTTATTTAAAATTGTTGACCAATAATATAATGATGAAAAAGTTACATGTTTCCTTCTTAGTATTTTTAATATTCAATCTTCAAGGTGCATTTGCTCAGGATATGAGTAAAATAAATTTTTCACTTGCTAAAAAGATATCCGGGCCGTATCCGGCAACACGCCCTTTAGCATTATTTGTGCAGGGAGATGTAGGTGTTATTCAGAATTATATTCAACAGAATAAAGGTGAGGTAAAGTTTGTTGCAGGAGATATTGTTTCATTGGTCATGCCATTAGGTGCTGTTAATGGATTGATAGCACTTCCAAGTGTTAAAGCAGTTGAAGATAACGGAATGCAACTTGTAGCATTAGATGATTCTATGCGTGTGCGCAACAACATCAATCCGGTACAGAATGGCATGGCGCCTTTGCCGCAAGGCTACGATGGCAGTGGCGTAGTAATGGGCTTTATTGATTCCGGAATTGATTTTTCTCATCCTGATTTCAAACATGCTAATGGCAGTACGCGTGTGTTGTATATCTGGGATCATAATCTATCAGTGGGAACTGCACCCATGCCGTATAATTACGGAACAGAATTTACAGCAGCGGATATTGATGCAGGCAATGCTTCTGCTCATGTTGATAATAGCAATGGGCATGGCACACACGTCACAGGTATGGGGGCAGGTAATGGTCTTGCATTGAATGATCATAAAGGTGTAGCGCCTGCTGCTGATATTATTTCTGTTTGTGTAAACTGGAACCTTACAGACAATGATTGGTTAACAACAGTTGCTGATGCTGTAAATTATATTTATTCAAAGGCGTATGCTCTCAATAAGCCTTGTGTAATTAATATCAGTGCAGGAACTTATTATGGTTCGCATGATGGAAAAGATTTGCAGGCACAGGCTATCTCNNATTCATGTTCAGCATTTGCATACTGCTGCCAATGATACATCGTTTACATGGTTTAATTATAACACTGCTTATGGTAACTCTATTTATTTAGAAATGTGGGCTGATGTAGCTAACTTTACTCAAATGAAATTTGCTGTTGGTGCAGATAATGTAACTTCTGGTTATGAACTTCAGACAATGGGGAACTATTATACTGTATCTCAAAATTTGGGAACCATTCGGATTGATACTTTGTGGGGTGTTTCAGGAAATCGTATTGCACTCGTGCAGCGTTTTGCTTCACTTTCTAACGGGCGCTACAGTATGATATTTAATATTATTCCGGACAGCACTCAGTATCGTTACAGACTCTCATCAACTCAAACAGGAAAGTTTGATTTATGGAGTTTTCAAATGACACCATCTGCAGCACTGCCAACGCAACAACAATTTCCAGAAATTGTAAATTATGTTTCACCCGATTATGACCAGACTATGGTGAGTAGTTTTTCATGTAGTGACAAAGTAATTACAGTTGGTGAACATAAAAACCGTATGACCTATATGGACTGCACCAACAATCTTTTTATTTCAACAACCAACTATACTCCCGGGGCATTAGCACCTCAAAGCAGTCATGGCCCTACACGTGATGCACGTCTAAAGCCTGAAATTTGTGCCAGTGGCGGCATGTCTCTTGCAGCAGGCGCTTATAATGTGTTACCCAATCTTCCTGTCACAAGTAAGGCTTTAGGCTGTATGCACATCAGAGATGGAGGCACTTCTACAGCATCACCTGTAGTTGCCGGAATTGATGCACTCATTCTCCAACGCTATCCCAATGCATCGTGGCAGGATATTAAAAATTGTATCACACAAAATGCAATGTTAGATTCATTGGTTACGGGTACAATACCAAATAACAGTTGGGGCTATGGGCGTGCAGATGGATTTGCTGCCATGCTTGGTTGTAGTTTTCTTGCTATCAATGAATATGATTCACAGGTTGGGAGTATTTATCCAATTCCTTTTAATCAATCCTTCCAGATTGCTGCAGTGAAACAACTTTCAGCAGTAAAAATATTTAATCCTTTAGGGCAGTTAGTTTATCAGACATCATTCAATATTAAAACAGCGCAAAAGATAACAGTCGCACCTTCACTACCTGTGAAAGGTGTTTATTTTGCTCAATTGATTTCTACTGATGGGTATAAGCAAACGATAAAATTGATTTATCAGTAATTTATTTGTGAATTCTATTCTTCTTTAATTAGTCGTAATGATTGTTTGCATGAACTTGCGAAATAAATTAATAAGTATTTTTGTATTATCAAAACTCTATAAAATGAAAATAATACTTACATTATTTTTGGCAGCAACAGTTTCAATTTGCAATGCACAAAACGTAATTCTTTACGGTAAAATAACAAATCCGAAATCAGATTCAATTATAATTNNGAAGAGTATAGTTATTTATTTAAGTAAGGATGGGTCATTTACCGACACGATGAATTTGGATAGAGATTATTATAGAATTTCACATGGTGACGAGTTTACTGATGCTTTCCTGAAACCGGGCGATAATCTTTATTTTACACTTGACACCAGAATGTTTGATGAGTCGGTAAAATATAAAGGTGTTGGTGAAAATGAAAACAACTACTTAGCTCAAAAAATACTTTTGTCAGAGAAGCTGGAGTTATTGGATAACATGGCTTTGATTGGTGGTTATGATGAAAAAAAGTTTTTAGAATCAGTTGATTCAGCTGCTACCCTTAAAAATGAATTACTAAAAGGATTTGTTTTAGAGAAGGAATTTGCTGCTGCAGAAAAAAAAGACATTGAATTTGCCCAATTAGATAACATAGCAAGTTATGAAATGTACCATAGATATATAAAGCATAATGAAGATTTTAAAGTGTCTGAAAGTTATCCTGATGCATTTAAAAATTTTAATTTTAATGATGAGTCATCAGTAAAGAATGAGCTCTATTTGAAATTATTGTCAGATTTTTTTTCTAAACAAGCATATAAACAGATTCGGGAAGATTCTACCCGGAATTTCTTAATGGAATTTTCAAATGCAGTTTTGGAAAGGGTGCAGAGTACTATAGTTAGAAATGGTTTAGGAAGGTTGATTGTCGAAGATGGCCTTAAGAGTGGAAATGATTTGAAAGTTTCTTATGCTGCTATAAAGAAATTGATTTCTGACAAAGATGTTCAAGCAAGCTTAGATGAAAAGTTTGCTATGTTGAGTAAATTACAGAAAGGCAATACTTCACCTGATTTTTCTCTTCAGGATATTAAAGGAAAAACTTTTTCTTTGAGTGACTTCAAAGGTAAGGTTGTCTATATTGATGTTTGGGCAACTTGGTGTGGTCCATGTAAAGCCGAAATGCCATTTATGAAAAAAATACAGGAAGATTTAAAAGGAAAGGATGTTGCTTTTATTGGAATTTGTGCTTGGGATAAGCAAGACAACTGGAAGAAATACATAGAAGAAAACAAGATGCAGGGAACACAACTATTTGCACCTGATAGGGCATTGCCGTTTCTAAAAGAATATGATATTAAAGGTATTCCACGTTTTATACTTCTTGATAAAGAAGGCAAAATAGTTGAGGCTGATGCAGCGCGCCCATCTGACCCACAGTTGAAAGCGAAGATAGAGTCGTTGCTGTAATACATGTAATTTTCAATCACTTCAAGCAAAACTGTTTTTGCTTTCAAAGTATTCTAACTTGCAAATATTCTAACTTTCCGACCTGACAATGACATCATAATCATACCCGGCTCTAATCAATGCTCTTTTAGCAGCATCAAATGCAAAAGTTGTAGGATTAGGCGGATGTAGTGGAACTTCAGGTGTGTTTGCAAGTTGTTGTAATAAATTCTGAGTCTGAGCATGTGTCAGTAACTCACATATATCATAAAGCCCTCCGGGTTTCTCTTCTTCAAAATCATGCTTTTCGAGAATATGTTTTATAACTTTAATTAAGTCAGGAGTAGGAGGTGGAACCATTAATGCTGTCAATGCACCATGTTCTAATCTAAATTGAGGTAATATTTCTTGCATCTTGTTCGCATCAATAGCTTTTGCTGCCGGAAACAAAATATTTTCCTCCATTTTTATATGTCGCAATAAACCTGAGCGAAAAGGCATATAAAATGTCATATCAATTTCAGGAATTGTAATTATGGCTTTATCTAATAGCTTTTCTAAACGATGATGATCGGTAGTGAAAAAGTGATGTAGTGGTTTGTTCATTTGATTTCAAAATGAATTTTAAAACTGCAAATTACGGGAGATTCTTTTAACATTTAGTGACAGAATTTCTTTGGACAACTATTCTTATTTTTGCAACATATAGGTATATGAGTAAAATTTCTGAAAAAGAAGCAACAGAAAAGATTAAACAGCTGACTGTTGATCTTAACCATCATAATTATTTGTACTACGTAAAGGCCCAACCTGTCATCACTGATTATGAGTTTGATGTCATGCTTCAGGAATTGATTGCATTGGAAAATCAATTTCCTGAATTGCGGAGTTCCGAATCGCCATCACAACGTGTAGGGGGATATATCTCTAAAGAGTTCCCAACGGTTACTCATAATTATCCAATGATGTCGTTGGGTAACACTTATTCAGAAGAGGAATTGCGCGATTTCGATGAAAGGATCAGGAGAGTAATTGGTAGCAATTTTGAATATGTATGCGAGTTAAAGTTTGATGGTGTAGCTATTGGCCTGACGTATAGAAACGGAAAACTGCTTAGGGCTGTAACCCGGGGCGATGGTGTTCGTGGTGATGATGTGACGAATAATGTTCGAACTATTCGATCAATTCCGTTAAGTCTTATGGGCAATAATTTTCCTGATGAGTTTGAAATAAGAGGTGAAATCATTCTCGATAAAAAAACTTTTGAAAGAATAAATAATGAACGTGCAGACATTGGCGAGACACCTTTTGCCAACCCGAGAAATTCAGCTGCAGGCACACTTAAACTACAAGACAGCAGTGAAGTTGCAAGACGTAAACTTGATTGTTTTCTCTATGCACTATATGGTGATTTTGATTTTTCAACACATTATGACGGACTTAAAATGGCTGCCGAATGGGGATTTAAAATTTCATCACATTACAGACTTTGCGATTCGATTGAAAACGTATTTCAATTTATTGAAACATGGAGACAGAAAAGGGATTCACTACCATTTGATATTGATGGCATAGTTATTAAAGTAAACAATTTCCGTCAGCAAGAGGAATTAGGCTTTACTGCAAAGTCGCCCAAATGGGCTATTGCTTACAAATACAAAGCAGAATCGGCTACAACTATTCTCAATGAAGTAGTTTATCAGGTTGGCCGTACAGGAGCAATAACACCGGTTGCCAATTTAAAACCTGTTTTATTGGCAGGGACAACTGTAAAACGTGCTTCATTGCATAATGCCGATCAGATTCAGAAACTTGACTTACATCTGCACGACACTGTTTTTGTAGAGAAAGGTGGAGAAATTATACCCAAAATTACCGGAGTGGACCTATCAATGCGTAAAGCCGGAGCAATAGCGGTCAAATACATTACACATTGCCCGGATTGTGGAACAGAGCTTATTCGGCAGGAAGGCGAGGCCAATCACTATTGCCCGAATGAAAATGGTTGTCCACCACAAATAAAAGGCAGGTTGGTGCATTTTACTTCACGAAAGGCTATGAATATTGACGGACTTGGTGTAGAGACTATTGACCAATTAGTTGAAGCCGGACTACTTAAAAATGTTGCCGATATCTATCACCTTAATTCCGATGACTTACTGCAACTTGAAAGAATGGGAGAAAAGACTGTTGGTAATTTGTTCGAAGCAATTGAAAAATCCAAACAAGTTCCTTTTGAACGTGTGCTTTTTGCTATAGGCATTAGATTTGTAGGTGATACTACAGCAAAAAAGTTAGCACGTCATTTTGGGTCTTATCATAAAATCAGCCAGGCAACACTTGAAGAATTAATGCTAACACCGGAAGTAGGCGATAAAATTGCAGCAAGTATTTTTGACTTTGTTCGTCAGCCGGCTAACATTAATATGGTAGCGCAACTTCAGGAGTCAGGACTGTTGTTTGAACTTGATGCTTCTTCAGTGCGTGACGCAGGAACAAAACTTAAAGGATTGAGTTTTGTGATTACAGGAGTATTTCAGAAATTTGAGCGCGATAAAATAAAAGAAACAATAGAGATTAATGGAGGTAAGGTTTCAAGCTCTCTCAGCTCAAAGACAAGTTTTCTGCTTGCAGGCAGTGATTGTGGTCCGGCTAAGCTTGAAAAAGCAGAGAAACTTAAAATCAACATTATCTCAGAAGACGATTTCTTAAAAATGCTTCAATGAAAATAGGTAAGGCAATAAAACAAAAGGCTGCGAGCTATTTATTTTACCGTGAGTTGCAGCGTCAGCATCATCAACCACGCACTACTAGTTTTAGTAATGCCCGTACTATTGGTATTTTGTATGATGCCACTGTTGAACGTAATTATGAAATTGTAAAAGCCTATGTAAAACATCTGCGTGACGATTTTAAGAAAGATGTTCTTGCACTTGGATATTATGATGCCAATGAACTTCCGCCAATGCGATTTTCAAAACTTGGACTTGATTTTTTTACCAAGAAAAATCTCAATTGGCATTTCAAGCCTTCACATCCTATGATTTCCAAGTTTATCAATCTCGATTTTGATTATCTGATTTGCCTTAATGTAGATCGCTGCATGCCATTAAGGTATATCAGCGCTGCAACAAAGGCTGGTTTTAAAATAGGACGATATGAAAAGGGGTACGCAGGGCTTTACGATTTTATGATTAGTGTTAATGGTCAGGTTACACTGCCTCAGTTTATAGACCATGTAAATAATTATCTCAAACATATTGGACACGATAAATGAATAAATTCTCAGGGACAGGTGTTGCATTGGTAACACCTTTTTTAAAAAGTGGAAAAACAGACTTTGATGCACTTCGCAAGGTCGTTAATCATGTAATTAAAGGTGGTGTTGATTATTTAGTTGTAATGGGTACTACCGGTGAGTCAGTGACCCTTTCTAAAGAAGAAAAAAAGGATATTTTAAAATTTATTGGAGAGGTTAATAAAAAAAGAACACATATAGTTTTTGGGGTAGGAGGAAACAACACACTTGAAACTGCNNAAAACACTTTCCGGTGCATCACAGTTACCCATTATTCTTTATAATGTACCGGGCAGAACAGGCAGCAATCTATTACCACAAACAACTCTTGAAATTGCCGCAAGTTGTAAAAATATCATTGGTATAAAAGAAGCTTCCGGTAACATGGAACAGATTATGTATCTGATACATCATAGAAACAAAGGCTTTTTAGTTATTTCAGGTGATGATGCTATCACTATGCCTTTAATTGCTTCAGGTGCCGATGGTGTAATCTCTGTTATTGCTAATGCCTATCCAAAACAATTCAGCACGATGGTACGTCTCGCATTGCAAGGTAAGATGGTAGAGTCACGTAAGCGCCATTATCAACTTCTTGATTTAATACCCTTATTATTTGCTGAAGGTAGTCCATCAGGGATTAAGTATGTTTTATCACAAATGGGTATTTGTCAGAACTATTTCAGATTGCCTGTTGCACCAGTCAGTAAAACATTGGCACAAAAAATAGATAAAGTAATTAAAGAGATCTGATTTAAATAATGCGCTATTTGTTTTATATGGGTCATCCGGC
Source organism: Bacteroidetes bacterium UBA6661 (assembly GCA_002455375.1). Taxonomy (GTDB): domain Bacteria; phylum Bacteroidota; class Bacteroidia; order AKYH767-A; family OLB10; genus OLB10. The sequence goes on from DKKR01000010.1 coordinate 46,812, forward strand.
CCATTTTCATTTGTTTAAAAATACAGTTGTTGCATTACAGCAAGCAGGTCATGAAGTGCAGATTCTCATTAAGAAAAAAGATATTCTTGAAGATTTACTCCAACATGCGGATATGCAATACATCAACATCAATCCTGAGGGCAGGAGGGATGATAAATTTTCAATTGCATTAAAATTACTCAAACGTGATTTTCAGTTTTTTAAAATTTGTCTGCGATTTAAGCCGCAGATTATGATTGGTACAGCTGCTGAAATTGCACATGTTGGAAAATTGCTTGGCATCAAAAGCATTGTGGTTAATGAAGATGATGCAGAAGTTGTTCCATGGTTTGCAAAGTTAGCTTACCCATGGGCGACAAATATTCTTGCACCTCATTGTTGCAGTGTAGGTAAATGGGAACATAAAAAAATCGGCTATAAAGGTTATCATGAATTAGCGTATCTGCACCCGGCACAATTTTCACCCCAAAAAGAAAATATAAAGAATTTAGGCGATGAGCCTTTTTTTATTCTTCGTTTTGCAAAACTTACAGCACATCATGACGAAGGCCGTAAGGGAATAAANNTATACTTTGCACAGATGTACATTGGCGATAGTCAGACAATGGCTGCTGAAGCTGCTGTTTTAGGAACACCTGCCATTAGGTTTAATGACTTTGTTGGTCAGATAAGTTATCTGGAAGAGCTAGAAAAGGAGTTTGCGTTAACGTTTGGCTTTAAAACTAATGATGCAGATGCTATGCTGACGCATATAGAATCTTTATTAAATCAACAGGATTTAAAACAGCATTGGCAAGAAAAGCGAAATCAGATGCTTAACCAATGTATTGATTTAAACCTATTTATGATCAAAATGCTAACGCAGAAGTAGGTTAAAAGTTCCGAAAATTTGTTAAGTGGATGTTTGAAATGTTTTAAAGAAAACACTTGCGCATTCCGAAATTCGTGTTTATCTTAGCAAACCAAAATCGAATTATTTTAAACTTTTTTTCAATTTTTTTTAAGTATTGATCTTTAAAACCGATAACACTGAAGCAAAACTTTTGCAGTTAGAGGAGTTTGCTGAATTGGATGCAGTATTGGCTGCTGAAGCCAAAAATAGTGTCCGAAATGAGCGGTTTGTGGTTAATCTTATTGAAAAGTATGTTGATACTTCACGAAGTGATTGTTTCACATTTGCTGCAAACAACCATGATGATGCCAATCAATTAGCTGACGATACATACCGTGCTATTATTCATTTTAAAAGAGTAAATAATTTTCATTTTATCAATAAGCAGTTTGAAGCAATAAACACCAAGTTGCCCAAGGGAGGTATTTTTGTCAGTAAGGTTGAGACTAACGACCTGCGTAAGCAACGCCTGATGGAAAAGTATCCACCATATTTTAATAAGGTTTATTATTTCTTTGATTTTATCTTTAAACGCGTATTTCCGAAACTGCCTGTTACACAACAAATTTATTATGCCATCACAAAAGGGCATAATCGTGTGTTGTCTAAGACAGAAATGCTGGGAAGACTCTATTCCTGTGGGTTTAGAGTTTTAGAAGAACGTTACATAGGCAATAGACTTTATATCGTTTCAGAAAAATTTCGTGAACCTGCATATGATGAAGACCCTAGTTATGGTATAATCTATCCAATGAAACGTGTTGGTAAAGGCGGTAAAATTATTAGCGTTTACAAATTCAGGACTATGCATGCGTATGCTGAATACCTTCAGGAGTACATTTATGAAAAAAACAACCTCGAAGAAGGTGGTAAGTTTAAAGATGATTTCAGAGTAAGCCGTGTGGGTCGCATGCTTCGCAAATATTGGATTGATGAGTTACCAATGATTTTGAATGTGCTTAAAGGTGATTTAAAAATTGTTGGTGTTCGTCCTTTGAGCAGACATTATCTGAGTCTTTATTCAAAAGAGCTGCAGGAGATGCGTAAAAAATTTAAACCTGGACTTATCCCACCTTACTATGTTGATCTTCCTAAAACAATGGAAGAAATTATGGATTCGGAAATGCGCTATTTAAAGGCCTATCAAAAAAACCCATTCCTAACAGATGTACGTTATTTTTTAATGGTGTTTTATACCATCCTTTTCAAGCGTGCCAGAAGTAAATAGACAGCCGGTTTTCCTTTAGTTATTTTTTTCATCTTTGCGCAATCATAATTTTAAATTTCATGAAAGTAATCCGTCTGATTTTTATTTTGATTCTGATTGTTGCGTTTCAATTAAATTCATCTGCGCAGTATGTGCCTCAATCTGTATTCAATAAACCTCTTTATGATTTTATGGATGACCTGGCTAATCTGCACATCATTACACTTAATGATGCAATAAAACCATACTCAAGAAAACAGATTGCAGAAGCCTTACAAGCAGCCGAATCACAAAAGGAAAAATTAAACACAACACAACAAAAGCAGCTGGCTTTCTATTTAAAAGATTTTAATAAAGAATTGAGTACAACTAAAGGATTTAAAAAACGTTTGGATTTATTTTATTTTAAAGACTCGCTATTTAATATTACAGTTAATCCTGTTGGTGGATTCAGTTATTTTAAGAATGAAAACGACAATATGTATCGCCAATATGCAGGTGGTGAGTTTTGGGCAACCTTAGGAAAAGGACTTAGTATCTTTGGAAGTTATCGCGATTATACTGACAGTAGAGCTGTTGCAGATGATAAATATCTGAATGACTTACCGGGATATAATTATAAATATAAAGGTGCTGTTGGCTCACCAAAACGCGGAGGTAGCTTTGATGAAACCCGTGGAGGCATTGCCTATGCATGGAAATGGGGACATATCGGAATAGTAAAAGATAATCTTGAATGGGGCAGCAATAATCATGGTGCAAATATTATTTCAACAAAAGCACCATCTTTTGCCCGATTAGAACTTAAACTTAATCCAAAGAAATGGTTTGAGTTCAACTATTTTCACGGCTGGCTTTATTCTGAAATTAAGGATGATTCTGCAGCATATTTTTCAGGCAACCCACCTAATCACAGACAAGTATATTTTTCAAAATATTTTGCAGCCAACATGTTCACTGTAAAACCTTTTAAACAATTCGATTTCAGTTTTGGCAATTCAATTGTTTATAGCGATCAATTGGAAGTAGCCATGTTTATTCCGTTTATGTTTTTTAAATCACTTGACCATAGTAAAACAGGTCAGGGTAGTAACTATTCAGGGCAAAACTCTCAATTGTTTTTTAACATCAGTTCGCACAACATAAAATATACACATCTTTATATTTCACTATTTGTTGATGAAATTGCTTTCGGACGTATTTGGGATAAAGACGAGCATTCAAATTTTTACAGCCTAAAAGCAGGTACTGCTGTGATGCTGCCATTTTATACTTCGGCTACTATTGTTGCAGAATATACCAGAACAAATCCTGTTACTTACAGGCATTTTGTTAATACCACAACCTACGAGTCAAACAGATTTAATATGGGACATTATCTCCGCGACAATGCTCAGGAAATTTATCTTGGTGCACGTTGTACGCCAATATCAGGTTTATATATTTCAGCAGGATACACCACGGCAGCCGTTGGCCCTATTTATCCTTATACAGGCAAAGACAAGTCGGGATTGGGTTTGCCATTTTTAAAAACAAAAGAATATGAGTTTACCTCTCTTGATTTGAATATAAAGTACGAGTTGTTTAATGACATTTTTTTATCTGCAGGTGTTAAAATTGATGATAATAAAGGTGCATTGGCAAACGTTTATACTGCACCATTTTATTATGGTAAAAATGGTAAAACAACAACTCTTTTCGGTGGATTTAATATAGGATTCTAAAAATGAACTTTGATAATTTAACAACAGCACTCCTGATCATTGCTCCAACATTTATTGTTGCCGGTGGCATGTATATGCTCATAAAAAATATGATGGAACGCGATTACAGACTTAAACTTCTTGAAGCAAGAAGGTTAATACAAAAAGATATGCTGCCTTTAAAACTTCAGGCGGTTGAAAGAATGGTTGTTTTTCTGGAAAGAATTCAACCTGAAAATATCTTATTCAGAATTTTGCAGCCAGGCATGAATGTACGCGATCTTCAGGTAGATTTGCTTGCTGCCATTCGACAGGAGTACGAACATAATGTTAGTCAGCAAGTGTATGTTTCTGTACAAAGCTGGTCATTAATTACAAAAGCAAAAGACGACATAATTGCAACTGTAAACCTTGCAGCAGATTCTTTAGACAAGACTGAAAAGGCAATTGTGCTGAGTCAAATTATTTTGCAGCGCTCGTCAGCAGGTAATAATTTTGCCGGAGCAGCAATTCTATCACTCAAGAGCGAAGTAGATAGTTTTTTGTAAAACTCTTTTTTATACCTTAGCCCGAGAAGGGTTATGTCGTTTTCCACAAGAATCATTTTTAAGACTGCTGTGAAGCTTCAACTTCAAAATTTGCTGAAGTTGATTCCTGTTTCACCAAATGGAGTGACAATACTTTGTTTCCATCGAATTTCATCACAATACGATTATTTCTGGCAACCAATTTATCCGGAAACCTTTGGTTTGATGCTGGAGTCTTTGGTTAAGGAATATCAGATTATTCCATTTAGTCAGATAGATAATACATTTGATAAAAACAGTAAGCCACCTTTGGTATTGAGTTTTGATGATGGCTATAAAGATTTTTTGGAAGAAGCAATACCTTTATTACAGTTTTATGAAGTGCCAAGCAATCATAACATTGTGATAGATTGTGCCGATGGCAAAAATTATATCTGGACACAAAAACTGAATCATTTATTTAACCTGTTACGCAATAGCAGTCGCTTTTCAATACATGTCGCATTAGACAAACACTTTATACTTGATATTACTCAACCTTGCAAAAAATGGTTCGTTCATTATTATAGAACTTTATTTTATCTGTTTAAGCTTGATGCGAAAGCAAGAGCAGAATGTATTTCAGTTTTAGAGCAGTATCTGAATATTGCAGAAAATGATTATCCCATTAAAATGATGAATTGGGATGATATTAAGTTTTTATCTTTAAATAATGTTGAAATTGGTTGTCATACTACCTCGCATGTTAGTCTGCCTTCTGTTGAGAATGATGAAGAATTTTTTCTTGAATTGGATTACGCTAAGAAAAGGATAGAAGAGGAGCTTAAATGTGAATGTCCTGTAATTGCCTTGCCAAATGGTTTGACAAATAATTTGGTTAATCAGAAAATAGCTGATGCAGGCTTTAAGAAAATTCTTTGTCTGGCAGGTTCAGGCAGTAATGCAAGTAAATCTACCGATAAAGTAAAATTTTATAACAGATTAAATATGATTCAGGAGCCGGTTAGATATATGAATGTTAGAATTAAATTTTATGAAAAACGGTTTTTGAGATGAGTGACTTACAATTGCGTCAATTGCAGAATAACGAGCTTAATTTATTACCAAAGTTAATGCAAGATTGCTTTAACATGAAAGTTGACGAAGATTATTTTAAATGGAAGTACTTAAATAATCCTGCCGGAAATTTTATTGGTTTTGGTGCATTTAGTAATAACAGTTTAGTAGGTTTTAAAGGTGTGTTCCCCGGTTTGTATAATGTTAGAGGGACTCAGACAATTATTTATCAATCCGGAGATGCTATGACGCATCCGGATTTTAGAAGACAAAGATTGTTTGAGAAGTTGGCAACATCCTGTTTTGAAAAAATAAAAGAAAAACATCAACTTATTGTGATTGGTTTTGGTGGCACAAAATCTACCCCTGGCTTAATAAAAATAGGGTGGACACACCTTGCTGATGTGAAGTTTTTCTTTATTCCTAAGTTGAAATGTAGATGGAATAGCTTGTTTTCATTTAGATTAAAGCATTATCAGTGCAATGAAACCTCTGATCTTAATGAGATAGTAACACTATATAATAAATATGGCGTAAAAAAAGACATTACTCCAATTTATAGTAATGAATTTTTAACCTGGAGGCTGTCCAATCCACGCTTTAAGTACCATTGCGTAGTTTGTGAAAATTCAAACGAGCGGTTAGGCTTTTTGATTTATTATCAGGATGGCGATAAAATCTTTATACTCGATTATTGTGGCAAAAACGATAAAACATTAAGTGCATTATTTAATTATGTGAGCAAAGTTTGTATAGAAAAAAAACTAAAGGGTTTGATAACAATTGCAATTCCGAAATCTTCAGAAGGTAAACAATTAAAGCGTTGCGGATTTTTGCAAAATCCATTTCAAGCCGGACCAATGAGTGCCAAAATCCCATTTATAGTACTGACTGAACCTTCATTAAAAGAACACTTTCTTCATCAAAATCAATGGCTTGTAATTCCAATTTGTCATGATGCACTATGATGACTGTGACTTAAAATACTCACTTGAGCGTTTATTTTACCAATATGTTAAAAATGGCAGTTTTTAGACATTGGTTTACTGGATAGTATGTACTTTTATGCAATAATTTTAAAATCAAATATTTATAATAATGAAAAAAATCTCTACCATTTTAATGGCAGCGTGTTTAGTAGTAGGCCTGGCAAATGGCCAATCACAGCGCTATGTTGTTGTTGAAGAATTCACCGGTGAAACGTGTGGCCCATGTGCATCAAACAATCCGGGCTTCAACGCCAAGTTGAATGCAAACTCCTACACTTTGCCAATCAAATATCAGAATAACATTCCTTCTAACGGACCTAATTTTTATGCTTATAACACTACTGATATAGGTAACAGAACATCATATTATGCAAACAATTATTCACCTCATGCATTTTTAGATGGTAATGTTTGGAATGGCAATGCGGGCTCTTTTCCGGTTGCAACACTTAATTCGAGAGTGGCAGCAACCTCACCATTTACAATAGATGTTACACACAGTTTTTCGCCCACCCACGATATCATTTATGTACATGCTGTTATTCGTGCTACACAAGCTGTGACAGGATTAAGTAGTTTAAAAGCACGTATCGCAATTACAGAAAAAGACAACTATGGTTATACCTCTCCAAACGGAGAATCACACTATTCAGATGTAATGCGTAAAATGCTACCTAATGGCACTGGAACAGTATTGCCTGCAACCTGGGCTGTAGGTGATTCAGTAGTTTTAGATGAGCAGTGGACAATAAACGTTCCATCCAATATACCTACTGTATTTCTACCTTATTGGCCAATGCTTCGTGCTGTAGTTTTTGTTCAGAACGATGCTAACAAAGAAATATTACAAGGTGGCAGAAGCACAGTTGCCGCTGTAGTTCCATTAGCTGCAATTACCAATCTTTCTACAATGTTTTCCTGTACCAGTTCATTAGACCCAGCAGTAACTTTAACCAACTATGGAGGAGGTGGCAACCTTACATCTGCTGTTATTGAATTTGGAATCACTGGTCAGGCAATGCAGACTTATAATTGGTCCGGTACATTAGCAGCCGGTGCATCAACGATAATAACATTACCTAATATGACTTTACCCGGTGGTGGCATGCAAAACTTTTCTGCTAAATTGACAAGTATTAATGGAAACCCGGATTATTATAACATCAACCTGAACTTTAGTGCACCTGTTGCACAAGCAGCAGCACCAACTACATCTTTTAGTCAGGATTTTTATTCAACAGTGTTTCCTCCGGTGAATTGGATTTTGAATAATGTTGATAATGGCTTTACATGGACTAGAAGTGCAGTAGGTGGTTTTCAAATGAACCCAGGTGGTTCTGCAAGAATGAATTTTTATAATTCTGCAAATGGCCAGGTGGACGAACTTTTACCATATACACCAGTTGATTTTACCAATGCTGTAAACCCTCAATTGACTTTCAGTGTGGCATATTGCCAATATTCAAATGAAAACGATCGTTTAGATGTGCGTGTTTCTACCGATTGTGGCGCAACTTGGTCATCTGTATATAATAAAGCAGGTGCAGCACTTTCAACTACTGCTGCACAAACTACTTCCTTTACGCCATCATCAGCATCACAATGGCGCGCAGAAACAGTTTCACTTGCTAATTATGTAGGACAACCTTCTGTATTATTCTCTTTCAAAGCAACATCAGGTTATGGTAACAATCTTTATGTTGATGATATTAATCTGACAGGTGTAACCTCTGTTCATCAGATTGAAGGCGTAACTTCACTTCTGGTTTATCCAAATCCTGCAACCGATGTACTGAATATCACAGCTACTTTAGAAAAATCGCTTCCAATGACAATTTCCTTAACCGATATTTCAGGAAGACAGTTGTTTCAGAAAAATCTCGGCACTGTTTCTGTAGTAGATGAAACTGTAAAAACTACTGATTTTGCAGGAGGCATTTACACTCTTGAAGTACGTTCTGGCGATGCAGTTTCTTATCAAAAAGTAACAATTAAATAATTTAAACAATTGCTGTCCCGGTATCATAGATAACGGGACAGCTTAAAAAAAAATATCATGAAGAAAATTATACTAGCACTAATTTTAATTTCATCAGCAAGTTTGGTTAAAGCTCAAAGTTTTAGCTATACAGGATTATCTGCAGATGTTTATGGTTCTGTTGAAGACAGTTTGTTACATTCTTATGTATATGTAATCAATAACAGTCAGAATACAATAGATGCCAGCCTGAATGCATACGATGTTTACAAGGTTCCGGGTACAGAACATAATTTCTGTTGGGGTATTTTATGTTATGGCGTTGGCGTTATGTCATCTGCAATACCTGCTACTATTAATGCAGGTGCAACTGAAGCATCATTCAGAGGAGATTACCTTGGACATGGTTATGTAGGAACTACAACTGTAGCTTACACAGTGTTTGATGGTAACAATCCATTAGATTCGGTTCAGTTTGCCATTAACTATCATATTACGCCTGTAGGTATAAAAGAAGTAAATAGGATGAACAGCATAAGTGCGCCATCACCAAATCCTGCTCGTTCGATTACAGCATTTAATTATAATATTAAATCAGGAAGCAAAGCAGAAGTTAAAATCATCAATATGCTGGGTAAAACAGTTAAGAGTATTGATGTAAATACATCAACAGGAAATGTTGTACTTTCAACAGCCGATTTGCCTTCCGGAGTTTATTTTATTTCTCTTAATGTTGAAGGGAAAAATTCAGCCGTACAAAAGTTAGTTGTTAACAGATAAGAATCAATTTAAAGAGTAAATGAATCATTTTAAGAAGTTAGTAGTAGCCTTTTCTTGTGTAGTATCAGTTTCCTCTGCACAGGTGTTTGAATCACGTCCTATACCGGCTGTTGATGTAAAAGACCTGAATGGTAAAACAATAAACACATCAACATTAAGTAACAATGGCAAGCCAATGGTGCTTGATTTTTGGGCTACCTGGTGCAAGCCTTGTGTGAATGAACTTACAGCAATTAGCGAGCATTACGAAGAATGGCAGAAAGAAACAGGAGTTAAGATTGTAGCCATTAGTGTGGATGATGCACGTACTATGGCAAATGTTAAACCCTTTGTTAATGGCAAAGGTTGGGACTATGAGGTATATGTTGATCCCAATGGTGATCTGAAAAGAGCCCTCAATATTGGAGCAGTACCTTATGTTTTCTTAGTAAACGGCAAGGGCGAAATTGTTTCAGTAAAAACAGGCTATGCACCAGGCGATGAACATAAAATGTACGAAGAAATTAAGGCGCTTACCAAAGAATCAAATTAATAAATAACTATTTGCTTTTCATGAATAAAATGATAAAACTTATAACCGGCAGAATATTGCCGGTTATTTTTTTAAGTGTACCTGCAATAACACTTGCACAAAACTCTCCGGGTGAAATACATGGAAGTTTTCAGATTGACGGACAATATTACATTCAGGATTCAACTATAAGTGCACCTGAAGTTGCCGAAAAATATTTGCTCAATGGTTATGGTGATTTGGTTTTTACCAAAGGTAATTTCAAAGCAGGTGTTCGTTACGAAACCTATCAGAATGTATTGCTTGGCTACGATAAGAGATTTAACGGTAGCGGCATTGCGCATCGCTATGCCGAATATGATAATGGCGAATTAGCTATTACTGTCGGAAATTTTTATGAGCAGTTTGGTAGTGGACTGATTTTACGATCCTATTGGGAGCCAACACTAGGTTATGATAATGCATTGGATGGTGTTCGTGTAAAATTTAAACCTTACAGTGGGATTTTGATTAAAGGAGTAATTGGTAAACAACGTTATTATTTTAAAACCGGAGAAGGAATTGTCAGAGGAGTAGATGCTGAAGTAGGTATAAATGATTTAATAAAAAATTGGAATGATAAGAAGACCAGAGTTACTGCAGGCTTTGGATTTGTGAGCAAGTATCAGAAAGATGATGACAATGTATATATCTTGCCGGAGAATGTTGGAGCCTATGCCGGACGACTTGATGTTACCAGAGGAAAAGTAACCATCAACGCAGAGTATGCCTATAAATACAACGACCCTTCATCATTAAATAATTACAGCTATAAGTTTGGTGATGCAGCGCTTTTAAAAGCAACTTATTCTCAGAAAGGTTTGGGAATATTACTTGCCGCCAAAAGAATTGATAATATGAACTTCCGTAGTGAACGTAATGCTAATCTAAATGACTTGTTGATTAATTATCTTCCTGCATTGACAAAATATCACACCTATTCGTTAGCCTCTATTTATCCTTATGCAACACAACCTAATGGTGAATTTGGTTTTGAAGCTGAAGTGAACTATACAATTAAAAAAGGAACAAAATTAGGTGGCGATTATGGAACAAATATTATTGTAAACTATTCAGGAGCTAATTCATTAAGTACCGAACCTGTTGCCGGTAAAGACCTTTATAAAAGTGATTGGGGAAAATTCGGCAAAGATGTTTACTACAAAGATTTTAGCTTGGAAATTACCCGTAAGATGTCTAAAAATCTTAAAATTACATTGATGTATATTAATCAGGTTTATGATAAAGATAAAATTCAATTTCAGGGGTCAAAGCAATATGGAACTATTTATGACAACATAATAGTAGCTGATTTTACCTTTCAGATAAATGAAAAAAATGCTATCAGAACAGAATGGCAAACATTACAATCAGAACAAGATTATAAGTCATGGCTTGCCGGACTGATTGAATATTCTCATTCACCAAATTGGTTTGTAGCAATATCAGATCAATATAATTATGGCAATGAAAAATCTGACCACAGAATCCATTACTTTAATTGTTTTGTGGGATATACCAAAGATTCGCACCGCATAACTTTGGGCTATGGAAGACAGCGTGAGGGTTTGTTCTGTGTTGGTGGTGTGTGCAGGCAGGTTCCATCAAGCAATGGACTCACAGTGTCAATTAGTACAAGTTTCTAAAAAATTAAAAGTTCACGAAAATGAAAAATAAATTTTGGTTAGCAATTGCAGCTTTAACGGTATCAACAATTGTTTCATGCGATAAAGTTGATGGGCCCTATAAAGAAGAAAACACAACAAACATTGGCTCACTCCCAGGCACACTCAATGACATCAGAGTGCTCAATGCAACTACAACATCTGACGATGTAGATGTGCTTGTAGCAAAGTTTTCACTTGAGTCGGCATCACCTAGGACTATTGCATTGCAGTTTACCTGGCATGGAGCACAGTCTAACGTGATTTCAGAAGTTGCAACAGGTAATGATGCCATCTTTGATAATGATTCTGTTTATATAACAGCACCTGCACCATTTGGCACACTGACTTTTAAATATTCAGCCACCATAAGTGATACACTAACAGGACAGGCTGATTTCGTTGTGCCTTATACACCAACAAATCCGGTAAAAAAAGTGTTGCTTGAAGACTATACAGGACGTAAGTGTGGAAACTGTCCGCGTGCACAGCGTATCATTGCCAATACACTTGAACCATTGTATCACGAGCAGTTGGTGGTTGCTACCAACCATGCTGGCGTTTACGCAGTTCCAGACAATCCTCCAAGTTGTTTTGCAGAAGACTTCAGAAATCCAAATTCTGATGAGTTGAATACGTTTTTTGGGTTGTCAGCCTATCCTTCCAGTATGATTAACAGAGTAGGGTATCCGACAACACATATTAAATATTACAACAGTTGGCAATCCACAATTTCGCAGGAGTTAAGTAAGCCAAATGATGCTTTTATTAATATCTATTCTGCATACAATGAAGGGAGCAGAACTGCGCAGCTTACCATCAGCACTGAATTTCTAAACAATCTGGGTGATGATTATAAATTAGCTGTTTTTCTAATAGAAGACAGTATTCATGGATGTCAGCTTGATTATGATTTAACAACACCTACACAAATTGATTCAGCATATATTCACCGACACGTGCTAAGAGCAGCATTAAATAGTTCTTTCGGTGAGAACCTTATTAATGATCCCGATCTGACAACAAAATATATCAGACTTTACAACTATCAGATTCCTGATAAGTATAATGTTGATCAGTGCTATATTCTGGCTTATGTTTATCAGACCAACAATTATTATGTGTTGCAGTCTGAACTCAGAAAGATAAAGCCATAAACCGGCAGATACTTTTAGGTTAAAGTTTTTTGTTTTGCATCAATCTTCTAATCATACTTCGTATATCCAAACACCGTTGGGTTTTATGAAAGCAGTTACTGATGCAGATAGTGTGATTTCACTAGAGTTTGATGACGAGTATTCCGCTTATGAGGTTATTGAAGGGACTGTGGCACAACAGATAGTTAATGAGCTACAAGAGTATTTTTCCGGTAAACGTAAAGTGTTCACCTTAAATCTAAAACCACAGGGAACTGTATTCCAAATTCAGGTATGGGAGAAGCTCCTGTCTGTATCCTACGGAAAAACCATTTCTTATAACGAACAAGCAATTCAATCAGGGAATGTGAAAAATATAAGAGCTACAGCATCGGCCAATGGAAAAAACCCGATAGCAATTGTCATTCCATGTCATAGAGTAATCGGAACTTCAGGTGCATTAACAGGTTATGCAGGCGGGTTGTGGCGAAAGGAAAGGCTACTGCAGCTTGAATCAAAAAGCCGGCAATTGGAACCTTTCAGTCAATAGCGTGGTGTTATCAGAAAGTGCGACCTATGCCGATTACATAACGAAGTTTGACATAATTTTTGTCAGCATAAGGTGCACTGCTTAACAGGAATGGGAAATCACATCGTATAGTAAGCGGCTTTATTGCATTAAAGCGACCAAATTTTTTAATGGTAAATGCTGTACCAATGCCTGCATCACTTTTCAGATTGGTGAATTGAATTGACTTATTGGAATTGTTTGTTGCAATAGCACCTGCATCGCCAAATACATAAAGGTCTGCTTTTAGCCATTGCTTGGTGAATGATGGGCGCAAAGGAATCAATCGTTCAAAGTCTATCTCTAAACTAACCGAAGCACCACTGATGGCACGATAAAAATATCTTTGTTCACCATCAATATTCTGTGGCACAAGATAACCTGCATAGCCTCTTAAATTGAGTCCCCCACCTTGTTGAAAATGATTTGTCTTATCACCGTAACCTAACCAACTGTAGGGAACAAAAGCGCGTGAACGTGTCCACGCATTTTCCATCAACTCCTCCGGATTAGCACCTGCAAGATATAATGCACTTTCCATAGGAACATTTTGTCCATAGCCATATTGTCCGAAAACTCTTAGTCGCCAGTCAATTTTTCCTGTTTCGTAATTTGTGATATTGGTCAATGAAAGTTTAGAATAGGAGTAATCACTAAATAATGATGCTGATGTGTTTTGTATGGCAACAGAACCATTCCATTTATTTTTTCTGTATTGTGCCTCTGCACCCAAGGTTACAGATGTATTCATTGATGCCGACTGCCATTCATTCGGGTACAATAAATATTCAAGTGTGTTGGTATTTCTTCTATACATCAATTTGTATTCAGTAAACAGTCTGATACGATTGTTTAGAAAAGTCAGATCACCTCCTGACTTTGCAAATGTTAAACCATCAAGTATTCCGCCACCAATCCAAAAATTAACTCCCGGTGCAATAAATTTTAATGGTGTTTTGTAATTTATTCTGAATGATGCAGGGTCATTTTTATTGATGTCGGCAGTTTCACTCAGGCTATTTTGCCCCACAGTTGTATTAATCCAAATATCAGCAGAAAAAAAGTGCATGGTATTCATGTAATTACCTTCTGCATGTGCACCTACTTTTAATCCGTCATAATTGTTGAACCAAACATCAGGACGAATGTAAAACACATAGCTTTTCCAATCAGAGTAGGCAGGTTTCTGCCATTTGTCAAATACAAGTTTAAAAGGTCGAGGCAAGCGGTTGTCCAATCTATAAGCATCACCTAAACGATCTGTTGTGTCAATTACAATGCTGCTAATACCACATGGAATTTTTATTTGTGCCTTATAGGTATTTCTCAGTTTATCCCAACCTTCCCATTTAGGTAGCACCATTGCATCGGTTTGTTTTACATACCAGGTATTTGGAATATGATAATCGTACTTTGTACCACAGTTTGAATATACAGAAAAATCAATTGAAGATTGCATGCGCCCTTTGCGTTTAAAGTAAACAATGAAAGCATCTTTTTCATCAGCCTTACGATACTTGCAGATTTTATAATCTAACTTTTTATTGGTTTCCATCCACTGATCAAAAAACCAGTTTAAATCTGTTTTAACATATTCCGTAATACTGTTTCTGAAATCTTCGGGATATGGATGACAAAATTTCCATTGTGCAACATAGTGTTGCATTGCTTTTAAAAACAAACTGTCGCCTAAAATATATTGGAGGTTATAAAGCATGGTTGCTGTCTTAAAATACACCATACCATAGCCGCCACCATGACCTAACGCACTGCTGAAACCATCACTGTGTGTATTGATAAATCCATCTTTGTCATTAAGAACATAATTGAAATATGGCCCATAGGCCATCATCATCTGATAAGTCAAAGGCTCGGTTCTTTTTTGATCTTTCCATGTAGGTTCACGTTGCTGTACGTGATAACCTTCCAGCATTTCCATTCCCCATGATTTCAGTAACTGCGCAAATCCCTCGTCAAGTAATGGTCTGTAAGTTTCATTATTACCTACCATACCATAAAACCAGTTATGTCCTATTTCATGGCATAAAAGTCCTCTGAATCCAGGGTCGGTACCATTGTCCATAGTTATCATTGGATATTCCATTCCGTCATTGGCATCGGCAGTGACAATTTTCGGATAGTCATACATCCCAAAATCGCGGGAAAACACTTCGATAATTCTTGCTGTATATTCAGCAGCACTTTGCCATCCGTAGCAATGTTGTTCGCGAGCGATAGCTACACAACGAATACCATTCCAGTATGCATCAGAAAGACGATAGGAAGGGTCGGCAGTGAAAGCAAAATCATGCACGTTTTCTGCATGAAACTTCCAGGTTTTTGTACTTCCGTCTGCTTCAATTATTGTTGAGGGTTGTGTTGAAGCAGGTCTGTCTTTAAAATTTTTAATATCAAGTTTCTTGCGCAAATCATCCGGTAAAACTTCTTTCTCATTAACTAACACACCTGTTGCTTCTACAATAAAGTTGTTTGCAAAGGTTAACTCCACATCGTACACACCATACTCTCCATAAAATTCTCTTCCCAGATGCTGATCGGTATTCCATGCGCGATGCGAATCATAAACACACATTTTAGGGTACCATTGACATCCGTTGTAATGTTTGTTGCCTGCATTTTCAAACATCTGTAAACGTCTGCGCTGACCTGTTTTATCGTAATATGTTTTAAAATCAATTTTAAGAACAAGATCATGATTAGGCAACAAAGGTTCTGGCAGCATGATTTTCATAATGGTATTGTCAATTGTTTTTTCTGCTTGTTTATTTATAGAAACTCCATTGACAGATAGTGTACTTACATTGGTGATTTCAATTCCCAACCCTTGCGATTCATATTTTCCAAAGCGCACTTTATTTTGATTGGCTTTGTTTAAGTCGTCCAAATAACTTCCCGGAACAAATGCATTCTGATAGAGATGCATAAAAATAAATTTCAAGGTGTCGGGAGAATTGTTTCTGTAAGTAAGTTCTTCAATGCCACTGATAATGTCTGCTTTTTCGTCTATTACAGCTTTAATATTATAATAAATATCCTGTTGCCAATAGTTTAAAGTCGGTTTACGATTTTTCCAATAAAATTTATTTTGTTCAGAAGTATATTGGTCTAACTGAGCAAAACTTATAAAATGAGATACAATAAAGCACAGTGAAAAGATAAAGGCACGTTTCATTAATTTACAGTTGTAGTCTAAAGGCAAATGTAATGTATTTGTGAAAATAGGTGCCGCATTCGAAATTGCACTTTGAAATATTTTTATCAGTTGTAAAGCAGAATAAAATTATTAGCAAAGCATAAAACACAACACCGGAAAAAAGGAAAAATTAAATGTATTTTTTCTTGACCTCACATCTTTTCAATGCAAGTTCTGCTTCTTCAAGAACGGAGTTTGATAGGGTGGAGGTAATACATTTTTTATAATTATTCATAGCATCATCAACCCTGCTTTGCATTTCGTAGAGCTTACCCAGCAGCATGTAGATAGTATCTTTTGGTGCACCTTTTATAGCCATCGCTTTGTTGAGCAATGACAATGCTTCGGGATATTTTTCTTGTTGCAGCATTAAGCTTGCATAACCGGTAAAAGCATCCGTATTCATATCGGCAATGGCAATGGCTTTTTTATAAAATTCTTCACCTGTTGTTGAGTCTTGAAGTTTATTAAAATAAATATCTGCCAGAGTGATATGTGCTTTTGAAAAATCAGGAAAATCGGTAACTATTTTATTGAGCATATCTATTGCTTGAGGCAGTTTCCCTTCTGAAAGCGACTGCCTTGCAATAAATAGAAGTTTTTCGGCTTCTGCTAATGCAGATATATTCATAATTTGCTCAACAACTAAATGACTTTATACGTGGTTATACCCTTAGGGTTACATGTTTTATATGTCTAAAAAGGCACAATTTAAACTATTGGCAAGGCTAAGGCAAGACTAATAAAATATTAATTTTATAAACTCTGAATCAATGAGATAAGTTACTTGCCATTAAAGTACTGCTATTTGTACATGCGTAGTTCACACTCACACAAACACTATCCTGCCACGTAGTGCCCTCCGCCACAGGCGGATTAAAAATTGACGATGTGATAGAGTTTTCTGTTCATTTTCCCAAGAAACGAACCAAAGAAAAAGACACCAACAAAGCCAACCGCTTTTTTTTAATTATTGGTTTTCTCTTTCTTAATTTTTTGTAAAAGAGTGAAATAGTATTGAAAGTGATAAACTGTTTTATTTAAACTTAATGAAACTACGAAGCCATATCGTTGGCATAGGAACTATTCCACCTGAGCCATAGCTTTTAGTTGTTCAGCATTTTTATAACCACTTTCACGTTTCACCAATTTGCCGTTTTCGTAAAAAAGCAAAGTAGGTAATTCGTTTACCTGAAGCGATTTTGAAATTAATTGATTTTCGTCTTTGTTCAACCGCACAATTTTTACTTTGTCTTTCCAAGCAATGTCTAATGAATCTAACATAGGTTTCATTTTTACACATGGTGGACACCAAGGTGCGTTAATATCAACTAAAACTTTTGCACCAATTGTAAGCAAAGCAAAGTTATCAAGACTAATCCCTGCCTTATCAGCTTTTTTCCCTTCTACAGGCAGGTTTGCATCTGTCCATGCAGAATATCCGCCTTCCATATCATAAATTACTTTGAATCCCATCTTCTCAAAATATTCGCAGGCTTTGGCACTGCGGCCACCGGAATAGCAATAAACAAAAAGAGGTTTTGCTTTATCGAGATAGGGGGCACGGTTTTCAAAATCTTTGCTGTTGACATTCATATTCAAAGCATTTTTCAGATGCCCATCATTAAATTCTTCAGGCGTTCTTACATCTATAACTTGAGCATCAGGTGTTTCGTGAAGCATTTTTTCAAATACTTCAGGTGTGAGGAGTTTACCTTTCTGACTGTTGGCTACACCACAACTGGCTAATAGTACTACAACTATCAGCAGCGATTGAATTGATTTGATGTTCATGATACAATAATTTTTGCTTTTGTTATTTGTGTGTTAATGGCATCATCTTCAATGAGGCCGTCTTTTATTCTGACAATACGGTGAGCATGTCGGGCAATGTCTTCTTCATGGGTTACTACAATAATGGTATTGCCGCGTTGATGTATTTCTTCAAAGAGCAACATAATTTCTTCAGAAGTTTTTGAATCAAGATTTCCAGTTGGCTCATCAGCAAGAATGATAGATGGATGATTGACCAATGCCCTTGCAACAGCGACACGCTGACGCTGACCACCGGATAACTCATTTGGCTTGTGCATAATCCTATCGGCTAAGCCAACACTTTCAAGCACTTCTTTGGCCCGTTTTAAACGTTCTTCTTTTGAAACGCCTGCATACACAAGCGGCAATGCTACATTCTCAAGTGCTGTACTTCTGGGCAACAGATTAAATGTTTGAAAAATGAACCCTATTTGTTTATTTCTTACCTCGGCAAGTTCATTATCTGTCATGCCGGAAACAGAGATGTTGTTCAGATGATAACTACCACTTGAGGGTGTATCAAGGCAACCTAAAATATTCATCAAGGTGGATTTCCCTGAACCGGAACTACCCATCAATGCAACATATTCATTCTTAAAAATGTTTAGTGAAACAGATCGCAATGCATAAATTGTTTCTGTTCCGACTTTATAAAGTCGTGAAATATCTGAAAGCGAAATAATGGACTGTGGCATAATTAATTTGTACGTGGTAAAAGTAATAAATTGCGGCTGATAATTAAGTTACCAAATGTTAATACCTGATTACAAAATGTTGGCGCAAAAGGTCTGTATCAAAAAAAACAATTCCCATCATAAACAAGTCAATACTAACAACTACTGATGGATGTTGTTTGATCTCTTTCCAGGCTTTTTTCATTTCATGACTGTAATTGATATCATCAAATACAAACACACTTTTGTCATGAGCCTTTGTCAGGCATTGTTGAAAGTAATTTAAGGTTGGTTGATAACGGTGATTGCCATCAAAAAAAACAAAATCAACTTTGTTTAAAGTGTTTAGCGTTGCAGGCAAAGACTCATCAAAATTTCCATTTATAAATTTTACATTGCTGCTCAGTTTAACGGAGGTAAGTGTAGCTTTTGCAATGTCTGATACGGTTTTGTTACCATCAATAGTATAGATGTTTTTACAGCCGGATAATGCCAGATAGCCTGTTGTAATACCAAGTGATGTACCTAACTCAATAATATTTTCAGGCTGAAAATGATTTGTCAGCCTATAGAGTAGACGTGCGTATCTTGGAGATTTCAGTGATTTTGCGGCAATGTTAGAAACACTTCGTTGATTGCTTTTATTTCCTGCACCTAATTCAGTGAAAAGAATTTTATCCGCATTTTGCTTTAAAAGTTTTCTCTGTTGTTCAATAGGTATAAATGCTGCAAGTTTTTTGTCAGGATGAATAACTTCTGTAGTGAGTTTGAATACAAAAGGCGAATGAACATTATGTTTGTTCCATGCCCTGACGTAATAGGAAATATACTGTAATGCAAGAGATAACGCTCCGGGCATCAGAAAGTAATTTTTGCCATTAGCATCTTTTTCCTGTTCCAGCAGGGAACAACAATTTCGTCAGTGCTGATTTGTTTTGCAGCAAATGGGACCAATAAAATTCGTTCTTCAGGTTTGATAATTTCTTTCGATTCTGTTTCACCATTTCTCTTTATTCCGAAATAGGCAACACCATTGTTTCTGTCTGTTCGCGTGTTATAAAGTAAACTGATGTCACTTTCTGTCATGGCTAAGGCAAACGAAGAATATTTTCCGTAGTCATTTGTTGAAACCTGCTCTTTTCTCAAAACAGCATCCCAATCAATGGTACCATCAGGATTGATAGAAAAGGTAATAACATTATTGAAATGATATTCAAAATTACGAATGTAGTTTTGCGTAAAATAATCGTAGTAGGAGTAGTCTGTAACATAAGAAACCTCTGTTACCAAAACAGCGCCACCATCATTTCTTAATATCAGCTTTTCTATACTCAGGTTTTCAATTCCTGCGCTGCTACGGTCTAAATTTTGACCGGCAAACATACGTGTTAAGGTAGCATCTCCAATGGGTTGTCTTATCATAAGCAGTGAATCATTTGCAGCAGTTCCAAGGCTTGCATAAATTATTCCTGATTTTGTAGAAACATTGTCAGTATAAAAGGCTGCAAGAACTAATTTTTTATTTATTGCATCATAAGCTATTGCACTACTGCTTAGTATCAGGTTGCTAGTATTGATAGCATATTCAATGGCGCCACTATTTCCATTGGAAGATACAAATAACTTGTAAGCATCCCACCGTTTGCGGTTTTCACTTTTTTCTTTAGAGTAGTAGCTGCCTTCAAGAATAAAATCTGCATCATCTGTCAAAAGCCAGTTTTCGTAATTGAAATTTTTCTCAGGATAGGGTACTTCAAATTGCAGCTGCCTAACAAGTTTGAAGTCACTATCAATAATCAGGCAATGCAGTTGCTGAAAACCATTTTGTTTTTTTTCATTCTGAATGAGCCCGAAGTAGTTATTTCCTTTCGAAGCAATAACTTTTATCTTATCAAGGTTACTTGTCCTGTTAAACAAAATAGTTCCAATATCTTTCCTGGTTGAAGATTCGTTTCCATTGTCATCTAATGTGGTGATATAAACGGATATTTGATTGTCTTTACCTTCAAAAGAAGATTTAATTAAAGCAACCTGACCGTTAATCACTGTGATGGTTTCCAATTTTTCTTTTTCACCTTTAAGCTCTATTTTTTTCGACCATTTTAAAGAGAGATTCCGGTTAAAACAAGTAACTCTATATTTACGTGATTTAAATCCTACCCTGTCACGATCGTTTTCAAAAGGCAAGTTGCTCTGAAAAACAAAAAAAGAATTGTCGTTATATCCGGCTGTTTTTATATAATCATAAGAATAAGCATCAAGTTCCTGTTGTGCATAAGTGACTTTTTGTGCTTGCGCAATATGGAAGAAAACAGAAAGCCAAATAAAAAGGAATATTCTTTTAAAGGTCATTTATTTTTTGTTCAAAAGTATGCTAATTCAACGAAAATAGGATATATTATTGCTGAAACTAAAATGAAATACAAGTATGTAACAGAATACTGAGAATTTTAAAAGAACGATTCTTTTTTTTCGCCAAATCATGAAAAGCATGCATGCTTTAACTCTTGAATTTATTGTTTAGGTTTTCGACTGATTGATAGGTTTCTTTTATTAATCGCGCTGTAATTTCATCACAAGACAGTATATCGTCAACAAGTTCAACAGTTTGCCCTGCTGTCCACAAAGTTTTGTAATTGCCGGGTTTAATTGCCTGCTCCAATGCTTGGAGTCCTTTGTACTGCACCAACATTTTAAAATATTTTTTAGTTCTGGAGTTATTACTCAGCCACTTTTCTAACCAATTCTGTTTAAACCCTATTTTTTTTGCATAAGGTGTATTAATAATGTTACATGGTGTGCCGGAAAGCCTCTCTGTCATTACAATATTATCCATGCCTGAATTTAAAACACTGTTTTTGTATTCATCACTTACTTTGGCTTCATAAGACACAATATATCTTGTTCCAATGCTTACTCCTGCAGCACCTAATGCCATCATTGCAGCAATGCCGTCACCGGTGGCAATACCTCCTGCAGCAATTACAGGAATAGTATGAAAGTGCTTTCGTAAAGCAGGAATCAATACAGTTTGTGCATAGGGTCCTGCATGCCCGCCTGCACCTTGTCCAACGGCAATAAAGCCATCGCAACCAAGTTGAGCACATTTTTTTGCATGTGTAATATTGGTTACATCACAATAAACTTTTGCTCCATAAGAACGAGCAGCTTCAATTACCTCGCGTGGACTTCCTAATGAAGTAATGTAAAAAGGCACTTTGTTTTCAACACAAATTTGTAAATGACTGCTATAAAGCGGATTGGTTTTTTGTACAATTAAATTGACACCGAAACTACCTTTCTTTTCAGACTTGAACAGGTGTAATCGTTTAATTAATGCATCAAGCTCATCTTGTTTTCTGTAGTTTAATGTTGGAAACACGCCCATTATTCCTGTTTGAATGGCTGATTGTATCATGGCCTCATTACTTACCAAAAACATAGGTGCCATAATAATTGGATAGGCAATGCCTGTTTGTTCGGTAAAATCGGTTTTCATATTTTGCAATGGCTATTGAATCTGTTTCGATTTGCAGCAATCGTATTGTAAACTTTATTGCTGAATGAGGCAGGAAAAACAATCATGAATTTGCCTAAAAACTTCCAACGCCCACCAAGAAAAAGTAAGGTTTTTATGACTGCATCACTCTGAATATGGACATTGTTGTTTTCTATCAAAACGACTGTGTTTAAAGTTTCAGAAACTATAAAGTGTTGAGCTAAAATTAGTTTGGTTACAATCTGATTGTTGTCTGCATAGTCAAATTGCTGGTTGACATCATGTTTTTTAACGAAACGAATACATGATGTACAAAAAGCACAACTGCCATCAAATATCAGCAAGGGTTTTGAGTTGTTTAATAAATCATGATTGTTCATATTGCAATAGTAAAAAACATTTAAATACTTTTTATATTTTTATGCAGCACAACTAAACTAATTTTAGAATGGAAGTAACACGACTAATAGATTTGTTCCCATATCAGCTTTCGCGTTTTCCTAAAGCAGATGCTTTGGCAGGAAAGCAAGACGGTGTTTGGAAAAAATATGCAACTGCCGAAATAATTGAAACTGTAAATTATCTTAGCTATGGATTGTTACATTCAGGAATAAAGCCCGGAGATAAAATTGGAATTATTGCCAATAACAGACCGGAGTGGAATTTTGTAGATCATGCTTGCCTGCAGATTTCAGTAGCAGATGTTCCACTTTATCCTACCATTAGCGAGAATGATTTAAAATTTACATTGAACCAGTCAGCAGTGCGCTATTTATTTGTTTCCAATGCCGATTTATATAAGAAGGTTAGTCAAATTAAGAGCGAACTTCCTGCACTTGAGAAAATATATTTATTTGACCATTACCAGGACTTGCCACATTGGAGTGAATTGCTTGAACTAGGCCGTCAACATCCAAAACAAGAAGAGGTTAAGCAGATTAGAGATAGCATAAAACCTAATGATCTGGCAACTATTATTTACACTTCAGGAACTACAGGAAATCCAAAAGGCGTAATGTTATCGCATAATAATCTTGTAAGCAACTTTAAATTTTGTGATGTACTTTGTCCGTTTCATGAGTCCTGGAAGGCATTGAGTTTTTTACCACTGAACCATGTGTACGAAAGAATGCTTTCCTATCTCTATGTCTATTTCGGTGTTTCAATTTATTATGCTGAAAGTTTAGATACCATTGCAGACAATTTAAAGGAAATTAAACCACAGATTTTTGTAACGGTTCCACGATTGCTGGAAAAAGTTTATGATAAAATAGTTTCAAAGGGTGCAGCGTTAACGGGTATAAAAAAAGCTTTGTTTTTCTGGGCATTGAACCTGGGCTTACGCTATGAGTTGAAAGGTGCTAATGGATGGTGGTACGAGTTTCAGTTGCGCTTGGCAAACAAGCTTATTTTCAGTAAATGGCGTGAAGCATTGGGTGGAAATATTCAGGCAATTGCATCCGGTGGTGCTGCATTGCAACCACGCCTGGCACGAGTATTCCATGCTGCAAAAATTCCGGTTCTTGAAGGTTACGGACTGACAGAAACAAGTCCTGTAATAGCAGTGAATAATTTTCAACCCGACAGTATTAAATTTGGTACTGTGGGGACTGTACTTGAAAATGTTGATGTGAAAATTGCTGCAGATGGTGAGATATTGTGCAAGGGCCCTAATGTGATGCTTGGGTATTACAACAGNNTATATTGTGCCACAGATGATAGAAAATAAATTAAAGGAATCAAGATTTATTGAACAGGCAATGGTAATTGGCGAAAATCAAAAATTTGCATCAGCATTTATTGTTCCGAATTTTGCATTTATCAGAGAATGGGCAGCAAAGAAAAATATTGCAGTAAATTCCAATACGGAAATTGCAGCCAGTAGCGAAGTAAAGAAACGTATTGCTGAAGAAGTAGAAGTGGTGAATAAAACTTTGGGGCATTATGAAACAATTAAGCGTTTTGAGTTGCTTGATCGTGAATTCAGTATAGAGCGCAATGAGATGACACCAAAGCTTAGCTTACGCAGAAAAATTATTCTTGATAACTATAAAGATAAGTTAGCCAAAATATACAAGGATACTGAGTGAAGTAAATTTTACTGATGATTACAAGAAAGCAGCCTGTTACCATGATGTATTCAAAGGCTTTGATAAAGCCTGATGGGGAGGTGTTGAATTATTCCGATACATCTTCCGGTAATGATGTGTTGGTTTTTATTCATGGATATCCTTTTGATCAGTCAATCTGGAAAGAGCAGGTTATAGCCTTGTCAGAGCAGGCTCGGATAATTGCCTATGATGTTAGAGGTTATGGAAGCAGTTCAAAAGGGAAAGAGAAATTTTCTATTGATTTATTTGCTGATGATTTAATTTTCTTACTGGATTCTTTACAAGTAAATAAGGTTATTGTCTGTGGCTTGTCCATGGGTGGCTACATTGCACTTAATTTAGTCAAGCGATATGCTGAGAGAGTCAAAGGACTTGTATTGTACGATACACAGTGCTATGCAGACAATACAATAGCAAAGGCAAAACGATATGAAAATATTGCATTAATTAGAAATGGCGGAAAACAAAAGTATCTCGAGGATATGTGTAAGATTTTGTTTTCTCCTGTCACACTTCAGCAGAAGTATGAAATAGTAAAGCAGACATTAAACCTTATGCTGAAAGCTGATGATGATGTGTTGATGAGAACATTAGAAGCAATGGCAGAAAGAGTAGAGTCATGCAGCATACTTGCAGCAATTAAAATTCCGGTAATGATACTTTGCGGTGAACATGATATGCTGACGCCTCCGGAAAAATCAGCATTTATGCAACAACAAATTCAGGGAAGTGTTTTACATATAATAGAAAATTCCGGTCACTTGGGTCATCTTGAAAATAAAGATGCATTTAATCAGCACCTGAATAACTTTCTTAAATCTTTTTAAGTTTTTTGTTTTTTCTTTTTAGCGGCAGGAAACAATACATTGTTTAAAATCAGCCGGTAACCAGGACTGTTCGGATGTAAATTCAGGTCTGTCGGAGGGTCGCCAACCATGTGTTGATAGTCTTCGGGATCGTGACCTCCGTAAAATGTCCATGTGCCTTTACCAAAATCACCATGTATGTATTTAGCTTCATTAGCAGCTTTGTTTTCGCCCATGATGATAACATCAGGTTTAATATAAGCCTTGTTGAATGCTGTTGTCTGCCCCATAAAACCCTTAATCACCTGCATATGATCCTGGCAAAGCATGGTAGGAACCGGATCCCACTTTGCTGAAAAGTCGAATAAGGTAAACACATCTTCATCGCGAGGTACTCTTCTTGTTGTTGTGACATCAATATTTGAAAAGCGATATTCAAGTGGATTGACACTTAAAGTATAATCTCTAAATGCAAATGTTTTTGAAAAATCCAGATGATCATTGTAATTAGATGATGTGCCATCGCCATCATACATGCTTTCGCAAATATCCAAGCCTTCTGCAGAGAGTGCAATGTCATACGTGTCTGTACCCGAACACATGGTAAATAAAAATCCGCCACCTGCAACAAACTCTTTTATTCTTTTTGCTACGGCAAGTTTCATTTGCGAAACTTTAGCAAATCCAAGTTGCTTAGCCATACTTTCCATACTTCTTTGCTGTTCCTGATACCAGGTTGCATTTCTATACATATTATAGAATTTGCCATACTGTCCGGTAAAATCTTCGTGATGTAAGTGCATCCAGTCATATAGTGCTAATTTACCCTGAATAATTTCCTCATCATAAATAACATCATAAGGTATCTCTGCATAGGTCAGTGCAAGTGTCACAGCATCATCCCAAGGGCGTTTATCTTTAGGAGAATATACGCATATTTTAGGTACTTTCTCTAATTTAACAACGTCCTGATTAACTTGTGGGTCTAATATTTCAGAAACAATCTGATTGGCCTGACCTTCTGAAATGACATTGTAACTAACACCACGTAATTTTAACTCGCTTTCAAACTTCGGATTCTGAATAAACATAAAACTTCCGCCTCTGTAATTCAACATCCAGTTAATTTCTATTCCGCTTTGCAGAACCCAATAGGCAATACCATAAGCTTTTAAATGATTGGCTTGCGTATCATCCATTGGAATAAGAATCTGTGCAGCGTTAGCTCGCAGATTTGCTATTGCAAGAAGTGTGATTAAGATTGATTTAATCCGCATAACCTTTAATGTTTGCTATTGAATAATGAATGATTGACACAGCCATTTGTTTTCAGCTGAAGTATTTAAAAAGTAAATGCCCGGTTTTGAATTCAACTTTATCCTGTTGTTACTTTGATGTAATTCTCCTTTTGAAATTATCTTTCCATTTGCATCTGTTATGGTGTAATTGCAATTTGTTTTGCATACTACATTGATAAAATCATGCACAGGGTTTGGATAAATTTGTTGCTTTTCGTTACTAATTTCTTTTGTTTCAATACCTGTTGTAACAAGATTGTTGGCCGACAAAATCCATAAATCAGGGTCAAACACAACCGAATCTACCTGCCATGGGACTGCCGCAGTAAACTGTTGCCCCGAAAATGTATGATTAAATACCAATGTGGTGTCGGTGCCATTACCATAGAACCGAACAGGTACCGGCATTTCAAAAAATGCAACTGAAGGGTGTGATGTTGTCTGATCAATTTTTAGCCAAACTGCAGGGTTATTCTGATTCCAGGTAATATGATAGGAAGGGTAGCCCTGATTGTAATACCATTGGTTAAAAAAAGTACTCAGATTTTGTCCACTTGTGTTTTGTAAATGAGCTATTAAGTCAGGTGTCGTTGCAAAACCATATTTCAACAAAGTGTCATTAAGATAATTAGTTAATGCATTAAAAAAAACAGAGTCGCCAAGTTGCCAGCGAAGCATGTGCAATAAATACGATCCTTTATTATACGTTAAGCGACCATTAAATATTCTGCTCACATCATTGGTGTCAGTACAAAACACAGAGCCATCCGGCTGAGAGGTGATATTGTTAATTTTTTGTCTTTTCCAGTTATACCACAACGATGGGATATAATGTTCCTTGGTTAATCCTTCAAAATATGTTGCAAAACCTTCGTTTAGCCAAATATCTTCCCAACTACCGCAAGTTATTAAATCACCAAACCACTGATGTGCACATTCATGTGCCATCAGGTCCTGATTAAAATTAACCATAAAACTCATTGTTTGATGTTCCATGCCACCGCCCCAGTTAAATTGAGCATGCCCATACTTTTCATTCCTGAATGGATATGGAATAGTGAGGCTGTCATAAAGTTGAATGATAGGAATGATATCCGGTGTTTGCAATTGTGCTGACGATAAGTTTTCAGGATAAACATAATTGAGTACTTGCAAAGAATCTCCAACTGCCATAGGCACATAGTCGGAATAAGCAGCATAGTTAGTAACTGCAATGGCAATAAGATAAGATGCAGTAGGGTAGTTGCTTTTCCAGTGTGTGATTTTTTGATTGCCTGAAGAAATTTCAGAAATTAATTTTCCATTGGATGCAACTTTATATGCTGTGTCAGTAGTTACAAAAACATCCATGCTATCTACTTTATCTGTAAGCGAGTTTTTGCATGGCCACCAATCGCTGGCGCCAAAAGGCTCTGAAAGCGTCCACAATACCGGGATTCCATTATGCGTACTCTGATTAAATGATCCAAAACCTGAAGTGGGTGGTACACCATGATAAAAAATTTCTACGCTATCTAATTGCCCCGTTGAGATTATGCCGGGAAGTAAAATTGTTATAATATCACTACTGCTTGTAAAGGGGAGTAAAGTTGACTGATAGAGAATACTATCTATTGTAAGAGCTGAAGAAAAATCAAACTCCAATTTGCTAAGCGATGATTTTACTTCAAATAATGTAAATACATTTCCGGAAATATATACTGAGTCAGGATTTATTACCCAGTTAAAACGATTGTATTTTACATCAAAATCGCTACCTGTTGTGCTAACTTTGTTTAAGCTATGTAGTTTTGAATTGTCTGAAATGATACGTTTGCAATGAACATGCACATTATCCTGACTGAAACCTGAAAATGGAGATAAAATAAAAAATAAGAGTAATTTTCTCATCATTTATCGGCATACTTGTATTCACGAAGTAACAAGTCAATTTCAGTTATCAATCTGTTGACATCAATAGAATCAGTGCCATCATAATAACCTCTGATTCGTTTTTCTTTATCAATTAACGCAAAGTTTTGCGTGTGCACAAAATCATCCGGGCCACCATCACCTTTTGTTGCAGTTACTAAATAGGAAATGCGTGCAAGGTCATAAATCTTTTGTTTGTCACCTGTCACAAAATGCCATTTCTTAGCATCTGCATGATGTTTATCTGCATATTCTTTTAAAACCGCAGGTGTATCATATTCCGGATTTACTGAATAGGACAAAAACATTACGTCAGGATTTGATTTGTAATGCTCAAAAACACGTTGCATTTGGGTGGTCATAACAGGGCAGATACTTCGGCACGTGGTGAAGAAAAAATCAGTCACATAAACTTTATTGGAATAATCCTTGTCTGTAACCGTATCCCCATTCTGATCAATAAAAGAAAAAGGTCCTATTTTATGATTGGATTTGTTTTGTTCATCCTGCATTCCATAAACAGGCAATGTTCGTAATGGTCTGTCTTCATTACACGATGTCCACAATAATCCTAAAGTTATAGTTATTAAAATAATGAGCCATTCCAAAGCAGGGATTGACCAAAGTTTTTTACAACTTATGCAGCTCATTTTTCTTCAAGATAGGTGAGAGGTTCTTTAAGAAAATCATCCTTACATGCCGAAGCGCAAAAACCATAAATTTTGCCATCATACATTGCTGTATCGGAAAACTCTTCTTTAACAGACATTTTACAAACCGGATCAATATCCGAGGCTAATGCAATGTCCGGTTTTGCCGGAAATTCTTTTTCTTCAAGGGCCGGTGCTGTCTTCTGTTCAGGCTCTGAAGTCTTAGGTTGACAGGCCGTAAAAAGAACTAATAGTGCTACAATAACTTTCCTCATTTTTTTGTTTATTTGAACTTTACAAAGTTATTAAATCGAACCTTTATCAGATGAAGGATTCAGGTATTATTTTAAACGAATCAATTCAAAATATATTATGAGAAAACAAGTTTACACAGTGCTGACGATACTTATGACTTTTGGAATGATTAGTCAGGTGAATGCGCAAGAAAAAGTTGCAATTTACCATCCTGAAAAGAATGCATTTGAACAGATAAAGCAAGCAGAAATTACTGCACAGAAAGAAGGGAAACATGTTTTTCTGATGATTGGTGGTAATTGGTGCAGATGGTGTCGTATGTTTGATGCCTTCAGCAAGACAGATTTGTCGGTTGACTCAGCATTTAAGGCAAATTATGTAATTGAACATATTAATAGCAGCAAGGAAAACAAAAACGATTCATTGATGCAACAACTGGAATTTCCGCAACGATTTGGATTTCCTGTGTTTGTAATTCTTGATGCCCATGGAAAAAGACTACATACACAATCTACCGGCTATCTTGAGCAAGGTGAGGGGTATAATAAAGAAAGTGTTATTGAATTTTTAAATCAATGGTCACCTGCTGCATTGAATCCGGCAAACTACAAGAAATAGCTTGAAAGATTAATAAGAAGGATTTTTTATAGAAGCACCTTTTTGATTGTAAAATAGGGCCATCTGTCTATTACCCTGAATTTTATAAATGCGACTCAAAGAGTCGTATGCAGTTACGCAATTAGGATAGTGCTGAATGTTTAATTTCAGAATCTTAATTGCATCATCCAAATGGCGTTTACGAATGAGTTGTTTTCCAATAGCTAAGTACTGTGTCATACTCAGATTAGTTTCTTCTTCATTTGTTTTTTTAACCTTATATGTTGCAAGTTCTTTCTGAATACTTGTCATCCGGGAAATAAAGAAATCAGCCGATATTGTTCCGTCCATTAAATCTTCGCTATAAAGTTCAAGACTTTGCTTAAGCTTGTTTATTCCTGCTATGCCCGGAGTTTTATTTTTTTTATAATCGGCCATCATTTTTTCCCCTTCAACTAACCACAATGAATCTTTATTTGACTGAAGAAAACGCTCAAAAATCACAATGTTGGCAAGTGCAATCTGAGAGTAGTTTTGTGATTCATTTTTAAATCCACCACATTCTGTTTTCCAGATCTGTGTAAACAATTCTATGCCACCTTTTTTAGGGTTAAGCTCATTAATCACACAGGCTACATTTCCCGGTCCTGCATGGTAGGCATGCATTACAAGCAGGCGGAACCATAAATCATCTTCGTTAAACGGAATGTTTTTTTCAATCAGCAAGCCTTTTACCTTAGGGATACATGAACTTTTTAAGAGTTGCGATGCAGCATATGCAGATTTATTAAGGTCAGTTCTTTCGTCAACATGCTTGTTAACTTTTAAACCAAATTTTATAGCAACACTTTTCATCAGTTGAAAGGGGCCATTGGCTCCAACATAAGATTTGTTGTGATTTTTTCCGGGATTCTCAATCAGTAAAATTGTTTGTGCATACCAAGGGTCAACATTATTATTTTTAAAAATCTCAACGGATTTTCCGATTACAGGAATAACCCTTTTGTATTCATAAAATTCTTTTTTTCCGAATGTAACGTAAAGTGTAGTGTTGGTATCAAGACCGTTTGCTAAATTGATAAATTTCTTATAGGCTGTTTTTTCTGATTCAGACTGACATTTCCAATCTTCAAATGGAGTTTTATGTAAAATACATCGTGTAGATGCAACATTAATCAGTGCCGTATCAGCAGACTGTCTGATTACTTCCTGCCAAAATTTAACCTGTTGAAGCGTGTCCCATCTCTCAGCAAAAACATCTGTGTTGGAAACAAAACTCAAACGTGTTGTATCATCGTAACTGCAAACAACTCTTTTTAATAAAGGTGTATCAGCACTTAATTGCAGACCGATGAACAGAAGTAAAAGAGAAAGTACGATTTTTCTAAACATTATTTGCATTTACAGTGATACGTAAACAGACATAACCTGTTTTGACTTTTTTTATTGTTTTCTTGCATCTTGCAAAGGTATGCTATTTTAAATTGAAATTTTAAGCCAATGCAAGTTAAGTAAAATTGGTTTTCAACACAAGATAATTAACTTTTAATAGAAGTGTATTTACAATATTGCAATTCATTTGTCACATTAAATGCAAAGGGAGATTCATTTTCAGAATCCCCCTTCGCTATAAACCAAACCTATGAAAAACTATCTATAATCCAAATCCATAATAAGCTCTCATGCCATTGGGATAAACACCTTCTATAAGTACACCACCTTTTTTGTTGGCTAATGCTGATTCAATATCGTCCGGAGAGTTGATTTTCTTATTGTCAATACTGGTAATTATAAATCCTTCACGTATGCCTGCACTTCTCAATTTACCGGATTGCAAGCCAGCAACCTTTACACCATTACTTATGCCTAATTGTTTTTTCTCTTTATCGGTCACTTCTCCAAATTCAGCACCCATCATGTTGACATTGTTGTTTGCACGTTCAACACGTTCACCACCACTGTTATCACGAAGTACAATCTGATAGTTTTTTTCAGAGCCATCACGATTCAATGTAAGATTAACTTTGTCACCGGGACCGAAACGACCAATCTGTTCCTGAAGTTCGCTTGCAGAATTAACTGTAGTCTCACCAACTTTTGTTACGACATCACCTGGTTTTATACCTGCCGCTTGTCCGGCACCACCACTCACAACGCCATCTATATATACACCCTGCATAGACTTCAAACCTTTGGTCTGAGCCAATTGCTGGTCAATATCTCTTAATGTAACACCAATAAATCCTCGTTGAACCTTGCCATATTCCAATAAGTCTTTAGTTACTTTTCGTACAATATTTGCAGGAATGGCAAATGAGTAGCCGGTATAAGAGCCGGTGTTGGAGGCAATAGCAGCATTAATACCTACCAAATCACCATTCAGGTTTACCAATGCACCACCGCTGTTGCCGGGATTCACAGCTGCATCAGTTTGTATAAATGACTCAATCGGAAACTGCTGATCGTTTAAGATATGAATGTTACGACCTTTTGCTGAAACGATACCTGCAGTTGCAGTTGAAGTAAGATTAAATGGGTTACCAACAGCCAACACCCATTGTCCTACTTTAATATCGTCTGAATTTGCAAATTTTGAATAGGGTAAACCTGTCTGGTCAACCTTAAGCAATGCTAAATCTGTTGAAGGATCCTTTCCGATAACTTTGGCAGTGAAAGTTCTTTTATCATCTAAAGTAACATCAACTTTGTCTGCATTGTCAACAACGTGATTGTTCGTTACAATATATCCATCATCAGAAATAATTACACCTGAACCTGCTGATTGTTGTGGTTGTTGTGGTGCGCCATAGCCGGGTGCTCCCCAAAAGTTAAATGGATTAAAAAAATTACCACTAACTGGTTGTGATGGATAAGTTGTTTTAACGTGTACAACAGCAGGAACTGTTTTTTCTGCAGCTTCTGTAAAATCAAACATGGCANNTGCTATGCTTACCCTTTTAACGGGAACAGTGTTTTCCTGTTGGCCAAACAACACAGGTTTTTCAGTTTGTTTATAAATGGCCAATGAAGTTAAGCCGCCTATTGCTGCGATTGCAAGTATTCCGGCTGTTTTTTTAATCTGTCTGATCATTATCTGTAATCTTTTATGTTTTATTTTCTAATTTGACAACGAAGTTATGTTACATTCAGTGAAATGACTATGAAGTGAACGTTAACAATCATTAACAATGTTTCAAAATAATCACGTAGTTTTACAACGTTTAATATTAAGATTTAGTTTTTTAAAGAATAAAAATGCATCTAAAATTCAGCAAGTATCAGGGCGCAGGCAATGATTTTATTTTGATTGATAATAGGTCAAGTAAGTTTAGTACGCTGAAACCAAAACAGATTGCCATATTATGCGACAGGCATTTTGGTATTGGTGCAGACGGACTTATTTTAATTCAGCATAGCAGAGATGCCGATTTTGAGATGGTTTATTATAACGCAGATGGTAACATTGGAAGTATGTGCGGCAATGGTGCACGATGTGCGGTTTTGTTTGGCAAACAAATTGGTGTTGCAGGTAAAAAGACACAATTCATGGCGTATGATGGTTTGCACACTGCTAAAATCAATGCGGTAAACAATTTTGCCAGTGCAATTGTGAGTGTTTCAATGTCCGATGTATCGGAGATAAAAAAGCATAATGGAAATTTTGTGCTGAATACCGGTTCTCCACATTATGTAAAATTTGTTGATGATGTAGAGAAAATTGATATTGTTAAAGAAGGAAGAAGAATAAGAAACAACAATACTTTTAAGGCAAAAGGTATTAATGTGAATTTTGTAGCATATAAAAGCAAAGCATCAAACATCAGAACTTATGAACGTGGCGTAGAAGATGAAACACTTGCCTGTGGTACCGGTATTACTGCATCAGCTATTGCTGCACATTATTCTGGTTTAACTAAAAGCACTTCTGTGAATATGATTGCGCGTGGCGGAAGTCTGAATGTTACATTCACTGTCAAGGATAATCAGTACAATAAAATTGTCTTGACAGGCTCTGCTATGAAAGTTTTTGATGGTGAAATTAAAATCTGAATTTAGCAGATATCATGGTATGTCTTCCTGCCTGTGGATAGTAGAAGTTTTCGTTAACCCTCATGCCATCATATAGATAGCCATAAGTATAGCCATTGCTTGAATACATTTCATTGAACAGGTTAAATACAGAAACTCCAGCTTCAGTTTCAATGTTTTTAAAAATCTTAAAAGTATAATGTGCTGAAATGTTGGTGTAGGCAAATGACTTCAGTGATTTTTCTTCGGAAGACGTGTTATCTAAATACTGTTTTCCAACATACTTCTCGGTGAGTTTAATGCTAAGCTTTTTTAAGGGTTTTATTTCAACACCTGCTGCAGCAATTATCGAAGGAGATAAGGCAATGTGGGTTTTCTTATAGATGATTTCCTGCTGCCCTATATAATTAAAATCTGCATCGTACTGATCAACATATTCCTTAAAGTTCAGAATTTTGTTTTCACTTAATGTTACATTGCCTGAAACAACTAAAAACTTGCTCGCATCATAATTGAATTCTGCCTCTAAGCCTCTTCTAAAACTATTTTTTACGTTTTGTCTTGTATAATTGCCAACGTCATTAATTTTACCTGTTAAAATCAGTTGATCTTTATATTGCATATAAAAGGCATTAAAACTTAATTTTAATTTTTTTATTTCAATTGAATAACCTGCTTCAAAGTCTATGAGATTTTCAGGTTTAGGTCGTGATTTTGCAGTTGACTCGGTAAAATCATCTCTTGATGGTTCTTTGTTTCCAACAGCAATTGACAGCCATCCACTTTCGTTATCATTTCTTAAATATGTAACACCGGCTTTTGGATTTAAAAAATGATACGCTGCAATCTGATTGGCATTTGTTGCAAAGTCATCAAATCCGGTAAACCGATAATGTACGTAGCGATATTGCATGTCGGCATAAGCAATGAAATGTTCACCCAGGTGTAAAGTTCCTTTTAGCCAATGATTAAAATTATTCTTTAAGCCATTGTTTTGATAGTAAGTGTAATTTTCAGAGGCTAATGGAATAAAATCACCTTTAATTATTTTACCATAGTGATTACCATCATACTGATTGATACCACCACCTGTTTTTATTTCAATGTTTTTATTCTCATAGTTCAGTGAGTAAATCATTCCATAAAAATAATTGTCGAGCCACTTTCTTCTAACAAGATTTGTATTTGTAATTAATGTATCCTGGATTTGAATAGGAGGTAGCCCATAGTCACCAAACTTTGCGTTTTTTTTATATTCCTCATAATAGCCTTTTCCGCGTGTCATGTGCGCTGCAAAATTTAATGTAATCAAGTTGTTTATCTGATGTGAGAAGTGCAACTGATAATTGTCCTGTTGGTAGTTGTCTGTTTGCCCCGGATATAAATAGTAATTGTATTTTCTTCCTGATTCAAGAAGGTTGGCAGCATCTTCGTTATCTAAGCCGTTACGTGAAATATAGTCCATCATTCCCTGAGTATCGTTTTTATATCTTGATTCCGGCACGCCATACCAGGATTGATAAGTCTTTTCTATCCCTGAAAACATTATTGCCTTCAACATTGACTTTTGACCAAAGTATCCGCCTGAAAAATAAAAAGATTTTAAATCAGAGGTCGCTCTGTCAACATATCCGTCAGACTGTATGGAAGATAGTCTGGTTTCAAATGCAAAACGGTTATTAAGTAATCCTGTACCGGCAATAAGATTTACCTTTTTTGTATTGAAGGTTCCGTAACTCAAGTTGGTTTCTGCAAATGGTTTTTCTGACAGATGATCTGTAAGAATATTAATACTTGCGCCAAATGCAGCTGCGCCATTTACTGAAGTACCTACACCTCTCTGAAGTTGTATCTGATTGGTTGAGCTAAGCAAGTCAGGCATGTCAACCCAATACATGCTTTGCGATTCGGCATCATTTATTGGAATACCATTTATAGTAACATTAATTCTTGTGGCATCACTACCTCGCACACGCATACCTGTGTAACCAACACCGGCACCTGCATCACTGCTTATTACGACACCTGTAAGTTGATCCATGATTTCAGGTACATCTTTCCCTGAATTCATTTCTTCTATTTCATTTTTATTCAGATTGTTTTGTGCAATGGGTATTTTATTTTTCATTTTTAATGATTGTATAATTACCTCATCAGTTACAAAAGCTTTTTTAAAAAGTATAACTTCTACATGTTGGTTACTTGTCAGGTTAATTTCACTGCTGTATTCGTGGTAGCCAAGCTGATATACTTGCAGAGTGTATTTGCCAGCCTTAAGATTAAAAAAGGTAAACCTTCCTTTTTCATCTGAAAAATGTCGAGTCAGTGATTCTTTAAGAGTAATAACTGCATTATCTACTTTTTTACCATCATTAGTACTCACAACTCCTGACAGGTCAAACTGTGCATTAGAATAAAGGCTAAAGCATAAAGCCAAAAGCAACAGAGAAAATTTCTTAATCATCTTTTTGTTTATTTAATAAGTAACATCACAAAAAAAGTAGCAGTGCAATAAAAGAATGTTACCTATTCCTACGCAGGCATTATCCTGATCAGGTTATGGGTATAATCTCAGCATTCCTTTTATTACAGGAAGCACCCCTTTTGATGACACAAAGTAATCAATTATTTGCCGTTATTACAAAATATCCTGTAATGACATTTTTTAGCTTGTTGAAATCTTTTTGAACAAATAGTGTATTTTGGTTGAATGTTTTTTTGGATTAATGATTTTTTTACTATTAACTTTGTAAGATAAACCGAAACAATTTATGAGGCAGCTGCGCATTCAAAAGTCCATAACAAACAGAGAGAGTCAATCGTTGGAAAAATACCTTCAGGAAATAAGCCGCGAAGGCATGATTACTGCAGATGAGGAAGCTAATTTGGCGCGAAGAATTCGTGAGGGCGATGAGGAGGCTTTGAGTAAACTAACAAGAGCTAATTTAAGATTTGTTGTTTCTGTTGCCAAACAATACCAGAATCAGGGATTAAGTCTTCCTGATTTGATAAACGAAGGTAATCTCGGACTAATTAAAGCTGCATCACGTTTTGATGAAACCAGAGGATTTAAATTTATTTCTTATGCAGTATGGTGGATTCGTCAAAGTATTTTGCAGGCTATTGCAGAGCAGGCACGCATCGTCAGACTTCCTTTAAATCAGGTAGGTTCGTTAAGAAAAATAAATAAAGTTTTTTCAAAATTAGAACAAGAGTATGAGCGTGAGCCTTCTGCTGAGGAAGTAGCTGAAATAATGGAAGTGCCTATCGAAAAAATTTCAGACACATTAAAATCACCGGGCAAGCATGTCAGCATGGATGCGCCATTTGCAGGCAATGAAGAAGCCACCTTGCTTGATGTTATGCAAAACGATGATGCACCGGATACAGATTATGGCCTCATGAATGAGTCACTTCGAAAAGAAATAGATCGTTCTTTAAAAACATTGACTGAGCGTGAACGCGATGTAGTCAAATTATTTTATGGTATTGGTGTTTCGCATAGTTTTTCATTAGACGAAATTGGTGCAAAGTTTGGTTTGACAAGAGAACGTGTAAGGCAAATAAAAGAGAAAGCCATAAGAAGATTGCGTTCAGGCTCTCGAAATAAATTGCTTAAAGATTATTTAGCCTGATTATAATCTAAAGAGGCAATGTTTTACCTTCGCCACATCAACAAAGAATGGCGCAAAAGAAGGTAATAATTTCAGTAATTAATGACATAGCAACCGATCAACGGGTTAGGAGAACAGCATCGGTATTTTCTGAGCTCGATTATCAGGTTCTTATTGTTGGACGAAAGTTCCCATATAGTTTACCTGTTTATGAGATGCCCGGTTTGTCGGTAAAGCGATTTAGGTTGCTTATAAACACAGGCCCTCTGTTTTATGCATTATTTCAGATAAGACTTTTTCTTTTTTTATTTTTTAAGAAAACGGATATACTATATTCAAATGACTTAGATACACTCTTGCCGAATTATTTAGTGTCTCGACTGAAAGGATGTGCTTTGATATACGACAGCCATGAGTATTTTACAGGAGTTCCTGAATTGCAGAATAATCATTTTGCACGCAAAGTATGGACAAAGGTTGAGGCTTTTATTTTCCCAAAACTTAAAAATGTAATAACAGTTAATCATTCAATTGCAAATCTATATCATCAACAGTATGGTATTGATGTGAAAGTTGTTCGTAATGTTCCTGATAAAACAGATAGCATTAATTTTGATGTAATGCAATGGAAACGATCTGTTGGTCTTTCTGATGATAAAAAGGTTTTTATTTTGCAAGGCGCAGGAATCAATATTGACAGAGGAGCAGAAGAGGCAATTGAAGCAATGAAAAGGGTTGATGCTGTGTTGCTAATTATTGGTGGCGGAGATGTTTTTCATCGGTTGCAAGAATTGGCTATCAAACAAAAAGTAGATCAAAAAGTAATTATTCACCCTAAAGTTGCACGTGAGGAACTGATTGCCATAACAGCATCATGCTTTGCAGGGCTTACATTGGATAAAGACACCAACATCAATTATAGATTTAGTTTACCAAACAAACTATTCGACTATATACATGCAGGGATTCCTGTTATAGCTTCAGACTTGCCTGAGGTTGCAGCAATTGTAAACGGATACAAAACGGGGATTGTGTTACCGAAGTACACTACACAAGCTATTACTGAAGCTATGAATCGCTTAATAATTGAGAAAGAACTTTACATTAACTATAAAGAAAATTGTAGTATTGCAGCTACGGATTTATGTTGGCAAAATGAAAAGAAGATATTGATTGAGGTAATTTTATGTTCTGAGAAAAAGACAAATAAACTTTAAAACAGATAGTGAGAAACAGCGGTAAGCACTTACACATTATTAGTTTTGACATACCATATCCTGCAAATTATGGTGGAGTCATTGATGTGTTTTATAAGCTCCGCGCTCTCGTATCTGCCGGAGTAAAAGTTCACCTTCATGCATTTCAGTATGGCCGTCAGTCATCTAAAATTCTGGAAGAACTGTGCAAGTCAGTTCATTACTATCAGCGAGATGTTTCCAAGTCACAGTTGTTTTTAAAGGAGCCTTATATTGTTGTGTCACGATCGTCAGAGCAACTGATTAGAAACCTGCTTTCTGATGATTATCCAATACTCTTTGAAGGATTGCACAGTACTCATTATTTGAATGATGAACGACTAAAAAAGCGAAAGAAAATTGTCAGGACGCACAATATAGAACATGAATATTATAAAAACTTAGCAAAAGCAGAATCAAACATCTTTAAGCGATACTATTTTTATAATGAGTCAAGTAAGTTGGAAATCTACGAAAGCATTTTATTGAATGCAGATATTATTGCAGCAATTTCTCCTAACGACACCAAATATTTTAATAGTAAGTATGGTAATGCACATTACATACCGGCATTTCATTCCTTTACAAAAGTAAATTCGAGAGTTGGCAAGGGAGCGTATGCATTTTATCATGGTAATCTGGCTATTGGTGAGAATGATATGGCTGCGCTATATTTAGTACAGGAAGTTTTTAAAAACTCACCGGTTACCTTACTCATTGCAGGCAGCAAACCCGGTGTTAATTTAAGAGATGCTGTGCAACGAAAGAATAATGTTACTTTACTAAGTGATTTGAATACTAAGCAGATTAACGATCTGGTTTTAGACGCACATATTAATGTGCTACCCACTTTTCAGCCAACAGGGATAAAGCTAAAACTTCTTTCTGCGCTTTTTAGTGGTCGTTTTGCACTCGTAAATACACCAATGGTTCAAAATACCGGATTGGAGCAACTTTGCACTGTCGCAGACACACCTGAAGCAATGCGTGAAGCGCTTGCAGCCATGATTAAGCAGGAATTTACTCAGATAGATATTTCGCTACGGGAAGAAATTCTTATGGAAAACTTCAATAATAAAGCGAATGCTCTGAAACTAAAAGATTTGATTTTTTAAATTTATTTTTACTTTTGAAAAAAAATTCAAAATGCTTCAGGTAACAGGAATATTAAAACAGAAATTTGCAGAACAGGTAGTAACAGACAAATTTCGCAAAAGAGAATTTACACTTACAATAGATGCTAAATCATCATACCCTCAAATTGTCATTTTTCAACTGGCAAATGACAAATGCAGGTTGATAGAGAGTTTTCAACCCGGAGATGAACTATCGGTTTCTTTTAATATTAAGGGCAGAGAGTGGAAATCTCCTTCCGGAGAGATTAAGTATTTTACATCACTTGATGCATGGAAAATTGAAAGAACGTCTGCAGGAGAGGCACCAATGGAGTCACCAATGCCATCTATGTCCGATTTGCCACAAGAAGATTATAAGGACGATTTGCCATTTTAACCGGTTATATTTATTGAATCATAAAATCACAATTGAATTCTAATTGTAAATTTTCAAACAATGAAAAATGATTTTAAGAATGAAAAATGGTCGCTTGTAAAGCCACCATTTAGATTTACCAATAATTTGAAAATTGAAGTGTCAAATTTTGGAAGAGTCAGAACTTCAACTAAAATTGCTGAAAACAGAGTGCTGAAAGGTACTCTGGTAAATGGATATCCGATTGTGAGGTTTAAGCTTTTCAAGAAAAGATCTGATGAGGCACAAAAGCAATTGGATCAGAAACGAAGAAAAATTGAACAACTGACAGGTAAACTTCGCGATGTAAAATCAGAATTGAAATCTCATAAAAAAAATTCACCTGCCTATAACAGTCATAAAAAGAAAATTGATCTTGTTACTGCAGAACTGACCGGAATAAAGGAAGTGTATAGAAAGGCATTCAGAAAGGATGAATTGGAGCGAACAATTAACTATGCACCATTGGTACATCGCCTGGTTGCAGATAACTTCGTAAAACAATCATCTAAGAAACATGATATTGTTGCCCATATTGATTATAACAAAAGCAACAATCATTATTCAAATCTGAAGTGGATGACTCAGGAAGATAATATTGAACATCAAAAGAAAAATCCTGTGGTTATAAAAGAGAAGAAAAAGCGCATTGGCAAGCGTCCGAAAAATGCATCGGGCTATAAACTCAATGAGAAGAAAGTAGCTGAAATAAAGAAGCGGATTCATAAAGGTGAGGCATTATCAAAAATATCTGACCGTTTTCACGTTTCGGAAACACAACTACTTCGAATTAAGAGAGGGATAAACTGGGGTGATGTAAAAATTTCCCGCTAAGTTTATTCATCAGCATGATTTTTTTGTTGTAACTTGATTTAATGCAACATATATTTTTTTTACTCTCTAAAGTTTTAGATTTTTTATTATCACCACTTAGTTGGATTGTAATTTTGTTGCTGATTTCAATAATTACAAAGAATAAAAAACGAAGCCGAAAATGTTTGTATTGGGCAATAGGGGCATTGCTGTTTTTTAGTAATCCGTTTGTGTTGAATTTAGTGATGCATGCATGGGAAGTTCAGTCAGTACCTATAGATTCAATTCATAAGCAGTACGATGCTGTAATCATGATGGGTGGTGCAATTCGTTATGTAAACGGACAGATGCAACGACCGGTTTTTGGCTCAGGTGCCGATAGATATGTTCAGTCCATGGAACTTTTTTATAGGAATAAAGCAAAGCATATAATTATTTCCAGTGGTTCGGGAAGTTTAGTTTATACAGATGTTAAAGAGGCAGATTTACTGCGTGATCAGATGATACGAATTGGTATTCCTGCAGATAAACTGATTGCAGAAAATCAGTCGAGAAATACTTATGAGAATGCAAAGAATACAGCGGAGATTATTCAAAAGTCAGACTTTAAGCCACCTTTTTTATTAGTGACATCGGCATTTCATATGCGAAGATCAATGTTGTGCTTTCAAAAACAGGGAATTGATGTAATCCCCTTTGCAGTTGACCAACATTCCGGTCAGATAATGTTTACACCAGACAAACTCCTTTTGCCATCACCGGAAGTACTGCTTGATTGGGACTTGCTATTTCATGAATGGTTTGGAATAGCAGTTTATAAAGTAATGGGGTATTTGTAAGCAGATAATTTATTCTCTGTCCAGAATACGGACTGCTACTTTAGAACCAAATGTATTGGAACTGTAACATAAATATTCAAAACTAATTTTATTGGCTTCTGTAAATTCTTTAAATACTTTGTATTCATGTTGCTGCCAATGCGGGTAGTTGAAGTATTCATCAAAAAGAATAATAGTATCTTTTATAATTTGTTTATTTAATGCTTCGAAGACTGTTTTAGTAGAAGAATACAGGTCACAATCAATATGTAGAAATGCAAGTGGGGCTTTGTATTTTTCCGTAAAGTCAGGCAGTGTTTCATTAAACCAACCTTTGTGAACAACAACATTGGGTTCAAAGTGTGGTAGTTTTTCCAAAGCAAAATGCCCTTCTTTATGAGTGGTGAGCCATGTTTCAGGCAACCCTTCAAATGAGTCAAATGCATGAACTTCTTGCTTGGTTACTTTAGCAATGTGGTTAACCGAAGCACCTTTATAAACTCCGAACTCACAATATAGTCCACTAATTTTTACTTGCTTTAAAGAGAAATCTAAGGCATCTTGTTTATTTTTAAACATTGGAAGATGAGACATGTTTTTCTCAATAAACTCACAAGTTGATTGTAATGCTCTTATTCTTAATTGAGTTTCAATGTCAAAAGCATAGTGAGATTTGAAATACTTATTTTGTGCATTAACATAATTTTGACTTTTAAAATATTTATCCAAAATTTTAAAAATCATACGTAGCAACATCTTCTTCATGAAACGCTTCGTTGTTATAAAGTATTAATGTAAGTGAAGTCTAATGTATAATCAAGACCCAATCAGATGACGCAAATTATGGATTTGTGTGTCCCATAAACGCTGTGTTTCTTCAATATCATCCTCTACTGCAAAGTCTGATACCATGAGCGATACATCTGAAGTCAATTCATCGGTCGTAATTTCAAATTCAATAAAAGCATCATCGCTGTCATCAATCCATTTAAAGCGCACCATTTGATTTTCTCTTTTGTGCGTCATCTTGGCTTGTTGCTCATCACCATCCCAATGGAAAGTGTAAATTCCTTCACGAATAGTTACATCATCTGCAAACCATTCTGATAATCCTGATGGGGTAGATAAAAATCCGTATAATATTTTGGGAGAAGACCGCATTGGAAACTCCATTTTTACTTTTTGCTTTTTCTGCACTGCCTTCATTGTACGTTATTGTTTAATTTTTACAATAATAATAAAAATAAATATACAATCCTAACTTATTTTATTATGCCATTTCTGCTTTCTTACTCATGCGCTTACGCTCATTTTCATCGAGATAAATTTTACGCATACGGATATTCTGCGGAGTAACTTCAAGATATTCATCCTTCTCAATATACTCCATAGCTTCCTCTAAAGAGAATTTTATTTTCGGGGTAATGCGCACATTGTCATCACTACCTGATGCTCTGATATTGGTTAATTTTTTTCCTTCACATACGTTCACCACCAAATCGCCCGGGCGGATATGTTCACCAATAATCTGACCACCATAAACTGTTTCGCCTGGATCAATAAAAAATGCTCCACGCTCTTGTAATTTATCAATCGAGTATGCAGTTGAACTACCTGCTTCTTTAGCAAGTAATACACCCATGTTCCTTCCCGGTATTGCACCTTTTACAGGCTCATAAGAATTAAAACGATGTGCCATTATAGCTTCACCGGCAGTGGCAGTAAGTACTGCATTACGAAGTCCGATTAATCCTCTTGCAGGAATATTAAACTCAAGTCTTTGTAAATCTCCTTTTGGCAACATACTGGTAAGTTCGCCTTTACGCTGCGTGGCAAGTTCAATCACTTTGCCTGCTACTTCTGTTGGTGTATCAACAACTAAGTGTTCTACAGGCTCGCAACGAATGCCATCTATTTCTTTATATAAAACCTGTGGCTGTCCTAACTGAAGTTCATAACCTTCTCTGCGCATGGTTTCAACAAGAATAGAAATGTGAAGAATTCCACGACCATAAACAAGATATGCATCCGGTGAGTCGGTTTCTTCAACACGCATGGCCAGATTCTTTTCTGTTTCTTTATAAAGTCGATCACGAAGGTGACGAGAGGTGACAAACTTTCCTTCTTTACCAAACAGCGGACTGTTGTTGATGGTAAAAAGCATACTCATGGTTGGTTCATCAACTGCAATTGATTTTAATGCTTCAGGACTTTCAAAATCTGCAATGGTATCACCGATTTCAAAATCATCTACACCTACAATTGCTGCAATGTCGCCACTGCTTACACTGTCAACTTTTTTTCTGCCTAATCCTTCAAAAACAAACAGTTCTTTTATTCTGGATTTTTTTGCACTGCCATCACGTTTCATCAATGTAACAGGCATATTTTCTTTCAATGTCCCTCTCACAATTCGGCCAATTGCAATACGACCAACATAGTTGCTGTAATCTAATGATGTGATAAGCATCTGTGGTGTAC
Source organism: Bacteroidetes bacterium UBA6661 (assembly GCA_002455375.1). Taxonomy (GTDB): domain Bacteria; phylum Bacteroidota; class Bacteroidia; order AKYH767-A; family OLB10; genus OLB10. The sequence goes on from DKKR01000010.1 coordinate 91,212, forward strand.
CTTCAAGTGATTTTGCAGGAGGGGTCTTTTCAATTATGGCATCAAGCAAAGGTGTAATGTCAGTTGTTTCTGTGTGCCAGTCGGTGCTCATCCAGCCATGCTTACTGCTTCCATATAATGTTGGAAAGTCAAGCTGATCTTCTGTTGCTTCAAGGTGAAAAAACAAATCAAAAACCGATTCATGTACTTCGTCAGGGCGACAATTCTCTTTATCAACTTTATTGATTACAACAATTGGTTTCAATCCTAATGCCAATGCTTTCTGCAATACAAAACGTGTCTGTGGCATTGGACCTTCAAAAGCATCTACTAACAAAATTACACCATCAGCCATAGTAAGCACGCGTTCTACTTCACCACCAAAATCTGCGTGACCCGGTGTGTCAATAATATTTATCTTAACGTCTTTATACTGAACAGATACATTTTTTGCAACAATGGTAATCCCTCTCTCACGTTCCAGATCATTATTATCGAGAATCAATTCTCCTGTTTGCTGATTTTGCCTGAAAACCTGTGTCTGATGAAGTATTTTATCAACTAATGTTGTTTTACCATGGTCAACGTGGGCAATAATGGCCACATTTCTGATATTTTGCATGAAATTTTTATTTGGGGTGCAAAGATAAGACTTTTTAACCCCCAAATATTGATTCTCAATAATAAAAGCAGAAAAAATCAACTATTTTTTTGTGGTGTAAGCCCTAGTTCAATACCCTTTTTAAGCATTAACTCAAATGCGGCCTGTGGTTCATTAGGGCACTGACCATCTAAAATAGCTTCACGGACAAAATCTTTTATAATACCAACATTAGGTCCGGGAGCCAAACCAAAGGTATCCATAATCAATTGTCCTGTAACGGGTGGTTGCCAGTTTCTTATTCTGTCTTTCTCTTCAACTTCTTTTAGCTTTTGAACAACCAGTTCAAAGTTGTTACGGTATTTGGCTTTCTTATATTCATTTTTAGTAGTAACATCAGCCTGGCACAACAACATCAAGTCGTCAATATCATCACCGGCATCAAATAATAATCTGCGTACTGCTGAATCGGTTACAATTTCCTGAGCAATTACAATAGGCCTCAGATGTAATAAAACCAACTTCTGAACATATTTCATTTTTTCATTGAGCGGTAATTTTAACTCTCTGAAAATGGGAGGAACCATACGTGAGCCTTTGTCTTCATGCCCATGAAAAGTCCAGCCATGCCCGGCTTCAAAACGTTTTGTTGCGGGTTTGGCAATGTCGTGAAGAATAGCAGCCCATCGTAGCCATAAATTATCAGTGACCTTTGCAATGTTGTCCAAAACTTCCAACGTGTGATAAAAGTTGTCTTTATGTCCTTTGCCTTCAAAATAATCAACTCCTTTCAGGTTGTAAAGTTGTGGAAATATTAGCTCCAGCAATCCTGTATTCATCAACAATTTGAATCCGGTTGATGGTAGTGGTGAAGCAATAATTTTATTCAGTTCATCGGTGATGCGCTCTTTGGAAACGATATTGATTCTATTTCGTTCACTATGAATGGCTGCAAGAGATATTTCTTCAATGCTGAAGTTGAGTTGTGTTGCAAATCGAATAGCACGCATCATACGAAGCGGATCATCGCTGTAAGTTGTTACAGGGTCGGCAGGTGTGCGAATTATTTTATCGTTTAGATCCTGCATTCCGTTAAACGGGTCAATCAGATTTCCGTAATCATCTCTGTTAAGACTGAAAGCAAGGGTGTTGATAGTAAAATCACGTCTTAGTTGGTCGTCTTCTAATGTGCCTGGTGTAACCTTTGGTTTTCGCGAATGTTGATTGTAGGACTCTTTTCTTGCGCCTACAAACTCTATTTCAAATCCTTCAGATTTTACCATTGCAGTACCGAAGTTTTTAAAAAAGGCAAATTCTCCGTCAAGCATTACAGCAAGTTCTTTAGCTACGGCAATGCCGTCACCGTTAACTACAATGTCAATATCTTTTGAAGATCTTTTTAAAAAACAGTCACGCACAAATCCTCCAATGACAAAAGCTTTTAAATTATGCTTTTCACAAAGTGAAGCAATCTGCCGGAACAAACTATGATCCAGCATTTCTGTTTGCAGATTATTTTCTGATAACTTTAACTTCGCCATTGTTTAAAATCCTGATGATGGATGATGGTGTATGTTTGGCAGTTTCTTGCTGTCGGAACTTTACTACATAGTCCACTCCGGTAAGTATGGAATCTTCAATGTCATTAAAAACAGCAGGGGAGGGCATGTTGCTCAGGTTTGCAGAGGTGGAAATGATTGGCTTACCAAATTTATGAATCAGCATTTTGCAAAATGGATCTTTCACCAATCTGATGGCTGCAGTGCCATCATCTGCAATTGCTTTTTCTGAGATGCGACTGATTTTTTCATAAATTATTGTTACTGGCTTTTCGGAGTATTCAATGATATCCCATGCAACAGCAGGAACATGCTGCACACAGCGATTCAACATAGCCTCATCACATACTAGCGTAATCAGATTTTTTGACTCACTACGGTTTTTAAGTGTAAAAATTTTTTCTACTGCTGCATCATTTGTAGCATCGCATCCAATTCCCCAAATTGTGTCAGTAGGATAAACAATAAGTCCACCTTGTCTTAATGTTTCAAGACATGATTTAATGTCATCACTAAAAATTTCGGAGTTTGAATTTTTCATCACACTGCAAAGAAAACAGATTGAATCGAATTTATACTATTTAATTATTGAGCTAAAGATTTCTTAGAAATCAGTTGTGATTGCGGATTCCATCAAGCACTTTTTCCATTTTAGAACCGCGACTACCCTTAACTAAAATTGTACTTTCATTAATAGCATGATTTTGTAAGTAATTACAAGCATCTTCTGATGTTTTAAATCGCAATGCATGATCATTAAGTGTTGTATGCAGGAAATTTTCACCTACTAAAATGAGTAAATCTTTTTCCATACTACTCAATAAGTCAACAATGTGTTGGTGTTCTGCATTTGCATCCTGACCAAGTTCAAGCATCTCTCCAAGAATGATTACTTTGTTGCCATCATAATTTTCTGAAAGATTTTTTAATGCTGCTTCCATACTTGATGGATTGGCATTATATGCATCAATGATTATTGTATTACTTCCGGAAATCTCTATTTGCGAACGTTGATTTTCGGGGATGTAACCTTCAATTGCTGACTTAATTTTTTCAGGTGTAACATTAAAATATCTGCCAATACATACTGCCGCTACAAGATTTTCAAGATTGTAGTCACCGGTAAGGTGCGTTGTTATTTCATCAATCCTATTGTGATTTTCGAACCAATTAAACTTGACAACAGATGCTGGTGCAGAAATTTCGCCATAGATGCATACATCCGGTTGCGTACTGTAGAAAATCACCTTTTGATAATGATTGAGATTGTTCGTTAGCAATTCATTGTTCCTACGACAAAAAATTACGCCATCATTTTCCATCAGGTGTCTGTACAATTCTGTTTTTCCTTTAATTACTCCATCAATGCCTCCAAAGCCTTCGAGATGTGCTTTGCCAATGTTTGTAATGAGTCCGAAGTTAGGCAATGCAATTTTTGACAGCTCCTGAATTTCACCTTGATGATTGGCTCCCATTTCAATTACTGCAATTTGATGTTCACTATTTAATCGCAATAGTGTAAGTGGAACACCAATATGATTGTTCAGATTCCCCTCAGTAAATAAAACGTTATATGATGAACCAAGTACACGGCTTATTAATTCTTTTGTTGTTGTTTTTCCGTTGCTGCCCGTTAAACCAATAACAGGTGTTTTCAATGCTTGCCTGTGATAGGTAGCTAAATGCTGCAAAGTCGTCAGTACGTTCTCTACCAAATAAATATTTTCACCTTTTATTGAGGAGTCATCTACTACTGCTGCAAGAGCTCCATTTTGCATTGCTTGTAAAGCGAATTTGTTACCATCAAAAGAAGGACCCTTTAAAGCAAAATAGATATTTCCTTTGATTAGTTTCCTTGTATCTGTACAAACTCCTGTTGAGCTCAGTAATAAACTATGTAAATGTGCTATCATTTATATGCAATAATTTTCAAAAAGAAAGCCCCAAAAAAGGGGCTTATGTATTTTATTTAAACGTTGAAGGATATTATCCTTTCTTAGATGCTTTTTGATTAAAACCAACAGGGCTGCCTACACGTACCATTGAACAACGGAATCCAATCCAATCCGTTGATTGTTGCTGATCTAAAAATCTTCTTGTGCCAGGTGACATCCAATATGCTCGGTCTTTCCAAGAGCCACCTTTAATTACGTGTGCATTGTCATCAATCAATGTTGTGCCACCCATTTTATATTCGATATTGTCAGGTTCATCTCCATCTAAATCGTTAATGTAATCTGCTTTAGTATAATTTCTGCGTGATTCATTTTCTTTTTCATCTACTTCGCGCCATACCATACGACCAAGACTATCCTTTTCTGCATATTGACCTTCTTCATCAAGTAATGGTGTTACAAACACGTTTCCTCTATACGGATTAAAGTCATCCATGTCTTCAGGTGATAATGGGCGATAAACATCTTTAACCCACTCAGAAACGTTACCTGCCATGTTGTATAAGCCATAGTCATTTGGCAAATAAGAAAATACAGGAGCCGGACGGTCTGCATTGTCATTTAATGCACCTGCTGTTCCCATCATGTCACCACGACCTCTTTTGAAGTTGGCAAGCATTTCACCTTTATATTTTTCAGAAGAGTTTCTGACTACGTGACCATTCCAAGGGTATATTTTTCTGTCGGTAACACGTTCATAAACGGTATTGCCAATCAAGCCCAATGCTGCATATTCCCATTCAGCTTCTGTTGGAAGTTCGTAGCGGGGTAATAAGATTCCATCTTCCATACGCACATTACGTTCATCACGATTAGGGTTCAAATCCTGTAGTTTACTTTTTACTAAACCTTCATATTGTCCGGCAAGATAAGCATCTGTATTAAAGTTATCTTCGTTTACCTGAGCAGGATTAACACGCAAAATTCCTTCACGAACTAAAATCTGTTCATTTACACGGTCGGTACGCCAACTTGCAAAATCATTGGCTTGCAACCAATTTACGCCAACAACAGGATAGCGCTGATAGGCAGGGTGACGTAAATATAACTCAACCATCGGTTCGTTATAACCTAATTTACTTCTCCAAACTAATGTGTCAGGAAGAGCTTTTTTATACACTTCGGGATAGTCGGTTCCATAAACACGATCCAACCAATAGAGATACTCTAAATAATGTACATTGGCGATTTCTGTTTCGTCCATGTAAAAAGATGAAACGGTAACTCTGCGAGGAATGTTATCCCAGTCATAAGGAATCTCTTGCTCTGTACGGCCCATGGCAAATGTTCCGCCTTCAACAAGGATTAATCCCGGACCTGTTTCCTGCTCGGTATATGGAGTAACTTCAAATCCACCATTCTTTTCGTCATTGTACTTCCATCCTGTGGTTGAAGATTTCTCTTTTTGCTTGCAAGCATTTGTTGCCATCACTGCTAATGCAACGAAGGCAAGGGTTTTTGCATTTTTACGGAGATTCATTTTTACGTATTTGGAAACTTTATATGGTTTTTGTCATTAAACTAAAATGTGGGGCAACTTATTGCCTTGAACCGTTTTTTCTTTGGACGGCATTCAAACTGCAAACCTAAAGAAATTTCATGAGATCCGGCAGTAACATTGTTATTTAATTTAGAAACGGTAACATCATAGGAATAACCGAACTTAAACATGTCTTTTTGTAACCCGATGAGGGCAATGAAACTGTCGCTCGACAGGAATTTTTTACCTGTATAGCCTCTATACCACAAACCACCAACTATTGGCGACTTGATGACATAAAGACCAAAGTTAAGTTGGTTAAATCCTTGTTGTTGCTGATACAGAAAGTTTGGAGAGATGAAAGTACCTTCCAATTTGCCTCTATAAGTTGAAGCGCCTTTTAATGGTAATAACGCACCAACGTGTGCTGTATATTTTCTTGGTAGCGGACTTGAACCCTCAACAATAAATGCCTGATCGGGCTCTGTAATATGATGAACAGCAAAGCCGCCATAAACTTTAGAGCTGTAGCCTATAACACCGGCAGAAAAATCAGCAAAACCTCGTTTTTCGGCAGGACGTACTTCTTGTGTTTCGAACACATAACCATAGCGTGGATCAATCATATCGCCAAAGGTCAGTTTGTCCCAGTCTAATTTTTCCTGAACATAGGTAGCTTGAAGACCTGCACGAATAGAGAAATTTCTTGAAATGTTTAAGTTATAGGAATAGATACCGGAGAAATTGGTAGTATTTAGTGTTCCGTTACCTGCTTTGTCATTCATAATGATTAAACCTAATCCACCGGAGAGTGCTTCAACATGCTGATCGTATGAGGCACTTAAGGTGATGAATGTTTTATTTAACCCCGGCCATTGGTTACGATAGTTCAATGCCAGTCGTGGACAACGAACCGAGCCGGCAAAAGCTGGATTCAGATAAATCGGATTGGCATAAAACTGCGAAAACTGCGGGTCCTGGCCAAAACAAATAGCTAACTCCAGGCTGATAATCATGGTAAGTACAATACGCTTAATCATAGTTCATTTACTTTTCAAACTTAATTTTATACGTATAGTACTAAAATAGTTACAATTCTGCACGAATATATTGGTGGTTAAAAATCTAATCGGAACAAAGTTAGGCATTAATTATTTTAATATCAAACAAAATAAAATCCAATATTGCATGTTTCATACATGTTGTATTGTTCGAGAAACATATTTTTGAACCCAATTACCAAAAAATGAAAAGTTTTTTCACACTATTTTTTTTAATAGGATTGACAGGTGTTGCTGTTGCGCAACAGGATGAATCAATAAAACGCACTTATTCCATAGATTGGCGCAGTAATGTTGTATTGAATGGCGAAGACAGGCTGAATTTTACCAATTGTTTTTATAAACAGGACAGCAAGATGCCCTATTTCTCTACCGGTCTGCCATTAGCGGATATTACTAAAGTCGCAGAAGTAAGTATTGAAAACCCTGTTTATGAGCCATTAATTAGTAATAATACGATTGATGCTTCATCGGAAATACTTCCGGAAACAAAGCTTTCTTACTTTAAAGGTAAACCTTCTTTGTATATTGAGTTTGTACCTGTAAGAAAAAATGCTGTTACAGGGCAAACAGAAAAATTAGTTGCATTTAATCTTAAGGTGACATCGGGCCAACAGAGTCAAAAAATTGGAGCTGTCTCAACACAAGTTTATGCGGCAAATTCTGTGCTGGCTTCTGGCGAATGGTATAAAATTTCAGTTACAGAGGATGGAGTTTATAAAATCACTTACAGTTTTTTAAAAGACCATTTAAAAATTGATTTGTCTGCTTCCTCACCTCAGTCATTCAGATTATTTGGCAATGGCGGTGGTATTTTACCTTTATTAAACTCTCAGTTTAGATATGATGACTTGCAGGAAAATGCTGTATTTGTAAATGATGGAGGTACAGCAGGAAAATGGGATGATCAGGACTATGTTTTATTCTATGGACAGTCACCGGTACAGTGGTACTATAATTCATCGCAGAACAGATATTACCATCAGGCAAATTATTATTCCGATTCCACATTTTATTTTATTACGTTTAATGGAGGAACCGGAAATCCTAAAAGAATTCAGCAATCGGCATCATTATCAGTGACACCTGACTTTGTTGTAAACAGTTTTGATGATTACCAATATCATGAACTAGATAAAACAAATTTTGTCAAATCGGGACGCGAATTTTATGGTGAGTCATTCGACATTAACCTGAATCAGACATTTTCATTTAACTTTCCAAACATTCTGCAACAAACGGTGACTATAAAAACAGTGTTTGCAGGTCATTCTCCCGGTGTTACCAGTTCGGCTTCAGCACGCTATCAAAATATAACCTTGTTTTCGGGTACTTACACAACCGGTTCACAATATACAGATGATTATGCAATGGAGCGAACCACAACTTCAACATTCTTGCCTTCTGCCGGTGATGTCGTGAATATTGATTTTACATTTACTCCGGCAAACACAGAGTGTATTGGCTTTTTAAACTATATAGAATTATTGGCAAAGCGTGCACTTACATTTGCAGGTAATGGTACTACTGATCAGATGTTTTTCCGCAGTATGGAATCTTCAGGTCTCGGAAAAACTGCACAGTTTAATATTGCATCAGCGCCTGCATCAATGACGGTATGGAATATCACGGACAGAATAAATGTCAGACAACAATTGCACAATAATGGTTCGTATATTACACAGGTTGACAGTACACAGCAATTTATAGCTTTTGGCGGAAATAATTTCTTAACACCCGGAGCCATTGGCGCAGTGGCGAATCAAAATTTACATTCATTGCCTCAAGCCGATTTAATTATTGTAACACATCCATTATTTGAAGATCAGGCAAACCGGATTGCAGATATGCACAGAACCTTGGACAATATGTCTGTGAATGTTGTGAGAACAGATTTGATATATAATGAATATTCTTCAGGAGCACAAGATATTGCAGGCATTCGCAATTTTGTAAAAATGTTATATGACAGAGGAATAAATAATGGAACGGAGCCAAAATACCTGCTTTTGTTTGGTGATGGTTCTTATGACAACAAATACCGCAGACCTAATAACACTAATTTTATTCCAACTTTTGAATCTGAAAACTCTTATTCGTTTTTAAGTTCATTTGTTGCTGACGATTTTTATGGTTTAATGGATGACAATGAAGGGTTATGTTCAAGTAACGAAAAAATTGATATTGGTGTAGGTCGGATCATTGCACAAAACATCAGCGAAGCCAAAACCGTTACAGATAAAACAATCCAATATGCATCATTACCACAGAACAGTGGTTGTCCCGGTTGTGATGGCAGTGGAGGAACTTTAGGCGACTGGCGCAATGTAGTAACATTTATAGCAGATGATGAAGACGGGCCTATACATGTGCCACCAGCCGAATCGTTTGCCAATTATTTAAATACCAATCATAAAACATATAACGTTGATAAAATTTATCTGGATGCTTACAAACAAATATCAACCCCGGCAGGTCAGCGTTATCCTGATGTGAATGATGCTATAAATAAGCGTGTCAATAAAGGTTCGTTGATTATTAATTATGTAGGTCATGGAGGCGAAACCGGATGGGCAGAAGAGCGCGTACTTACTAATGATGATATTAACTCATGGACAAATATTAATAAACTACCGGTATTTATTACAGCCACTTGTGAGTTTAGCCGATGGGACGATCCTGCAAGAACATCATCAGGCGAAAAAATATTATTGAGCGCTACCGGTGGTGGTGTGGCTTTATTTTCTACCACACGCCTGGTATTTGCCAGCAGCAACGAAGTCCTGAACAGAGCCTTGATAAAGTTTATGTTTGATGATCCAACTTATCGTTTAGGTGATATAATGGTAGCCAGCAAAACCGATCCGGGAAATCTAAATCTGAATACACGTAATTTTAGCTTGCTTGGTGATCCTGCGTTAAGATTACATTATCCTAAATTCAACATTGAGGCTACACAAATAAACACGCAACCAATTATTGCACTAAACGACACTTTAAGCTCGTTAGAAAAAGTGACCATAGCCGGAAGAATTGTTAAAGGTGGGCAACTTCAGTCTGATTTTAATGGGTTTATGTATCCAACAGTTTATGACAAAGCTTCAAGCATTACCATGTTGCGCAATGATGCATCAAGTCCTAACATAACATTTAAGCTTCAGAAAAATATTTTGTATAAAGGGAAAGCTACAGTAAAAAATGGTGAATGGTCGTTTACTTTCATTGTGCCCAAAGATATTTCCTATCAGTTTGGTTTAGGCAAGCTAAGTTTTTATGCTGAAAATGGAGTAGAAGATGGTGCAGGATATTTCGATAGTATAGTGGTTGGTGGTTCGTCTGCAAATATTATTTCAGAAACAGATGGACCCGGTATAAAGCTGTACCTTAATGATGAACGCTTTGCATTTGGTGGTACAACCAATGAAAAGCCAACAATTGTATGTTTGCTCTCAGATTCAACAGGTATCAATACTGTTGGTAATGGTGTTGGGCATGACATCACTGCAATAATTGATGGTAAGGTTGACCCCGTTTACGTACTCAATGATTATTATGAAGCAGATTTAGACAGCTATTCCAGTGGAAGAGTGGCCTATCCGCTATCAAAACTTTCTGAAGGAAGACACACACTTAAAGTAAAAGCATGGGATATCCTCAACAATTCAAGCGAAGCTTATACAGAATTTGTTGTGGCTTCGGATGCATCATTAGCACTGAAACATGTTTTAAATTACCCCAATCCTTTTACTACACATACACAGTTTACATTTGAATACAACAAGCCTTGTGAAGACTTAGAAGTTCAGGTTCAGATTTTTACCATTTCGGGTAAATTGGTTAAAACAATTTCTAAAAAGATAATTACTCCGGGTACAAGAATTGATGATTTAACTTGGGATGGTCGTGATGACTTTGGCGACAGAATTGGCCGTGGAGTATATATTTACAGAGTAAAACTCAATACAGCAGATGAGTCGGCTTCAGAGACGCAAAAACTGGTGATTCTTAAATAGAAACCTTTTTTATTTTTTATCGTATATTTGCCAGCCGCTTCTTAAAAGTAACAGCGTAAAATAAAAACCACTTATTGTCGTTATTCAAACTTAGCTTTTAAAACTTATTACTGAATTATTTTATACATGAGATATAAATTGTTATACGGTGCTTTATCATTAGCAGTACTTGCAATACAAAATCAGGCATCTGCACAGAATGATAAGGCCAACCTATTAGGTCAGATTAATACTATTACAACAGCAGTTCCATTTCTGATGATTTCTCCTGATGCCCGTGCCGGTGGTATGGGTGATGCCGGGGTTGCTTCCTCAGCAGACGTTAACAGTATTCATTGGAATCCTGCCAAGCTGGTGTTTGCAGAAAAAAAGATGGGTGTCGGAATTTCTTACACACCCTGGTTACGAAAATTAGTACCGGATATAAATCTGGCTTATGTAAGTTTTTTCACCAAGCCTAATGATGTTTCTGCTATTGGAGCTTCGTTACGTTATTTTTCTCTTGGAAATATTGACTTTACTTCTGAAACTGGCGATCCAATGGGATCATACAAGCCCAATGAATTTGCTGTTGATGTAGCTTACTCTCGAAAATTGGGAGATGAATTTAGTGGAGGTATAGCACTTCGTTATATCCATTCCAGCCTTACAGGAGGTATCACAGTAGGCGGTAATGCAACAAAAGCAGGAAACTCTGTTGCAGCCGATGTTTCATTCTTCTATAAAACAAATCTGGAAATTTCAGGAAAAGATGCAGAGTTCGGTGCAGGTTTAGCCATTACAAATATTGGTTCAAAGATGTCTTATACAGATAAAGGAACTAAAGATTTTATTCCTATTAATCTGCGTTTAGGGCCTTCTTTGAAGATAAAGCTCAACGACTATAATGAGTTGGCATTTTTGGTTGATTTCAATAAACTTTTGGTACCAACGCCACCGGTTTATTCTGATTCCACAATTGCCGGTGAAGAGAACCCGATTATTTTTGCAGGAAAAGATCCTAACGTAGGTGTGGCACAAGGCATATTTCAATCTTTTGGTGATGCGCCAGGAGGAGGAAAAGAAGAGTTGCGAGAAATTAATATTGCCGGAGGGTTGGAATATTGGTATGATAAACAATTTGCATTTCGTGCAGGTTATTTCTACGAGAATAAAACAAAAGGCAACAGAAAGTATTTTACTTTAGGTATAGGTTTACGCTACAATATTTTCGGACTTGATTTTGCTTATCTTATTCCAACAGAGCAGCGCAATCCATTAGAAAATACTTTACGTTTTAGCTTGTCATTCAACTTTGATTCAATCAAAGGAAGTGACAGTAACGAATAAATTGTGAATTTCAGAGTTGGTTTTGGTTTTGATGTTCATCAGTTAGAGCCGGGCATACCATTTTTTTTAGGTGGTGTACGCATAGAACATCATCAGGGGGCTAAAGGACATAGCGATGCTGATGTAATTATTCATGCTATTTGCGATGCCCTACTTGGAGCAGCAGCACTCGGTGATATAGGCAAACATTTTCCTGATACCTCAAATGAATTTAAAGGAATAGATTCTTCAATTTTATTGGCAAAAGTTGTTTCAATATTAAAAGAAAAGTCAATAGCAATTGGTAATGTTGATGTGAGCGTAGTATTGGAGAAACCTAAAATTGCTCCTTATATTCAGGCAATGAGAGAGAAATTAGCTTCAGTAATGCAAATTGACCTAGATTGTGTTTCAATTAAGGCAACTACCAATGAGAAAATGGGTTTTGTTGGTCGTGAAGAAGGTGTAGCAGCCTATGCAGTTGCGCTGATTAACCGGCAGTAAGACTAAAATTCTGAGGATCATTACCGCGTTCTGATTCTATTTTGTAATAAAAGACTTCTGCAATTTTTCCCGCTCTTGTTTTTGCTGTATCTGCATTTCTGCCTTCAAACAAACTATCTACTGTAACTTCAAATAATTTTAACCAGTGTTTGAAATGCTTCATTTCTATAGGTAGCTGTCTGTGTGCTTCAAATGCACTACCATTGTATAACGGTTCGTTGAAAAGAATACTACGCCAGAAACCATACATCTTTTTCAGATGTTCGGGCCAGCGGTCTTGTATGTTGTTGTTGAAAATCGGACCCAATAAATCATCTTCACGAATAGCACTGTAAAATGTATCAACCATTAATACTACATCTTCAGGTGTAAGTATGTCATGTTTTTTATCAGTATTCATTTTTTTGAATTTTCTTCTGCTGTAACTTCTCAGCTTTCGTCTGAAACAATTTTTATTCTTCTGGCTGATGGTTTTTTTAAGAATGAATTAAAAATACGATATGATTCTAAATGATTCTTTAAAAAAGTTACGCTAATAATTTGATTTGTATTGAATGTTGTTGCTTTCTTCCCAAAATAATATCCTATTGAACCATTTTGTCTGAATACGTAAACCCATTCATCGTTATCAGCCATCGGATAGGCAAGTGCAGCATCATGCAAGCCATCATCAACAACCTCAAAGTAGGCATCATTAAAGCGGTTGTTATAGTTGTCTTTTTCATGGCTATCAAGGTCGGTTCCGTTGCATTGTTTAATTTGTTTATAAAAGCAGTTTTCACTGTAGTTCTCAAGATTATTGATGCAACGACAGAGGTTATATTTTGCAGTGATGTGTGATAGAAATTCATCAGCAGCTTTTCTTGAACCAAAATATCTTAACGGTTTTAAACTTGCCTTTGCAATGTCATTAATTGTAAATCCTAACAGGCCATTTAAATTAGCATTTATATAAACCCCGAAATTTTTTTCTGATTTGCCGGCACGGTTAAAGAAAGGTTGATATTCTTTAATGTATTGAATTTCGAGCAGACATGCCAGCAATTCACATCCTGTATTCATGTAGCATATATCATGCAAGAGTGCTTTTATTTTTTTTGATTTGGAATTGTTGTTGCGAAAATGTGTGGTAACTCTTTTTTTAATATTTTTTGCTTTGCCGATATACAGAATTTCATGATTGCTGTCTGTAAAGAAATATATACCGGGTACTTCAGGCAACTTGTTAATGAGTTCGTATGGAATTTCAGTATTTTTAATAGGCACACTGCGATGAAGCAACGTATGTTCAAGACCTCTTTCCGAAACCAATTTCTCTAATATTTCACTTGCTGCAATAGCATCGTTCATGGCACGATGATGACCTTCTAAAACTATTCCAAGATTTTTTGTGAGATTGCCTAATGAGTAGGAGCCAAAACCGGGGAAGAATTTTCTACTCAAAGAACAAGTGCAGAGTACTTCTGCATTAAAATCTATTCCACATCGTTTAAATTCAGCTTTGATGAAACTAAAATCAAAAGAAGCATTGTGTGCCACAAAAATTTTTCCATCAAGCAATTGAAGCAGCTGACCGGCAATTTCCTTAAAGCATGGTGCATTTTCTACCAATTCATTGGTTATGCCTGTTAGCCCAATGATAAAAGACGGAATGTCTGTTTCAGGATTAATCAACGTAGAAAAACGGTGTTCAATAGTGGTGCCATTATGAATTACAACTGCAACTTCAGTAATCCGGCTGCCTTGTTTTAAACTTCCCCCTGTAGTTTCTATGTCAACAACTGCGAACATGCCGTTACCGTTAGTTATTTTTAAATTTCAATTTTATATGCGCAGTCAAAATGACCTAAAGGGCAAGACTTGTAACCATGCAATCCGCAAGGCCGGCAACTCATTTCACCAACTTGCTTGATGACACTTTTGTCAGACAACGGCCCAAAGCCAAACTCAGGTACTGTAGAGCAGAAAAATGCAGTCACGGGAGCATTAACAGCTGATGCAAGATGGAGTGGGGCAGAGTCGTTTACATAGTTCATTTCAGCATGTTGCATTAAGGCTGCCGACTCGGTCAGTGTTAATTTACCACATAATATTTCAATTTTGGGATGTGATGAAAGCAACCTTATTTCATTACAAAGTGCAGCATCAACAGGTGCACCAATTAAATATATTTTTATATTGTCAGAAATAGTCAGAATTAATTCTGCCCACTTGGCTATGGGTAATTGTTTGGTAAACCAGACAGAGCCCGGTGCCATACAGACAAATGGTTGTGATTTTAATGGTTGTACTTTTTGAATTTCTTCCGCTGTAAAATACAAATGTGGCTTTTGATAGTGAATATTTTTCAGGTCATCAATCAATGAAAAGTTTCGATATGTTTCATGGTTTTTGCCAATGAAATGTTCTGTTTTTTTGTGATAACAAAATGATAATGGATTTTTATCATAGCCTCTTTTATTTTTTGATTTTGCACATAGTGCTATAAGACCTGTGCTGAAAAACCGTTGCAGGTTGACCACCAAATCGAATCTTTCTTTTCTGATTTGACCAATAAGTTTTATGAGATTAGAGAACTTATTTTTCTTTTTATCCCAGATATATAATTTATTGACAAAGGGGTGGTTTTTCAATAAAGATTCAT
Organism: Bacteroidetes bacterium UBA6661; assembly: GCA_002455375.1. Classification (GTDB taxonomy): domain Bacteria; phylum Bacteroidota; class Bacteroidia; order AKYH767-A; family OLB10; genus OLB10. The sequence continues at coordinate 106,316 of DKKR01000010.1, forward strand.
TGCCTTTTCTTAGCACAAAATCAATCTGAGCTTCCGGAAATGCCTGATGAATGGATTCAATCAAGCCGGTAGCCAATATTACATCTCCAATATATGCTGTCTGTACAATTAATATTTTATGCATACTTATATGTCTCAGACTGCAACATCATATTCACGCAATGCATCGTTTAGTGAAGTTTTATTGTCGGTAGATTGCTTTCTTTTGCCAATAATGAGTGCACATGGCACCTGAAAGGTTCCTGCCGGAAAAGTTTTGGAAATTGAACCGGGTATGACCACTGAACGTGCAGGTACAACTCCTCGATATTCAACCGGTGCACCTCCTGATACATCAATTATTTTTGTTGACAAAGTCAGTACAACATTAGCCCCAAGCACTGCCTCTTTTTCAACACGGACGCCTTCAACAACAATGCATCGTGAGCCGATAAAACAATTGTCTTCAATAATTACCGGTGCTGCCTGAACAGGCTCTAAAACACCTCCAATACCAACCCCCCCGCTAAGGTGTACGTTTTTTCCTATCTGTGCACAACTGCCAACAGTTGCCCAAGTGTCAACCATTGTTCCGCTGTCAACATAGGCACCAATATTTACAAATGATGGCATCATGATGACACCTTTTGCAACATAGCTTCCATAGCGTGCTATGGCATGAGGCACTACACGAACACCTAAATCTTCATATCCTGTTTTAAGATCTATTTTATCATAAAACTCCATTGGTCCTGCATGATGTACAGCCATTTTTTGAATCGGGAAATATAAAATGACAGCCTTCTTTATCCATTCATTTACATTCCAACTATTATTCAATGGCTCTGCTACCCGAATTTTACCTTTATCAAGGTCTTCAATAACTGATCGTATTACATTTTTGTTGGATTCATCGTTAAGTAACTCTCTGTTTTCCCAAATATCATTGACAATTTTTTCTCTGACCGGCATAAATACTTTTTTTCAGCTACAAATATAACTACCATAATGCATTCATTGCCCGTTGTTTTTTATTTTTGCATCTTTCAATACAGACATGCCGCGCATACTTGCAGTTGATTATGGAAATAAAAGAGTAGGTCTTGCAGTTACAGACCCAATGCAGATTATTGCTACGGCCTTAACTACAGTTCATTCCTCCAAAGCGGTTGAATTTATCAGTGATTATTGCAATGCTGAAGTAGTAGAAGAAGTTGTTGTTGGCAAACCTGTACAAATGGATAATACGCCCTCTGAAATTGAGAAAAATATTTTGCTGTTCATTAAGAAACTTAGTGAAAGATGTCCAAATGCAAAGGTCGTTAGATATGATGAAAGGTTTACCTCAAAAATAGCACAACGAACATTGTTGGAAGCCGGACTTAAAAAACAACAGAGACAAAATAAAGCATTGATTGATCAGACCAGCGCTGTTATACTGTTACAATCTTACTTAGAACATAAAAGAAACTTTTTGAAAATATGATTTTACCAATTATTGCCTATGGCGACCCGGTTTTGAAAAAAGTGGGATTACCAATTGACAAAGATTATAAAGGTCTTGGACAACTTATAGAAAATATGTTTGAGACGATGTATGCTGCATCCGGTGTTGGATTGGCTGCACCACAGGTTGGCATTTCCATCAGACTATTTGTTGTTGACACCAAACCTTTTGCAGAAGATGAACCGGAGTTAGAAAATTTTAAGAAAGTATTCATTAACCCACAAATTATTGAAGAGGTGGGTGATGAGTGGAAGTTTAACGAAGGTTGTTTAAGTATTCCCGGAATCAGAGAAGATGTGATGCGGAAAAAAATTATCCATCTGCGTTATCAGGACGAAGAATTTAAAACACATGAAACAGTTTTTGAAGGATTGGCAGCAAGGGTAATTCAGCATGAATACGATCATATTGATGGTAAATTATTTGTTGAGAAATTGTCGCCTTTTAAAAAGCAACTGATAAAAGGAAAACTGCGTGACATTACTATTGGCAAGGTTGATGTTGATTACAAAATGCGTTTCCCAATAAAGAAATAGTAACAATGTTAATATTTCTGATTGGTTTTATGGGAGCCGGAAAATCTTCTCAGGCAAAAAAGCTAGCTGCAAGATTAAGTTTTGAAGCTGTTGATCTGGATGAATTAATTGAAAAAGCAAACAAACAATCTGTTTCAGAAATTTTTAATTTAAAGGGAGAACAATTTTTCCGTAAAGTTGAGTGTGAAACTTTAAGAACAATTTCTGAACAGCAAAATACAGTTATCGCTACAGGTGGTGGTACACCTTGCTTTTTTGATAATATGCAATGGATGAATGAAAAAGGCATTACTGTTTATCTGAAGATACATCCGGGGACAGTATATCACCGCATTGCACCATCAAAAGCTAAACGACCATTGATTAGCCACATTAATGATGCAGATTTAATGGAGTACATTATGGAAACAATGACTGAAAGGGCGCCTTTCTACAATCAGGCAAAGATTCAGATTTCGGGACTGAATCTTAGAACAGAAGACCTTGTGAATGCGCTTCAGCCATTTTTAGAGCAGTAATGCAATAGTATTGCAGGTTAACAGTTTTTATTTATGTTTACAGTTCAAAACAAAAGATTATGAAAATATTATTATTCTTGTTGCTACTGCCAACCATGTTAGTTGCGCAAACATTTCAAAAAAATCAAGGTGAGAGCAATGAAGATTTTGTTAAGCGAATTGCACCGCAATCGGCTAATGAAGTTAAATATCTGCTCAGTGATACTTTTAATACATCTACACAAAAAGTTGTTTATGCTTATAGCATTTTTGAACACGGCAATCTGATAACCAATAGCGACAGTACTTTGACTTATTTTTTATGTATTCTTGTTCCTACCTCAGTAGGTGCAATGGATTACAATATGCAACAGTTTCGTATGGTAGCAAGTTATAAAAAGAAAGCCAGGATTGAGAGTGCAGAGATTATAAAGTCGGGAAGGGAAAAGAAACTTCAGGTATATATTGCAGAATTGGTACGGGGTCCCGGAGGTGTGCCAAGAGATGTAAAACGAACTTTTGTTTATAAACAGGAAAAAGAAAGCAGAATGTTTACTGATACTTTCAGAGAGGTATTGGGCGATTATTAAAAAACACTTTATGAATAAGGCACACGAACTTGATTTTAAAATTTTTGGTGATGACATTCAGGCTTTGGAAGTGGAACTCGATCCATCAGAAGGAGTAAGGGCTGAAGTAGGTATGATGATGTATATGGAAGATGATATAGAAATGCAGACCAATACCGGAGGCGGAATTTTTAAGGGATTGAAGAGAATGATAACCGGTGAAAGTTTTTTTATCACCAACTACTTAAATCATGGAAGACAAAAGCGTAAGATAACTTTTGCTGCACCTTATCCCGGAAAAATAATTCCTGTTAATCCTGCTGAATATGGAGGACGTTTTTTATGCCAGAAAGACGGATTTTTATGTGCAGCAATGGGAATCGAGATTAATGTTGCTTTTACAAAGAAACTGGGTGCAGGACTTTTTGGTGGCGAAGGGTTTATTTTACAGGAGTTAGCGGGCGATGGCTATGCCTTTATTCATTCTGGAGGCACAATTATTAAGAGAGAGTTGGCTGTTGGTGAAAGACTTCGTGTTGACACCGGATGCTTGGTCGCCTTTGCACCAACCATAGAATATGACATTAAGTTTATAGGAGGTTTTAAAAATGTTCTTTTCGGAGGAGAGGGATTATTTTATGCACATCTAACTGGTCCAGGTACAGTTTATTTACAAAGTTTACCCTTTTCAAGAATGGCNNCAATAGCGAAACCAATTTAGGTTATTTTCGTATAGTTTTTATTAAACCACCAATGACAAAGGAAGATGGCATCGCAATTTATCCCGGTTGATTTTAACCCTTTTGAAGAAGTTATTCCGGACAATATTTTTACCACATCAGAAGAGCAACGTGAAATCTGGACATCCGTACAAATAGGAGGTGATTCAGCATCATTAGCCTATAATGAAAGTGTTACACTTTATTTGAAAGGCTTGTGTAATCATCAGCAACTTTCAGAAGCCTGTAAAAGTGTTGTTGAAAGACATCAGGCACTGCGTTCCACTTTCAGCTCATCAGGCGAAACATTTCAGGTGCATGAACATGTAAATATTGAAATTCCATTTGTTGATTTAACTGACCTGAGTCCGACAGATAAAGATGCACGCATACTTCATTTTTCGCAGCGTGAAGTATCCATTCCATTCGACCTGATGAATGGTCCTGTCATCCGGTTTGCGATTTTTAAAATCTCAAACGCTGATACAGCATTAGTCATCACTGCACATCACATTGTTTGTGATGGATGGAGCATTGGTATCATCATGCAGGACATCAGTAAATTTTATTCTGCCTTTGTAAATAATACACAACCTGACCTTGAGCCTGTTGTGCCGTTCAGCAATTATGTTAAGCGACAGGAAGAGAGAAAACTGAACGGAGAGTATAAACGTACAGAAGATTATTGGCTCAATTTATATGCTAAGGATGTACCTACAGTCGATCTTCCGGTTAACAAAGCCCGCCCGACTGCACGTACCTTCAATGCAAAGCGATTTGATATAACCATTGATGCCGGCTTAGTAAGTGATTTAAGAAAACTTGGTGCAAAAAATGGAAGCAGTTATGTCAATACCTTGTTTGCTGCATTTGAAGTTTTTCTTTTTCGTTTAACTTCCAATCCTTCATTGATATTGGGACTACCTGCTGCCGGACAATCGGCTTCGGGAATGTATGCCATGGTTGGTCATTGTGTTAATCTGTTACCAATAAAAAGTTTTGTTGATGAGAATATCAACTTCGGTGAATATCTGAAAACCAGAAAACCTTTAATGTTTGATGCATTCGACAATCAGGAATTTACGATGGGAAGCTTGCTCGGAAAACTGCCACTGCAGCGCGACCCTTCAAGAATTCCATTAGTACCTGCTGTGTTTAATGTTGATCTTGGCATGACGCAAGGTGTTTCGTTTCATGGTTTGAACTATGAATATACCTCTAATGCCAGAAAGTTTGAGAACTTCGAATTGTTTGTGAATGCAACCGGTATGGGCGATAAGCTCATTATTGAATGTACTTACAATACCGACCTTTTTGAAGATGAGATGATGCAATTGAGAATGCAGGAGTTTGTTGTGCTTCTTAATGGATTGGTTGAATATGCAGATAGTCCGATAAAAAATTTGCCATTACTGACAGACGATGAGAAAAGAAAATTGTTTATCAAATGGCCTGTTGTAAAAGAGAATAATCTTAGGAGTGAATGTATTCATACTTTGATTGAAAAGCAAGCATCTGCACATCCTGATGCAAATGCAATTTGGTTTAATGAACAAACAGTAACTTACGCTCAACTTAACCAACGAGCCAATCAGTTAGCACATTATCTAATAAAGGCAGGTGTTAAACAGGAAACATTAGTTGGAATTTGTCACGACAGAACAGACGATTTAATTGTCGCTATGCTTGCAGTATTAAAAGCAGGTGGTGCCTACGTGCCTTTAGATCCAAATTATCCTTCCGATAGAATTGCTTATATCATGAGCGATGCAAAAGCGCCACTCTTGATTACCTCTTCAAAATACGCAAAACAGTTAGGCGAAACAGGAACAAGATTGATTTGCTTAGATAAAGAAGTAACTGAAATTTCTATTGAGAAAACGGCAAAGCCTGATGTTAAAATTTCGTGTGATCAGTTAGCATATATTATTTACACATCTGGTTCAACAGGAAAACCTAAAGGAGTAGCTATCGAACACCTAAATGCTGTTGCCTTAATTGATTGGGCACAGACAGTTTATTCTTCAGAGGAACTTGCAGGTGTTTTAGCTTCTACATCAATCTGTTTTGACTTATCAATTTTCGAAATATTTTTTACATTAAGCAGCGGTGGACGCATTGTTTTAGTAAAGGACGCCATGGCTTTAAATGCCTTATCTGAAAAGGCAGGTGTAACATTGGTTAATACAGTTCCTTCTGCAATTGCAGAACTTCTTAAACTTAAAGGCGGAGTTCCATCAAGCGTAAAAACAATAAATCTTGCAGGCGAACCTTTGTCGGTTGAACTTGTTCAGAAAATTTACTCGCAAACAACAGTGCATAAAGTGTATGATTTGTACGGACCATCAGAAGATACTACCTACAGTACATTTACACTCAGAAAATCTGATGGCCCATATACAATTGGAAAAGCCATCACCAATTCGCAGGTTTATATTTTAGATAAAAACAGACGACCTGTTCCTATTGGTATTGCCGGTGAACTTTATATGGCAGGCGATGGTCTTGCACGTGGTTATCTCTATAAACCTGAAATGACTGAAGAGCGTTTTGTGGATAATCCTTTTGTTCCCGGACAAAGAATGTACAGAACCGGTGACCTTGGAAAGTTTATGTCTGATGGAAATATTGAATTTTTAGGACGCATAGATAATCAGGTAAAAATTCGCGGATTCAGAATTGAGCTTGGTGAAATAGAGTCAATGTTGCGATTGCGAAAGGAGATAAAAGAACTTGTTGTAATGGCACGTGAAGATCAACCCGGAAATAAAATTTTGGTTGCATACCTTTCTGCTAATGCTGAAAAAGAGATTGATGTCAATGAACTACGACAGCATCTGCGAACAGAGCTTCCGGAATACATGATACCCTCAGTATTTATGATTCTTGAAAATATTCCGTTGACACCTAACGGAAAAATTGACAGAAAAGCATTGCCTGTTCCCGAAGTGGAAGTTAAAGTTGAAAGTGCAAATTTTGAAGAGCCTCACAACCCTTTAGAAAGTTTGCTTGCAGGTATTTGGAGCGAAGTGCTGGGAATTGATAAAATTGGTATTCATGATAACTTTTTCGAATTGGGAGGACATTCGTTGCTTGGAATTAGAATGATGGGAGCCATAGAGCAGAAGACAGGAGTTAAATTAGATTATCCAACATTATTCCGTGCTTCAACCATTTCGCAATTAGCCAAGGTGATGAATGCAGAGGAGTTGCATATTGACTGGCCTATAGTGGTTCCCTTACAGCCCAATGGAAAAGAAAGACCATTGTTCTTTGTTCACATGCACAACGGAAACATTCAGCGATGGAGAGTACTTTTAAAGCATATAAATAAAGACCAACCTGTTTATGCTATTCAACCACGCGGACTTGATGAAAAATACGACTATCATTATTCTGTTGAAACGATGGCATCATTCTATATTGATGAGATCAAAAAAATTCAACCTGTAGGACCTTATCGTCTTGCCGGATTATGTTTTGGTGGAACTACTGCTTTTGAAATGGCTCGTCAGCTAAAAGCAAAAGGCGAAACAGCTGAACTTGTTTTTATGATTAATAACTATGCACCACCATCCAATCCAATGCAATATAAAATCCGTGAAACATGGGATGAGTTTAAAGGTATGACTTTGGAAGATAAACTTGAATTTGCACTTGAAAAAACTAAAAATGCCGGAAAGAAAGTATTAAGCAAGCTGACAAAGGTTTTTGATTCCGGCAATACTGCAACCTCTGAAGTTAAAGTAAATACTAAGCCTGATATTCGTTGGGTAAATTCAGTAGCCTTACTCAATTATCAGCCTGAAAGCGAATATTCTGAAAAAGTAGTTTTGATTAAAACCGGAGAAGAAATTGCCAGGCATTATGATGAGACATTAGGTTGGAAACGACTGATAAATGGTGAGATTGAAATGCATCAGATTCCCGGAAGCGATAACGATACCATCATTACCCATAAGGAATATTACACTCAGTTAGCACAGTATTTAAATCAGGCTTTAAACCAAATTAAATGACAACTGAAATGGATTTACAGATAACTCCGGAAGTAGTTTTTTGTAATGACTTATTAATTCAGGATAATGAATGTTTGGTTTTTATATTCTCTTCTGACTCGTTTGCAGCAGTTGAGGATGATTTGAAAAAATTATTAAGCAAAGAAGAAACAGAGCGATTTCAAAAATTTAATTTTGAAAAGGACAGACAAACCTATTGCATTGCACATGGATTGAAGAGAGTACTACTTGCTACATTACTCAATACAAAGACGCACCTTGAGATTGCTGTACGCCCTAGTGGGAAGCCATTTGTTAAGGAGCAAAAAAGCAGTATGGTGTTACATTTTAGTTTGAGTCATTCAGAAAAAATGATAGCTCTGGCATTTCAGAAAAATAACCCATTGGGTGTAGATATAGAAAAAATTCAATCGGCAGATAAGTACGAAAATGTGATTCAGTATTATTTTACTTCTGATGAACAAAAGCAAATTGCCCGGTCAGACAGCACAACTTTTTTTAAAATCTGGACACAGAAGGAAGCTATAGGGAAAGCCACAGGTCAGGGGATTGCTAATTTGCCTGAAATTACCGCTCCGGGTGAATATGATTTAAGTACGGTGTCTTTAGACGGATATGTTTTAAGTACATGTTTTTTCAGAGGTAATGAGATTAGTTTTAAGACAATTCATGCGCAAGATGTTTTAAATCAGATTAAAATACTATCTTTGCGCCCGTAATTAACATTATAATCAACCGGATAATTTTTTGAAAAACACTGATAATTCCGGTTCTTCCATCTTCAAATGAACAAGACTTCTTTCCATGAGCTTTCGTTAAGTCATGAAATGCTCCAGGCTATTGACGAAATGGGCTTCACCGAGGCTTCGCCTATACAAGCACAAGCTATACCTGTATTAATGCAGGGTCAGGATGTAATTGGGCAGGCACAAACAGGTACCGGAAAAACTGCAGCTTTTGGTATTCCTTTGCTCGAAATGCTCGACCCCAAAGTAAAAGCTACTTCTGCATTGGTAATGTGTCCAACCCGTGAATTGGCCGTTCAGGTTGCACAAGAAATTAAAAAATTAGCCAAGTATAAAAAAGGCGTTGTTGTGCTTGCCGTTTATGGTGGTGAGCAAATTCAAAAGCAGATTAATGCATTAAAACGTCCGGTACATGTCATTGTTGGCACACCGGGAAGAATTATGGATCATTTGGACAGAAGAACCATAAACCTGTCTAAAATTCAAATGGTAGTGCTTGATGAGGCAGACGAGATGTTGAATATGGGTTTCAGAGAAGACATGGAAGCTATTTTGCAACATGCACCTGACGAGAGGCAGACGGTTTTATTTTCGGCAACCATGCCAAAGCCTATTCTTGAAATCACCAAAAAATTTCAAACCAATCCTAAGTTAGTTAAGGTCACCAAACAAGAGCTTACTGTTTCATCCATAGAACAAATCTATTACGATATTCCATCGTCACAAAAAGCTGATGTAATAACACAGTTAGTTGAGTTACACAATTTGAAACTGATGCTTGTTTTCTGTAATACCAAGCGTAAAACGGATGAGGTAACCGAGCAGTTTCAGCAATTGGGTTACAAGGCAGAAGCCATTCATGGCGACTTGCGACAAAATCAAAGGAACAATGTGTTGGCACGATTCAAAAAAGGTGATGTGAATATGCTCGTTGCAACAGATGTAGCTGCACGAGGAATAGATGTTGAGAATGTTGATGCAGTATTCAATTTCGATCTTCCACTTGATGAAGAAAATTATGTGCATCGTATCGGAAGAACAGGCCGTGCGGGGCGTTCGGGCAAAGCTTTCAGTTTTGTTTCCGGAAGAAATGATATGGCTAAAATCCGTGAGATAGAAGATTATTCGAAAGTGAGAATTGAAAGACATCAACTGCCATCAGGGAAAGAGCGTATTGAGTTGGCAAAAATTAAATTGGCGGCAAGACTGAAAGTGCTCATTGAGGAAGGCGATATGGAGCAATACGACAATATGTTTGCAACTTTCAAACAGGAAGGTTTAACATTACATCAACTTGCAGCAGCATTACTTAAAATGCATTTCGCACCAATGTTGCAACAGAGTCAAAGTAAGTCAAGCAGTAAATCTTCGGGTAGAGAAGAACGATTTGGCAGAGAGGAACGCTCAGGCAGAGGTAAACGCGATGATGGAGGCGGAAGAGGTAAACGGGGTAAGCACAGTGGCGAAGCCGATATGATCCGTTTGTTTTTGAGCGTAGGTAAAAAAGATAAAGTCAGTAAAGGTGATATAGTAGGTGCTGTATCAGGTTTGAGTAATATGAGCAGCAGCAACATCGGTGTTATTGATATTTACGATAAGTTTTCTTTNNAAAGGCCGTAAAGTAAATGTCGAAATAGCTAAAGACTAAGCTACTGTGTAAGCCAGCAAAAAGTCTTTTTCTCTTCTATATTTAATGCTAATTGTATCTTTTTGACTGTGTTGTACTATTGCATGCACCAAACCTTCATTTGAACATTCAAATGGTTGAATCTGTATGCAGTTTTTAAAGTCTATTCCTGATATATTAAAGTGTTTTATAACAGATTCTTTAATGCACCAACACATTAGTGCATGCAGATTTTTTTTCTTTTGAGAAAGAAATGCAATTTCCGTAGCATTTAGAAAATAGTCAATTCCAGCTTCAATATTTCTATCGGTCATTTCAATATCAATACCGGCACTTTTTGATTCCGTAATTATTAATGCAGTATAATTTCCGGAGTGTGAAAAAGAAATTGCATGGTTGCCATCAATGAATGGTTTACCTGTTTCTTGATAGTGTAATTGAAGCGTACTGTTTTTTGTTACTTGTCTAAGCAACTTTATATTAATTTCTTTTTGAAACAGTTTCCGACTTTCTTTATCTGACGGATAATTGGCATGCACCACATACAATTGATTATTGATGTTGATTTCATTCAG
>DKKR01000045.1 GCA_002455375.1 Bacteroidetes bacterium UBA6661
ATGGTCACCATTGCATTGGGTATTGGGTTTCCTGTTCCAGCTTCAACTACCTGTCCACTTACCGATGTAGAAGCAAGTGGTGATAACTGAACATCAAGTTGCGTTACATTGCCATTGGTGAGCGATACTCCATTAATTGTCTTGGTGAAGTAGCCAGCCGCAGAAACTTCAACATTATAACTACCTGCAGTAGCTGTTCCTGTTTTATATTCTCCGTTTGCTTTTGTGTTTTTAGTAATGTTTGTAGAAAGAACTTTTACGGTTGCATTAAAAATAGGATTGCCGGTAACTGAGTCTGTCACCACACCTTCAAGATAGCAGGCACGCTGATAAGTAGGTCCTAAAACAAAAAGTCCGTTGTTGATGTCAGATACTACAAGATTACCTGAGGGCAGATAAGGATAAACGCCCCAATCCCCACTAAAACCATCACCTGCACCTTGTGTATAGGTGTCATACCATCCAACGTTAACCATGTTTTGTGGTCGCGTAACATCAGTAATCACTACGCCATCTTTATACCAGGAAGTAACTGCATAATCAGCACCATTTTTTTGTATAATGTGTGTATTGTGTACAATAGATCCGGAGCCAGGAGTGATTTGAATTCTGTCCATTTCAATTATGTTGGCCGGATTTGAAATATCATAAGCTGTCAGATAGGAGTCAGAAACTTCATCAGTAGTAAACAAATACTGACTATTGGTAGAAAGCCATGCATTGTGAGTAAACTGCCCGGGTGTTACTTTTATTCCCAATGGAATGGGATTGGCTTTATTAGTTACATCATAAATTGTAAAATCACCATTATAAATATGGCATCCGAAATAATAATTTCCTCTGGCATAACCGTCATGTACGTAGGCACCGGGTGTATGTCCAACATAATTCGGGCTTAGCGGGTTGGTAGCAATATCAGCAATGATTGTTGCTCCCTGAAATAAATTTGAGCCATGCAGATAAACATAGCCATCTTCAATATGCAGTGAGTGAATGTTATCCAACTGGCCACTGATGGCGCCATTACCTGTCCAGTCAATTGCAGGTGCTGCATTAGGAAGTTGTGAGAGGTCAACTATTTGTAGTCCACCACCACCTTCAGTAGTTACGTATGCATAATGATCGTAAGTCTTTACTTCGCGCCATTGAGATTGTGGTCCGGGAACTAAAATTACTTCTGTAGGATTTGCCGGATTGCTGACATCAACAATAGAAAGTCCGGATTCTGAGCCTACGAGTGCATATTCTTCGCCCGAAGGAGATACCCATCCGCCAATATTAGCAAGGTCGTCATTGGGATAAGGCAATGTGCCGAGTAATGAAATGTTGAAGTTTTGTGCATTAACTGTTGAAGCAAAGCTTGCAGCTAAAAGGAGTGTGAAGAATTTTTTCATGTTTATTTTTGAAAAGACCGACAAAGCTATTAAAATAGCCATTCAAAGGGTTAAATGGTAACATTATCTTAAACTTTAATTAACAGATGAAAATGTTAGGGTACAGATGCGTAAAATTTGAGGAGACCTTAAAAGTTAAAGTCAACATTGCTTAAACCCGGGAGCACAACTCAGGTTAATTACCAGGCTTTTCCAAACTCATTCAAATAGTCTAAATGTTATTTCAAGCAGACTCAAAGTAGAACACTTGGTGCTATTGAAACATTATTTTTTTTGTCATTATATTTTTCTCTGATTGCAACCTGACAAAATAAACACCTTTGCTTAGACCCGATAGGTTGAATGAATATGCAGCGAGTTGCTCTGAAGTGTTGAAATAGTATGTTCTTAATGTTTCACCACTTATGTTGTGTATGGAACATACCGTATTACCAAATTTATTTTCAGGAACCAGATAAAAGAATCCGCTGGCGGGGTTTGGATAAATATCAAAGTTTAAATTAAGTTCAGATTCCGGATTATGACTTTGAACACCTAATACTAAAGGTAAATTACTGTATCGAATCAAATAACCACCAATGCGATAAGAAGGATTGTAGCCATCATTACAATTGGCACAGGTAACTCCCGACACACATGCCGGGTTGTTGGGATGACATATATCCTGATAGCTGGTTTGGAAAATATATTCGAAGTTAAAAGGTGCTTGCGATAAATATGGGGTTAAATCATAGAAATAAGGTTTAGGAATTGTTCCGGGGCACCAACCTGCGCGGTTGTATTGCCAGGTTCCTTGTTGTCCTGTACAGCCATCAGGATTGGGGTTGCAGTCTGTCCATAAATCCTGAGTAAATGTGGTCACATTGTTTATTTTTAAATCGTGAATAGCATGGTAGAACTCCGCTGCATTGCCTGTGTTGTTGCTACCCCAGCCATGTCCTGTGGTTACTAATCTGAACGTAGCCTTTGATACATTAGAATAGGGTTTTATGACAACAGTATCCATAGGTTGTAAATTGAGCGGGTTACCAAAGTTATAGTTACCTTTCCAAAGTTGTTCAATGGTTGAGTATAGAAATGCAGGCGGTGAAGCGTAATAATCAAAGTCAAGATTTATTTGCCATCCTCCCGTTCCCCAGGTTTCAATGTACATACGCAGTTCAATTTCTCCTTGTAATACCGATGCATAATCGGTAACATCAATCTGATGGTTGCACGCAACACGATAGGGTGTTATATAACGAAACAGCTCCATCCATTCACCGTTAGGAGCTTTAAATTCAACCCATGCTAAACGATCCCAGTCATCGCATCCTCCGGGCACTGCAGGGCAGCTGATGTGCAGGTTGGCAACAATGCTATCATATACGCCTACTGATTGTGGCAGCGTATAGGTGCCATAAAACCATTGCGAGCCAATTGTGCCCATATCAATGACACCGTTGGTGATGGTTTGTGCATTTTGTGTTGCAAAGGTATTGGTGACATTCAGGTTAATGGTATCCACATCGGTGTTTCCGTTGTTGCCTGTTGCTGTAACGTAAATGGTGTAGTTGCCATAAGCAGGTGGTGTCCACCAAACCTGATAGTCGCCATCATTGTAAATGGTGTTTAATACTACTCCGTTGATATTGTATTCTACCGAGGCAATGGATAATAAAGTAGGTTCTGCAATGCTGGCATTGGTATGCAAAAGATAGGGGTAAAGTTGCGGCATTTCCAAGTCATAATCACCGGTAAGCTTGCTGCTTACAGCAGGAAAGTAGGTAGTTAAATCAATCACATCAAAAGATAGTTGTGCACTTGCCGGGTAGTATAATGCATTACCTGCCTGATCGGCTTGCACCATTACAGTGCCTGTTGCGCCTGTCAAAGTCAAAGTATCACCATTTATAGTTGCAGGACCTGATACAATAGAGTAGGAGATAGGCAGTCCTGATGTTGTGGTACCTGTTAATGTAATTGGCGTTGAAACGGTAGATTGCTTAGGTACCGGATTGAGTGATATAATTTGATTGTTTTGACCGGTAGCACCGCAGCTCAAATCCTGAAATACGTTGAGTTCTGCACACATCACATGAATGCCGGAATAGCTTGAGTCGAAAACTAACCTGATGTATTGTGCATTAACGGCACCAAAATAAATTGCAGCAGTCTGTTGAGCACCGCTGTTGGGATTTGGATAAATTAAAACACCAGCAGCTTGTGGACTACCCCATGTGATGCTATCGTTACTCAGATAAAAATGAAAATTTTTTACTCTTCCACCGGTGTTGTTGTCACGTGTTAAAAAACTAAAACCATTAACAGGATAAACAGCACCTAGGTTGATTTGAATTTCATGAGGGTATGGAGTAGTTATTCCCTGCCATTTGGTATGCCAGAAGGTAGCAGTGTCGTTGTCAATACAATGTGTAGCATGACCATTATTTGGGCCTTCGCCTACAAGTTCTTCGCTGTCAACATAACTTACTGTCCATTGAGTTTTTGCAATGGATGTAGTATCGCATGCTTGCGAAATATTTAATACAAAAACACCGATAAGAAGCAGGTATATTTTTTTCATCATTTAATTTTATTTATTGATTTTTTCGATAATTATTGACAACAAAAGTAATTATAATAGATGACCTTTTCCACTTAACTTTTCAACTTCATCAAACAACTAAACATAGTGTCGGATTGATGTTTGTATCCATGGAAAAATGTTTGCTCCACAATATTAAGATTGCAATGTTTTGCAATACGCTTGGTATTTTCTTCGTTTTCCATTCCAAAGGCAGAGCAAGTCAAGTACAGAAACAGTCCATTATTTTTTAGATGTTTTGTTGCATTTTTCGTAATAGTAAATTGAAGGTTTGCATAATCCTTAATTTTATTTTTATCGAAATTCCAAAAGTTTTCCGGAGTGCGACTCCATGTGCCGGAGCCACTACAGGGTACATCGGCAATAATTACATCAAATTTTTCATTGAAGTTTAAGTCTTTTGTAAGATCGGCCTGCATCGTTTTATAATTTCTGACAGCAGCTTTTTTTAATCTTTCTTCTGCATTTTGCAGTGATGAAGTGCGTAGGTCGGTAAGTAAAAAAGCAGCCTTTTGAAAACGGTCGGCCAATAACAATGTCTTGCCTCCTGATCCACTGCAACAATCCCACATACGCTGCCCGCAGTTGTCGGGAAGCAACGATAGTGTTTGTTGTGAAGATAAGTCCTGTATTTCAAAATGTCCTTTCAGATAAGATTCAAGTGCAGTAAGTGGTATGGCAGGAGCAAAACCAAGTGCATTTTCAGTGCTTTGAAAGGAGATAATTTCTTTTAACTTTAATTCATCTAATACAGATTTTTCAAAACCTTTGCGTATTCTTATCCACACTAATGGTTGTTGAAACATTGATGCAGCAAATGCTTCTTTATCTATTTCTTTTGATAGTAAATCTAAGAATGAAAAGGCTACATCAGGAGTTATTCCGTCTTGTTTTCGGATAAATTCCAGCCTTTCAGAAAGGCTGTTTGATTCATTTTTTGCAATCTGGTATTTTTCAGATAAATAGTCACTTAATAAATTTTTTTCATTAGTAATAGAAAAGCTCAATGCCAATTGTTCTTCAACACTTCTATTGGGCAGAAGTAAAGCATAGCGATAGTAGTCATAGCATCCTGATGAAATTATTTTTCTGTCGCGACTGCCAAGTTGCTTGTTTTGCCTGAAATGGTTTTTCAGATAATGATGCAAGGGTACAGAAAAATCAAAACCGGCAATGATGCCGGTTATATGATTAAGTAATGTTTGTTGACGCATGAATCAGATTTCCATTTTCATCTGTACTTTTTGTGTAGGTGTTTTTACCTGTTCGGCAGGGCTTTTTTCTTTTGGAAACTCAAAGAGTTCAGGTTCACTTTCCTTGTCGTTTTTTTTTGAAGGCTCAGAACTTTTTACTGCAGAAGCTTCTGATTTTCCTTTGCCAACTTCTGTGATTTTGTGAACGGGAAATTTGGTGAGAATATTTCCAACAGCAGAACGGTTTTTTATCAGCATCTCGTTAAAGTTGACATTAAACATTGTGTTTTTTAATTTAGGACGTGGCTTCAGCACAATTTGAATGGTTGGCGCATTGTCAGTTCCCGAAATACCGAGATAGATAATCTTTGAGTTTTCTGTTCCTTTTGTAAGATCATAAATTTTTTCGCGCGTGATGCCTCCAATCGAAAAACGTTTGATAAACAAATCACCTCGCGCACCATCTCTATATACCATGTTGTAAACGGTGTTTTCATCATTCTTCTCAAACACTTTGATGAAACGAATGTCTTTACCATAATAACTTTTATCAGATATTCGGTTCACTACAAATTTTCCATCACCGGTTATGGCCAAAACATCATCAATATCTGAACATTCACTAACAAGTTCATCTTTTTTCAGACCGTAGCCAGCAAATCCCTCTTCACGATTTACGTATAATTTGGCATTATTGATAACAACTTTTCTAACTTCAATCTGCTCAAATCCTTCTTCGCTGATTACAGTTTTACGCTCTTTGCCTTTACCGTATTTTTTAAGTAAATCTTTAAAATAAGCAATAGCATAAGGTGTCAGATTTTTAAGATTATCTTTTACGACTTTTATTTTATCGTTAAGTGCTTTAATATGTTCGTCAGCTTTCTTAGCATCAAATTTTGAAATGCGTTTGATTTTTATTTCAGTAAGTTTTACAATATCATCTTCGGTGACTTCGCGCTTCAGTAATTTCTTAAACGGATTCAGTCCTTTGTCAATTGCCTGAATTACTGCTTCCCAGGTTTCGCATTCTTCTATTTTTCGATAAATACGGTTTTCGATAAATATTTTTTCAAGAGATGAAAAATGCCAATCTTCCATCAACTCGCTCAACTCAATTTCCAATTCACGTTTCAATAATTCCAGTGTATTGTAAGTTGATTCTTTCAGAATGTCATTCACATTCAGAAATTCCGGTTTGCCATCACGAATCACGCAACTGTTGGGAGCAATGCTCACTTCACAATCAGTAAATGCATAAAGTGCTTCTATTGTTTTTTCAATATCCTCACTGGAGTCCGGATGTAGATAAATAGCTATTTCAACTTCTGCAGCAGTGTTGTCTTCAACCTTTTTTACTTTGATTTTTCCTTTGTCATTTGCCGAAAGGATAGAGTCAATTAGCGAAGAGGTTGTTGTGCCAAAAGGAATCTGTTTAATCAGCAATGTCTTTTTGTCTTTCTGCTCGATGACAGCACGTACCTTTATTCTACCACCACGCAATCCTTCATTGTAATTCCTGAAATCGGCAATGCCACCGGTGGCAAAATCGGGAAGGATGTTTGTTTTCTTATTACGTAAAACATCAATAGAGCCTTGTATCAACTCACAAAAATTGTGTGGTAAGATTTTACAGGCCAGACCAACGGCAATTCCTTCAATGCCTGATGCCAACAGCAATGGAAATTTTACAGGAAGAGAAACCGGTTCTTTATTTCTACCATCATATGAAAGCTGCCAAACAGTAGTCTTTGGATTATAAACCACATCTAATGCAAACTTTGACAGGCGTGCTTCAATATAACGTGAAGCAGCAGCGGCATCACCGGTGTAAATATTTCCCCAGTTACCCTGCATGTCAATTAGTAAATCGCGCTGACCAATCTGAATCAGTGCATCACCAATTGAAGCATCACCATGAGGGTGATATTTCATGGTGTTACCAATAATGTTGGCTACTTTGTTGTATCTGCCATCTTCCATTTCCCACATGCTGTGCAGGATTCTGCGTTGAACAGGTTTTAGTCCGTCATCGAGATAGGGAACAGCACGTTCAAGAATTACATACGAGGCATAGTCTAAAAACCAGGTCTGATACATGTTTGAAATGTGTGTTGCCGGTTGTTCGACAATAGTGTTTACAGGTGATTTTACAGGTTTAATATTTTTTTTGCTCATTAGTTACTTTTTTGTGTCCGGTGACGGTGAAATAAATCAAATTAATTTCAATTATGCTTCTGCAATTTCAGGTTCTAACTCTTCTTCTAGTTTCAGATTGCCGATAATAAATTCCTGTCTTTCCGGAGTGTTTTTACCCATGTAATATTCTAACAAATGCTGAACGGAACCTTCGCCTTCAATACGCACAGGTTCGAGGCGCATTTTACGACCAATGAAATTTTTAAATTCATCAGGTGAAATTTCTCCAAGACCTTTAAAGCGGGTTATTTCAGGTTTGCTTCCCAATTTTTCTATTGCAGCAACACGCTCCTGCTCGCTATAGCAATAAATTGTTTCTTTTTTATTCCTTACTCTGAAAAGCGGTGTTTGTAAAATATAAACGTGATTATTTTTCACCAACTCAGGAAAAAATTGCAAAAAGAAAGTGAGTAACAACAATCGGATATGCATTCCGTCAACATCGGCATCGGTGGCAATTACGATACGGTTGTAGCGTAATTCGTCAAGTCCGTCTTCAATGTTTAATGCATTTTGCATTAGATTAAACTCTTCGTTTTCGTAAACAATTTTTTTAGTCAGACCAAAACAATTCAAAGGTTTTCCTTTTAAACTGAAAACAGCTTGTGTGTTTACATCACGAGATATAGTTATAGAACCACTTGCCGAGTCGCCCTCTGTAATAAACAGCGTTGATTCAAATCTTTCAGGCGACTTGGAGTTAAGGTGTGTACGGCAATCACGTAATTTTTTATTGTGCAGATTTGCCTTTTTTGCACGTTCGTTAGCAAGTTTTTTTATACCAGCAATTTCTTTTCTTTCACGCTCGCTTTGCTGAATTTTTTTCAACCAGATTTCGGCAGTTTCAGGATGCTTGTGAAGGTAATTGTCGAGGTTGGTTTTAACGAAGTCGTTAATCCAGTTGCGCAATGAAGGACCGTTAGGATAAGTATTTTGTGAGCCTAATTTTGTTTTTGTCTGCGACTCGAAAACCGGCTCCTGAATACGAATGCTTACAGCAGCTTCAATACCTTCGCGCACATCACTTGGGTCGAACTCTTTTTTGTAAAACTCACGTACTGTCTTAACTACTGCTTCTCTAAATGCTGCAAGGTGAGTTCCGCCTTGTGTTGTGTGTTGTCCGTTTACAAATGAAAAATATTCTTCGCCATAACTTGGCGTATGGGTAAAGGCAATTTCTATGTCATTGTCTTTTAAATGCACAGCAGGATAGAGTACTTCTTCACTCAGGTTTGCTTTCAACAAGTCAAGCAATCCGTTTTGCGAAAAGAATTCTTTGCCGTTGAAGTTTAACCTTAAACCTACATTCAGAAAAGCGTAATTGTTCAACATTCTTTCAATAAACTCACTGTTGAATTTGTAGTCAATAAACACTTCGTTGTCAGGAATAAAACTAATCAGAGTGCCGTCAGCAAGATCGCATGATTTTTCTTTTTGCTGTTTTTTTAATTCACCTCTTTCAAATTCTGCAATAGTCGTTTTACCTTCTCTCACACTCTGCACTTTAAAATAAGTTGAAAGTGCATTCACTGCTTTAGTACCTACACCATTGAGTCCAACAGATTTCTGAAATGCCTGTGAGTCATATTTTCCACCGGTATTTATTTTGGAAACACAGTCCACAACTTTACCTAATGGTATGCCACGACCGTAATCACGAACAGTAACACTTCCGTTTTCTACTGTAACATCAATCTGCTTTCCATATCCCATCACATATTCATCAATGGAATTATCTATAACCTCTTTCAATAAAACATAAATACCATCATCGCGCGAAGACCCATCGCCTAATTTGCCAATATACATTCCGGGCCTGAGGCGGATATGCTCTTTCCAGTCTAAACTTTGAATGCTGTCTTCTGTGTAATTATGTGCAACTTTTTTTGACATGCTTCGATTATTTTCTTAGTTCTTTAAAATTAAATAAATTGGTTGCAATGCAATACATTGACCGATTGCTGAAATTATACTTTTAATACAGACCGTTTTGCTTTAACAAAATTCCTTTTAAACAAGTATCTGTTAAAAAATTCAGGGGGCAAAGATAAGTGGTGTGGATGCTTCATTTTTCATTTCTTCAATTGTTGTTAAAAAGTATTAATACTGAATTTTAGGCGGTTATCATTTTTAATAATTGTTTGTATGCACAGGCTTTTTTTGTTAAAGAACTGTTTATGTTGTCGCATTTTGACCTTAGGATCAATCTTTTCAGTATATTATCCAAAGGACATGAAAGTTTTATGGTAGAAAAGATTTTTATAACTCAATATAATAAACAAGCAGACGTTTTGTTTTAATTTGTAATTTAGAGCAATATAAAAAATGGAAAAGCAACGCATACTTTGGGCTGATGATGAAATAGATTTGTTAAAGCCACACATTTTATTTCTTAATGATAAAGGTTATGAAACGGTTACAGCAAACAGCGGAAACGATGCATTAGAGATTTTCAGGAAAGAGCCCTTCGATATCGTTTTCTTAGATGAGAATATGCCCGGACTCAGTGGCATTGAAACGATGATGCGCATTAAGAGCATCAATAGTAATATTCCTGTTGTTCTAATTACCAAGAGTGAAGAAGAGTCTATTATGGAAGATGCCATTGGTTCGCAGATTGCAGATTATCTGATAAAACCTGTAAACCCGAATCAGATTTTATTGTCACTGAAAAAGAATCTTGACAACAAGCGATTGGTCAGTGAAAAAACAAACACACAATATCAGCAGGAGTTCAGACAGATAGGTATGATGTTAGGCGACAGACTTGGGCATGCAGAGTGGGCTGAGTTATATAAAAAACTTGTTTACTGGGAATTGCAACTCGATAAAGTCCGAGATGAAAGCATGTTTGAAATTCTGATACAACAAAAAGAGGAAGCCAACAGGTTGTTTTCAAAATTTGTTGAGAGCAACTATCTCAACTGGATAAGAAATCCGGAAAACAATGCACCTCTCATGTCGCAGCATGTGCTTAAACGAAAAGTAATTCCTGTTGCAGAAACATCGGATGTGCCTGTTTTTTTTATTCTGATTGATAACCTGCGCTTTGATCAGTGGAAAGTTATTGAGCCTATCATCAGTGAACTTTTCAGAGTGACAGAAGAAGATACTTATTTCAGTATTTTGCCTACTGCAACACAGTATGCACGCAACAGTCTGTTTGCAGGACTTATGCCTGCCGACATTGAAAAAATGCATCCAAAATGGTGGGTCAATGATGATGATGAAGGCGGTAAAAATTTACATGAGGAAGATTTGCTGAAAGATCAGATCAGCCGTTTAAGAAAAAATATAAAATCATCCTATACAAAAATCACCAACCTTGATGCAGGGAAGGAGCTGGTTGACAATATTCCCAATTTGTTTGGCAACAAACTCAATGTTATTGTTTATAATTTTGTAGATATGCTTTCGCATGCGCGTACAGACATGCAGGTTATTCGCGAACTTGCAGATGATGAACCTGCATATCGTTCCATCACACTTTCCTGGATTGAACATTCGCCATTGCTTGAGGCATTGAAACGCATTGCACAAAAAAATGTAAAACTCATTATCACAACTGATCATGGTACCATCAGAGTTAAAGAACCATCAAAAATAATTGGTGACAGAAACACCAATACCAACTTGCGCTATAAGCAGGGGAAAAATCTGAATTATGAAAAGCGCGATGTGTTTGAAATAAAAAATCCTGCTGATGCACTGTTGCCACGTCTGAATGTGAGTACAGCTTTTGTTTTTGCTAAACAAGATAAGTTTTTTGCATATCCCAACAACTTCAATTATTACGTAAATCATTATCGAAATACATTTCAGCATGGAGGTATTTCACTTGAAGAAATGATTGTGCCATTTGTTTCATTGGTTAGCAAATAAAAGTAATGAGTGAGCATGTTTTTTTTTGTAACTCACCGGATGAGTTAAACAGTGTTGCAAAACAAATTCTTGCCGTGATTGGAGAAAGTAAAATAGTATTGTTTAAAGGTGAGATGGGGGCAGGCAAGACAACACTTATCAAAGCGCTGTGTAAGCAACTTAATGTGGCTGACAATGTCAGCAGTCCCACTTTCTCCATTGTCAACGAATATCATGCTGCCAATGAAGTGATTTATCATTTCGACTTTTACAGAATCAATAACCTGCGAGAAGTTTATGATATGGGTTATGAAGAATATTTTTTCGGTGGGCACCGTTGTTTTATTGAATGGCCTGAAAAGATAGAAGGAATTATAAATTTTGATTATACGCTTGTGCAAGTGGATGCGAAAGACGAAATTCGCACCATAATTGTTACGATATGACAACTGCGTCAAAGAGTGGTGGAATGTTTTCTTCAGAATCGGTTTTGCTTCCACGTGAAAGCATGCTCGAAGTACAGAAGACAAAAAGAGAAGTGCTGATTGGTATTCCAAAAGAAATTTCATTTCAGGAGCATCGTATTGCATTAACACCCGATTCGGTGGCCGTGCTAACAAGTAATGGACATCAGATAATGGTTGAAACCGGTGCCGGTGACTCTGCAAATTTTACTGATACAGATTATAGCGAAGCAGGTGCAAGAATTGTTTATAGCGCAAAAGAAGTTTATACTGCAGATATTATCATAAAAATCGCAGCACCTACCAATGATGAGCTAGACTTAATGCATGATAAACAGACTTTATTTTCTGTATTGCAGGTTAATATGCAGAGTAAAGATTTCTTTCTCAAAATGGCCAAGAAGAAAATTACAGCAATCGGTTATGAGTATATGAAAGACGACTCATCACTCATGCCGGTAATACAAGCCATGAGTGAAATTGTGGGTCGTACTTCCATACTGATTGCATCAGAATTATTGAGTAACACTACAGGAGGAAAGGGAGAGTTGCTTGGAGGCATTGCAGGTGTACCCCCTTCAGAAGTTGTTATACTTGGTGCCGGCACGGTAGGTGAAAATGCTGCACGCACAGCTATGGGACTCGGTGCTGATGTCAAAATTTTTGATGACAATATGTACAAACTCAGGCGTGTAATCAGAAATCTTGGTGAACATGTTTTTACCAGTACATTAACACAGTCCACCATGCTTAAAGCGCTGCGTACTTGTGATGTTGCCATTGGTGCTTTACATGCACGAACGGGACGTACACCAATTGTAGTTACAGAAGAGATGGTCAGCGAGATGAAATTTGGTTCTGTAATTATTGATGTCAGCATTGACCAGGGCGGATGTTTCGAAACATCTAAACCAACCAATCACACTCAGCCCACATTCAGAGAATATGGTGTGGTGCATTATTGTGTTCCTAATATTGCAAGCCGTGTAGCTAAAACAGCTTCGCATGCTTTGAGCAATATTTTTACGCCCATACTGTTGAATGTTGGTGAACATGGCGGATTAGAAGGATTGTTGTGGAAAGATGCTTCTTTTCGTTCCGGAGTTTATCTGTTCAGGGGTACGGTAACAAATAAATATGTCAGCGATTTGTATCGTTTGCCTTTTCGTGATTTGAATTTGCTCATGGCAAGTTTTACATTTTAGTTTCAGATAATAAAAAACCCGCACTATGGCGGGTAATTTTTTTTGAGTAAACAAACGTTTAGGGTATTTCACGATAGTATGTTACTCCGTTGATGGTTATTGCTGCAATAGCATCACAAGTGCCGTCACCGTAGTCAATGTATCGAATAGCCTGTTCACCCGGAGTTAGTTCCACTTTGCCTTTAGTGATAAAGCGACATTGTAAAGAAACTGTCAAAGGCTCGGTAATATTGGCGCTGAAAGACGTTCCGTTAAATGATTTTCCGCTGCCGCTGCCGGTAACAGCGTATATATCATCCTTTACACCATTAAGACTATCAGTATTGAAAGTGGTGTTTTCTCCGGCAATCCAAGTGCGGGTACGCTGACTTTGCCATGTCATGGTTTTACCATTGGGATTACTGATGCTGATATCTGCTGTGATGGCAAAAACAGATTGATTTTGATTGTTTTTTCCGGTATTGGTTATTTTTCTTGTTCCCTCAGTTTTGTAATCATTCACAAAATAATTTTCAAAGCTTATAGTATGCTCATGATTTGCATCGCGATAATTCCCTTCATATTGAACGAGAATTTTTCCACGTCTTCTTTTACCATCTATGCAGGTAACATCAGTTGCACCAAAGTCAAGAGTCATTTTTTTGATGGTTGCAGTTACATTTTCAATCGTCACTGCTGCGCATCCGATAACAGTAACCGTAGCTGGAGCACTATTTCTGTATGTCATCAGCTGTCCGTAATCCCCAGCCTGATCAGCCATTTTAGTGACTTCCTCCATGGTGTTTTCTGCTAAAGACATATCGGTTGCCATTGAGTAATCATAGTCAGCATCACTTTTATCTTTTTTGCAAGATGAAATACTTATTACGATTGCAAGTGCAACTATTCCGTAAATAAATGATTTGTTCATTTTGGATAATTTTTTAGAAGCCTATACGTTTATTCCGGTAAATAGTTTCAATGATTTTTTATTCAGATGATTTTAGGGTGATTATTCATCAGTTATCAGAAGTTTTATCACTGAAAAACAGGTTAGTTATCCTCAATTTTCTGTTCATAAAAAGATGAATAATCAGGTTTAAAAACATAAGTACCCTAAGCACATCAATAATTTTGCATTTTATCTCAAATCAGCAATTAAACATGGTAAGAATGGTCAGGCGAAGTATCTATTTAATGTTATTGTTTTTTCCACTGATGTCGTTGGCACAACAAACCGGCATTTACACCGATGTGGAATGGCGTTATAAATCCGCATTGGATTTGCTGCGCAAAGAAAAATTCAGTGCAGCGCGCGAGGAGTTTACAAAAGCATTGGAAGAACCAATTTCAGAAGCAGCACGTCAGGATGCAATGTATTATATTGGTTTATGTGCAGCAGAGTTGTACCATCCTGATGCAGAATTTTTACTGACAGATTTTATCAGTAAGTATCCACAGAGTATTAATGTTTCATTGGCACAATTTCAACTTGGACGCATTTATTACAAGCAACGGAAGTATCGCAATGCCATCACTCATTTTGAAGCAGTAGATGTTGCCTACCTGAAGAATGACGAAGTAATAGAATATTATTTTAAGAAGGGGTATAGCTATTTCACACGAAAGGACTATGATAAGGCAGGGAAAAGTTTATCGCAGATCATCAATGTTGAATCAAAATATCAGACAGCGGCACAATACTACAATGCACATGTTGAATATTCAAGAAATAACAATAAGGCAGCATTGGAACAATTCATGAAACTAAAAAATTCAGAATCATTCGGCCCTTTAGTGCCATTGTATATCACACAAATTTATTTTGATCAACAGAAGTATGATGAAGCACTTGATTATGCAATACCGGTATTGAAAGTAGAGAATACACAAAATAAGACAGAGATTATCAGGATTGTTGCTGAGTCATTTTATCGTAAAGGCAACTATGCAAAAGCTATCAGTTATTTTGAAGACTACTCTAAAAATACTCCACAGACAACAAGACAGGAGAAATATCAGGTTGGTTTTTGCTACTACATGCTTAATGATTATGCAAAGGCAATTGACTACCTCAAGCAGGTGCTTAACCCCAAGGACAAACTCGCACAGAATGCTTATTTTCATCTTGCAGATTGTTTTCTGAAAACTGACGATAAGCAAGGTGCATTAACGGCTTTTGAGTCTGCATCGAAGATGAGTTATGATCCGCAGATACAGGAAGAGGCCATGTTTAACTACGCAAAACTTTCTGTTGACCTTAACATGCAGTCATCAACAATCAGAGTGATGAATGATTTTATGACTAAATATCCAAAGTCCGAACATAAGGATGAGATAACGGAGTTGCTTGCAACGATCTATATGCAGACAAGAAACTATAAAGAAGCATTAGCTGCATTAGATAAAATCAAAAACAGAACTGCAACAGGAAACGCTGCCTACCAGAAAGTGGCATATTACCGTGCTGTTGAATTATTCAACGACCGCGACTATGAACAGTCAATCAGGTTGCTTAATAAAGCTATTACTACCAACATAGATCCACTCATTCAGGCACAGGCTATTTATTGGAAGTCGGAAGCATTGTACAATCAGGGTAAATATGATGATGCTATAAAAGAGTACCGTATTTTTATTTTCACACCCGCTGCATTGAAGCTCAGCTTTTATAATCGCTCAAATTACGACATGGGCTATTGTTATTACAAGAAAGGAAATTACAAAGAAGCAGCAACTTGGTTTCGCAAGTATGTAGCATCAAGAGGTGAGACAGACAACAATCGCTACAATGATGCATTGGTGCGTATCGGTGATGCTTATTTTATGCAACGTGATTTTGCCAATGCCGAAAATTTTTATTCACAGGCAGTAGGTTCAAAAGCTTCTTCCTCTGATTACTCACTGTTTCAGCGTGGAATCATTCTTGGTATAAATGGTAATAACAGAGCAAAAGCTGATGCTATGCAGCAGTTGATTACAACATATCCAAAATCAAATTATGCCGATGATGCTTATTTTGAAAGAGCCAAAGCGTTGATGGTACTCGATCAGGATGATGAAGCAGAGTTGGCTTACAANNCTTACAATAAACTCATCAGTTCATATCCGACCAGTCCGTATATTAAAAAATCATTGCTCAATAAAGGTCTCATTTATTTTAATAATAAAAATGATGAAAAAGCAATCGAAACATTTAAGCAGGTTGTAACAAAGTATCCATCAACACCGGAATCGGTCGAGGCATTAAATCAAATTAAAAATATTTATGTAGCTCAGGGAAATCCCAATGCCTATTTCGATTATGTAAAGAAAATTCCTAATAATACAGTCAGCAGTGGCGCACAGGATTCTATTACCTATGAAGCAGCAGAGCAACGCTATATGAAAGGTGATTATAAAAATGCTTCTAATGATTTTGCACAATATATGTCGCGATTCCCTAATGGTTCCTACATCTTGAATGCAACTTTTTATAAAGCAGAATGTGAATACATGGCAAAAGACTACACCAATGCACTTAAAGGTTATGAAATAGTAAATAATGCCACAAAGAATCTATTTACTGAACGCTCACTCATCAGATCATCGGCTATTTATTACACACAGAAAAATTATGATCAGGCGCTTACTGCCTATCAGCGATTGGAATCTAATGCCGACTATGCTGACAATTTATTGATAGCACAAACAGGCTCTATGCGGAGTTACGATAAATTGAAGAATTGCAGTCAGGCAATAGTATATGCCGATAAGCTACTGTCCAACGATAAGACAGATCCAACAGTTATTTCAGAAGCAAGATTGATAAAAGCACGTTGCTCAATGGAAGCAAAGGATTATGCTGCGGCAGCCAAAGAATTTAATTTGATTGCTAAGGGTAGTAACAGTGAAGTTGTGGCAGAGGCAAAATATACGCTTGCGTTTATTCAATACAAATGGGGCAATTACAAAGAGTCGCAGAAAAAATGTTTTGAAGTGATTAAACAAGTTCCTTCTTATGATTATTGGATTGGCAAAGCGTTTATTCTCTTAGGCGATAATTATGTTGCTCTGAAAGATAATTTTCAGGCTAAACAGACCTATCAAAGTATTATTGATAACTATGAAAAGAACCCTTCAGACCCCGAAGACCTGAAGCAAATTGCAACAGAAAAGTTAAATGTGCTGATAACAACAGAGGGTGTTCCTCAACCACAACAACCTAAGGAGGAGGAAAACAATGAAAACTAATTCAACAATCGAATCAGGAATGAATACAGCAATCATGTTAAAGAAAACAATATTCTTTGGTGCATTAGGCCTAGCTTTTTTACAGTCGAAGGCACAAACACGCGACACCATTAAAAATATTGGTGATGAGAATATTATTGTTGTTAAAGACTATCAACCGACATTGTCTGATGCAGTAAAGATTAGTGATATGCCGGGTGCCGATACATCATCAATCAAAGAAGTGAAATTTAAATATACCATAGAAGGTAAGCGTGCTGATTTACCTTTTAATACTTCACCAATAAAACCTGTTAAAATTAAAGATGATGAAATAAAACTGCTGCATAAAGGCTATGTGCGTGGAGGATATGGAACACACAACACTCCCTATGCTGAATTGTTTTTTAATGCACTACGGTCAAAGGAATTTGATGCAGGAATACATCTGAAACATCATTCATCAACAGGAAAAATTAAAAACTACGGCAAGACTGACAATAGTGAGAATGCGCTTGAGTTATTCGGTAAAAAATTTACTGATTACGGTACGCTCAGAACAAAATTAAATTTCGACAGAGATGTGTATCGTTTTTTTGGTTATGATGGAAAGTCAACTGTATATAGCAAAGCTGAAACACGTCAGTTGTTTAGTGGTATTGCAGGTGAAGTAGGATTTGATAATTTTTCAAAGCAGGAGTCAACATATAAGTTTGATGCAGGNNTACAGCGTAAAATTGCTGACAGAGATGCATTTGCAGACATTAAAATTGATTATTCCCGCACAAAACTTCCTTTTGATACATTAGTTAAAAACACTATTGTGGGTGTTTATCCACGCTACACACTTGAGTTTCCGGAGTTTCGTTTAATTGGTGGTGTCAATACAGAATGGGAGGCAAACAGTGCAGCTAAGTTTCATTTGTATCCACACGTAGAAGCCCGATATAAACTGGCCAGTGATGTTTTGATGATACATGCGCAGCTTTCAGGAGCTATGCAAAAGAACACCTATAAGGCAATGACTGCGGAAAATCCATTTACAGGTGATTTTGTTATACCCGGAAATACAAACAAAAAGTTTGATGTTTCAGGAGGACTGAATATAAAGTTAGATAAAGAAATTCTTTTTAGTGCAGGAGCATCTTTCAAGAGATTAAAAGATGCAGTTTACTTTGAAAACGATTCTACAGGTGCTTTAAACTATACAACCTTCTCTACTGTTTACAGCGATGCTGATGTGATTACTTTAAATGGTGAATTGGTATTTGAGCGCAATGAAAAATTCAATGCACATATTGGCGCAACTTACACCAATAATAAGCCCGATGGACTTGCAAAGGCATGGTTTGTTCCTGCTGTAGAAATTAACTTAGGCGGATATGTTTTACTGAGAGAGAAAATCCTCTTTAAAACCGATATGTTTTATCGTGGCGAACGATTTGCAGCTGCTTATAATGGTGACTCATTCCAGCGCTTAAAGCCCTATTTTGATGCTAATCTTTCTGTTGAATACCGCTACTCAAAAATGGTGTCTGTATTTCTTAATATCAACAACATTGGTGTGGTACAGTATTTTAAATGGTATAACTACCCATCTTACAGGTTGCAATTGCTGGCTGGCGCTTCTTTGTCGTTTTAAATTGAAGCTATCTAATTAAACGGCTGCCCGATTCGGGCAGCTGTGTTGTTTATGGGAAATCCATAGAGCATGCCAGATAACATCAAGCTTATGCAATACATTAAATTGTAAAAATTGATGTATTACAAATAAAACGATATTTGCAACAATGCATAAGTAATTATGAATTCAGGCAATTGAAAAATCTTTTCACTATAATATTTGTAGTCTGTTCTGTTTTGAGTAGTATGGCTCAAAGAAGTCGTAACACAAATCGTACACATGGACTTGATGTTACTATCAGCAGGTTAGTTCCTAATTTTTCTAAGGTGCCGGATCAGAATTTTTTATTTCATGAAAGTTTGACTTATTCCATTGTTGCCGGACAACGTATCCGTGCATTAGCAGGAATCAACTTTTTGGCACCTGCAAAAGGAGGTGTAACACGTTATGGTTTTCATATTGGCTTTCTTGCCGGGTCAAAAAATCCAACTTCAGGGCTCATTTACGGGCCGGTTCTTTTTCATATAGTGAATAAAACTGCTTATGACAATGGTGCATTGCGAAACTATCATAATACCGGTCTTGCCTTGGCAGTAGGAATGTATTATGTTCCTGTAAGCCAGTTTGTTTTGTCAACAAAAATTGCTCCTGCAATCTATCATTATAGTGTGAGAAAAAAGAATGATATCAAGGTGATTGATAATAATTCAGACTCCCGCTCCGAGACTTTTTATATGGGTTTTTATAATCTTGTGAGCCTGAGTGTAGGATACCGTTTTTAGGAGAAAGTTGATGGTTTAAAAAATCATCTCAATACATACTTTCCTTAGCAAATAAACCATTACTTTTGTGTTCAGTAATTTTTATTAAAATGAGTAAGACAAACGAGGTATTAGACCAGGTAATCATAAAATTTGCCGGTGATTCCGGTGATGGAATGCAGTTGACCGGAACGCAATTTACAAACACAGCCGCATTGTTTGGAAATGATTTAAGTACATTTCCTGATTTTCCGGCAGAAATTCGTGCTCCGCAAGGAACTGTTGCAGGTGTTTCAGGCTATCAGTTGCATTTCGGAAGTGTAAACATTTTTACTCCTGGAGATAAATGTGATGTACTTGTGGCAATGAATGCAGCAGCATTAAAAGTAAATCTTAAAAATCTTAAAGACTCAGGAACAATCATTGCCAACAGCGATGGATTTGATCCGAAGAATTTGCGATTAGCAAAATATCCTGATGGTCAAAATCCTATTGAAGATGGTTCATTAGGTAAATATAATCTGGTAGTGATTGATGTCACAAAAATGACACGTGCTGCATTGGTTGATTCAGGCTTAGGTACCAAAGAAATAGACCGTGCCAAAAACATGTTTGTGCTTGGGTTTCTATATTGGATGTACAACCGCTCGCTCGACAACAGTATAAAATTTCTGGAAGAAAAATTTGGAAAAAAACAAGCTATACTTGATGCAAACATTAAGGTGTTGAAAGCCGGTTATCACTATGGTGATACAACAGAAACTTTCCGTACACGATTTACTGTTCAGCCTGCAAAAATGAAGCCCGGTGTTTATCGTAACATCATGGGAAATCAGGCAACGGCAATAGGTTTAATTGCTGCTGCACAAAAAGGAGGAATAGATTTGTTTTTTGGAACGTATCCAATTACTCCTGCATCAGACATTTTGCATGAACTCTCTAAGTATAAAAATTTTGGAATAAAAACATTTCAGGCCGAAGATGAAATCGCAGCCGTTTGTGCAACAATAGGTGCATCATTTGGTGGTTCATTGGGAGTTACATCGTCATCAGGACCCGGTATTGCACTAAAAGGTGAAGCTATGGGTTTAGCTACAATGCTTGAAATTCCACTGGTGATTATTAATGTTCAGCGTGGAGGTCCTTCAACAGGATTGCCAACCAAGACAGAACAAAGTGATTTGATGCAGGCACTTTATGGCAGAAATGGAGAAGCACCTATGCCTGTTGTTTCATCGTCATCTCCTGCAGATTGCTTTAATACAATTTATGAAGCCTGCCGTATAGCTATTGAATATATGACACCTGTTATTTTTCTTTCTGATGGTTATATTGCTAATGGTGCTGAGCCATGGCAATTTCCTTCTGCCGATCAGTTAAGAGAATTCAAAGTGAAATATGCAACTGAAACAAATGGAGAGCACTTCCTTCCTTATAAACGTGATGAAAAATTATCACGCCCATGGGCAATACCGGGCACAAAAGGACTTGAACATCGCATAGGTGGTCTTGAAAAGCAGCATGAAACAGGTAATATAAGCTACGACAACGACAACCATCAGTTTATGGTTAAAATGCGCGAAGCTAAAGTGGAAAAGGTAGCTGACAGCATTCCATTGCAGCAGTTAGATAGCGGACCTGAAAAAGGCAAATTACTTATTGTAGGTTGGGGTAGTACCTATGGTGCTATTAAAACAGCTTGTCAGATGGCACGTAGCGAAGGATATGATGTTGCTCATGCACATCTTACTTATCTGAAACCATTCCCAAAAAATTTCGGTGAAATGTTGTTTAAATATGACAAAGTGTTGATGCCTGAAATGAACATGGGTCAACTTTCAAGAGTTGTTAGGGATAAGTTTATGATACCTGCAATCAGCCTCAATAAAGTAATGGGAATACCGTTTTCCGCAACTGAAATCAAAGAGAAGATTGTTGAATTAATGAAATAGTAAAAAAGTAAAATTTAAATCAGTTTTTAATAGATAGTATTTTTATGGAAGCAACTGCAACAACACCCACACCGTTATATACTTCAAAAGATTTAGTAACCGATCAGGATATACGTTGGTGTCCGGGATGTGGCGATTATTCAATATTAAAGCAGGTACAGACCGTTATTCCTGAGTTGGGTCTGCCACGTGAACAGATTGTTTTTATTTCAGGCATTGGATGCTCGTCACGTTTTCCATATTATATGGAGACCTATGGCATGCACTCTATTCATGGAAGAGCAACTGCTATAGCGAGTGGACTAAAAGCTGCACGCAAAGATCTTAGTGTTTGGATTGTAACAGGTGATGGCGACTCAATGTCTATCGGTGGAAATCACTTCATACATCTGTTGCGCAGAAATTTTAATGTAAATGTTCTGTTGTTTAACAATCAGATATATGGGCTTACCAAAGGTCAGTATTCACCAACATCAGAATCAGGTAAAGTGACTAAGTCAACACCTTTTGGTTCTATTGATCATCCTTTTAATCCTGCTGCCTTGGCAATGGGTGCCGATGGAACTTTTGTAGCACGAAGCATGGATCGCGATCCTGTACATCTGAAAGAAATGCTCCGTCAGGCAGCAATGCATAAGGGTACTTCTTTCCTCGAAATTTATCAGAACTGCAACGTATTTAATGATGGTGCATTTGAAGTGTTTACCGAAAAAGCATCTAAAAAACAAGAAGCACTTTTTGTTGAGCATGGAAAACCTTTGGTGTTTGGTCAGAATGGGGAATTAGGAATTAAACTTGATGGATTTAAACCTGTCATCGTTAATCATGCTGAAAAGGGAATCAGTACTAACGACCTTTGGATTCATGATATGTTCGACAGAGTGAAGTCCGGAATTTTAGCACGTTTCTTTGATAATCCTGCCAACGAAGGCCACTTCCCCCGCCCATTTGGTGTGTTCTATAAAGAAGAAAGAAGTTGCTATGAAGATGATTTGATACAACAAGTTGAAGCAGTTATTTCATTAAAAGGAAAAGGTGATTTGAATAAACTTTTAAGAGGAAATGAAGTTTGGGAGATTCAATAAATCCTGAATAATATTTTATTACCATTATTTTAAACTGTTATTGTTTTCTTTCACGATAACAGTTGTAGTGGCTATTCTTTTACCGGTTTTTAAGCAACAATAGTTTTTTGATAACTTAAATTTGATTCTATGATTGTATTTATAGGATATCTTGCATCAGCATTTTTAGCTATTTCATTGTTGATGAGCAATGCTTTTAAATTCAGATGGTATAATCTGGCAGGGCAAATTGCATTTATTGTTTATGGATATTTCATCAATTCAATGCCAGTTGTTATTGCCAACGCAATTTTGATGGTCATTAATATCTATCAGATAATACAACTTTACAAAAGTAAAGAAGCATTTGATGTTATTCCCGTTAAAGAAAGTGAGCCACTGGCAGAACGATTTATTGAGCGAAACAAGAAGGAGATATTGGAATATTTTCCTCAGTTTGAAATCAATAGGACTTCCGGCTTTGCAATTATAGTATTTCGAGATATGACAGCAGCCAATATTTTTATTGCTGATGTGTCAGAAGATGGTAATGCAACTGTAAGATTGAATTATACCATTCCAAAATACAGAGATTATAAAGTTGGAAAATTCTTATTTGAATTAGAGAAAGATTTCTTAATCAGAAACGGATTAAAAAAGATAACCTATAAGAACCTGACACATGCCGGACATATTCGCTTTATAAACTCATTAGGTTTCAGCAAAGGTGATGATTCAGGAAACTATTTTAAAATACTGAATTAAGACTGATTACTTACTTAGGATAAGTTTCTTTGTTGCTGAATGTACACCATCACTAACCTGGAGTAAATATGCGCCAGCTGTTAAAGACGGTGTCTTTATAGCAATGAATTTTTCTTTTAACTCAGAAGTAGTATGGTAAACTATTTTTCCGGTAACATCAGATAGTTGAATTATTATTTTGTTTTTTGGTTGTTCAACAAAATGAATATTCAGTTCAGAAGTATTGAATATAATACCGGAAATAAATCCATCATTCTTTACTTCGTTAATCCCAGTTGCAGCACTCATTCTATCAAAGTAAACCCAACTGCCGTTACCACTGTTTTCAACCCATGCTACACCCACATCGTTGGTAGTTCCGCTAAAAGCCGAAATTACAGGTAAATGATAGGAAGGTGTGTCAACAATATTAAAATCACTATAGGCAACAGGTGTGCTGAATACTGAAGGATTATTAAGCGAGGCATTGGTAAACATCATCGGAAACGGAGTTGGTGGTAGTGTAGCATTGGAGTTATAGTAAGTTAAATAACAACCCCAGGCACCAAAAAATTCATAATGACAGGCATCAAAGTTATAATTACTAAAACCATTATTGCCTGCAACTATTTGTTCGGCCCCGTAATTATCTCCATTATCGGTACTGATACGACATTTTATTACTTGGGAAGTGTCTCCTTCTGTAAAGAAAAACCAAACGGTATTATAATTGTAAACCGTCTTGAACTGTTTCTTTTTTACAGCGGTATTGGTAACAATATCAATAAAAGCNNGAAGTAGCAGGATCGGCATTTACAGGACCATAATAATTTAATATCAAACGTGTACCTGACATATATACTTTAGGTGTTTGCCCTGACGATGTTACAGTTGCAGTGCTGCCGCCCCAGGTTAAACCACCATCTTATGTTGTATAGCGTTTTATGGTAAAGTTTATGGGTTCATTAACAAACAAATAAATAACGTTGCCTGCCGGTGAACCTGCAGCATCAAAATCTGCAACAGAAGACGATGTAAATGAACCTATAATACCTGTTTCAACATTTAATAAATATACACCAGCTGTTGTGCTATACAAGCAATAAACACTGTCACTTCCAGTTCGCACCATTTTTGTTTTTGTAATGGCAGTTGCCATTGGCCCTGTTGCATTACTTACAGGAAGCCATGTGTTTCCATCGTTGGTTGATTTTAATAATTGGATGGAGTACATGCCCGCACTGCTGTCGGGTACAGCAAGGTACAATGTGCCATTACTTTTTGCCGCCATACTATGTTGTGCAATCGGTTTGTTGTTATAAACTAAAATATCGTTCCACCATGCAAATACATTTGATGTGGAAATAACTAATAAGATTGAAAGAAATTTATAACGTATTTTCATATTTATTTTGTTTATAACACTAAAGTAGTTTTTTTCTGTATAAGAATAATCTTTTTTAACTAATTCTTTTCTGCATATTCATTGTTCAGTTAGTTATCTTCGCAGCCTAAATTTATATCCATGCGATTATTAGTCACTTTATTAACAGTTGCAATAGTTGTTGTTGCATGTAAGAATTCAAAAACACCCGTGCAGACTCATGATGAGTTGGTGCAACACATTGACAGCAGTGTTCGTCCCGGTGAAGATTTTTTTATGTTTGCTAACGGACGTTGGTTTGCACAAAATCCGATTCCTGCAAGCGAACGCAGTAATGGTATTTTCAGAACTATTAACGATACGATCAACGCAACGATTTTGCAGATTTGTCAAACAGCAGCCGGCAGTACAAATGACAAAGGCAGCCTAAAACAAAAAATTGGCGATTATTATTCAAGTGGTATGGATACTATGGGAATTGACAAAGCCGGTATTGCACCTTTACAAGAATATTTTTCTGAGATAGATCAGATGAAAACTTTTGATGATGTGATGAAAGTGGCAGCACATATACATCGTATTTCTGCTTCACCACTTTTTGCTTTTTATGTTAACTCCGATGATATGATCAGCTCAAAGAATGCTGTTTTCTTAGCACAAGGCGGATTGGGTTTGCCTGATCGGGATTATTATTTTAATACTGATGAAAGAACAAAGAAAGTAAGAGAGGCATATCCTGAACATTTGAAAAAGATGTTTGAGTTGAGTGGCTTCGATGAAAAGAAAGCAAAAGATGCTGCAGCTGACGTTTACGCTGTAGAATTTGCCTTGGCAAAAGTCAGTCGTAAGATGGAAGACCTGCGCGATCCATTTAAGAATTATAACAAGACATCAGTAAAAGAATTGCAGGAGAAAATGAATAATGTGCCAATGAATGAATTCTTCCATGGACTGGGAATGAATTTACCTGACACCGTTATTGTTGGGCAACCGGAGTTTTTTACTTATCTCAACATAGCAACACGTCAGTTTGGGATTGAAGTTTGGAAGAATTATTTACGCTGGCATTTGTTACGTGGACTTGCACCTTACTTAAATACTGAGATTGAGAAACAGAATTTTAGTTTTTATGGAACATTGTTAAATGGTGTAAAGGAACAACGTCCAAGATGGAAAAGAGTGGTTGAAGATACTGATGGGCAGTTGGGTGAGTTGGTAGGACAGATTTATGTGGAGCAATATTTACCTAAAGGAACAAAAGAAAAGTTGATGGAAATTGGCAATGCAGTTAAAGAAGTTTATCGCAAACGCATAGCAGGACTTGACTGGATGAGTGATGTAACAAAAGCAAAGGCAATTGCAAAACTCGATGCCATGATTATGAAAGTTGGCTATCCGGATAAGTGGAAGGATATGAGTGCATTGGAAGTTGACAAAACATCTTATGCAGGCAATGTGATTCGCGCCAATGCATGGCATTTTGATTATATGAAAAACAAATATGGTAAACCTGTTGACCGTACTGAGTGGAGTATGACACCACAGACTTATAATGCCTACTACAACCCTTCCAATAATGAAATAGTTGTTCCTGCATGCAACATTACCGTTCCGGGATATGAGAAAACTTTAGCTGACGATGCAATTCTTTACAGCATTATTGGTGGAAGTACATTTGGTCATGAGTTCACCCATGGTTTTGACGATCAGGGAAGCAAATACGATCAGTTTGGTAATCTGAATAATTGGTGGACATCAGAAGACAGCATCCGCTTTTATGCAAAGACCGGTGCCGTTGTGAATCAGTACAGTCATTATCTTGTTGTTGACAGTTTGTATATTAATGGCGATATGACACAGGGTGAAAACATTGCCGACATCGGTGGAATTGCAATGGGTCTTGAAGCATTTAAGCAAACCAAACAGTTTAAAGAAAATCAAGTGATAGCAGGGCTTAATCCTATGCAGCGTTTTTTTCTAGGTTATGCTTATGCATGGATGGTAAACATGCGCCCGGAAGCATTAGCAACAAGAGTGCTCACTGATGTGCACTCACCTGCTAAGTTCAGAGTTATTGGACCCTTGGTGAATATGCCGGAATTTTATTCTACCTTTGGTATAAAGACAGGAGATAAAATTTTTCTTCCGGAGAGTGAACGTGTACATATCTGGTAAATTATTAGTTTTGAAAAAACTTGTGTAATGAGAGAAGAGTCAATAAAATATTATTCGCCAATAATAGGTCGTGATTTTGAAATGCTCATTTTCGGTGAGAGCGGTATTCCGGTAATTGCATTTCCAACAAGTATGGGCAGGCACTATCAAAACCGCGATTTTAAGTTGATAGAAAGTGTTGCCCCATTTGTGGAAAATGGATTTATAAAAATTTATTGCCCTGACAGTATTGATGAGCAGAGTTGGTACAATACACACATTCATCCTGCCGACCGGGTACGCAATCACATACTATACGATCAGATGATTTTAGAAGAAGTTGTAAGGCGTGCACAAAAAGAAACATCACACAGTAAAGTAATAACTGCCGGATGCAGTTTTGGTGGTTATCAGGCTATAAACTTTGCCTTTCGTCATCCTGAAGTTATTGCGCATACTTTCAGTATGGGTGGTGCTTTTGATATTAAGATGCATCTTGATGGTTATTATGATGACAATGTTTATTTCAATAACCCTCCGGATTATTTACCCGATCTGGATAACGAACATTTGTTTCAGATGGGAATTGTATTGGGCGTAGGCGAACATGATTTTTGTATAGCTCAAAACAAACGTCTTTCAGAAATTATGACTAAAAAAGGAATGGCACATTGGCTTGATGTACGCCCCGGTGCCAACCACGACTGGCCTGTGTGGCGCGAAATGTTTCCGGCATACATTGAAGCATTACAGACCGCTAAGGTTTAGGATTGTTTTTAATGTTGAGCGAAAGCT
Source organism: Bacteroidetes bacterium UBA6661 (assembly GCA_002455375.1). Lineage (GTDB taxonomy): Bacteria > Bacteroidota > Bacteroidia > AKYH767-A > OLB10 > OLB10. The sequence goes on from DKKR01000045.1 coordinate 27,573, forward strand.
GACAGGGGTGAGGAGTTAATACGGTGAAGCCTAATGATAAAAAGTACCTGAGTTTTTTGGTGGAAACTCAAGTTCTGAGTGAGGATGAAGCGTTTATGCTTCAAACTAAAACCTGAGGTTAGGCATGGTCTTTTGTCTGTAACTTACGACTGAAAATCTCGAAGATAGAGATGCCCATCATTCTATCAAAACCAAAATTTATTTTAATTCATCATTCTGAATGTTACATTCTGAATGGATTTCCTTTACCGACTCAAACCTGCCGTTTACCGATTTGTTTTTCTGTTTACTTAGTTTATGGCTGCTAATAACCTATTGTGTCTATGAACTACCTATGAGGGCAACATATCTTTGTCCCATAATTATTAAAGATATAATAAAATGGAAAATCAAAAAGAAAAATCTGAAATTGAAGACGTGAGAGAAGACGTATGGCGTAGATTTGAAAAGGATAATCAGCGTGGTAAAATATTTGGCGGCTTAATAATAATTTGTGTTGGTGCATTATTGTTTGCCAGAGAAGCCGGTTTATATTTTCCGTCATGGATTTTTTCATGGCCAATGATTTTGATAGTTATAGGTATATTTCTGGGAGTAAAACATGCATTCCGAAATATGGCATGGATGGTCCTGGTGCTTATTGGTGGCTTGTTCTTGATACGAAACAGTTTCCCGATTTTTGAATATAGAAATTATATATGGCCTATTGTTATTATTCTATTGGGATTGCTTATCATTATTAAACCTTCTAATCGTTTTCGCAGAGCATGCAGACGAGGCAGGTTTGGTACAAGACATCAACAAAATCAATTTGGAAACTATTCCAATGCACCGGCATCAGGAGAAGATTTTTTGGAAGCAGTTGCAGTTTTCGGAAGCATAAAAAAAAATATCATAAGTAAGTATTTTAAAGGTGGCGAAGTGTCAGCTGTGTTTGGTGGTGCAGAAATTAATTTTATGCAAGCCGACATCCAAGGTAGGGTAGAGTTGGAGGTGAATCAGGTTTTTGGAGGAACAAAACTTATTGTTCCTGCACATTGGGAAATAAAATCGGAAATTGCTGCAGTGTTAGGAAGTGTTGAAGATAAACGTCCATTACGGGGTACAACAACCGATGAAAAAAAGGTGCTGATATTGCGAGGTACTACAGTATTTGGAGGAATAGACATTAATAGTTATTAATTTTTTAAATTCATTTTTTTTCTAAACTAAATTAAAATGTATTTTGTAGCTAAAGTAATTTATCAGATAATAATCAAGGGAAGCAAAAATAATCAATTCGATGAGCAACTTTTAATCATTAAGGCACAAAATGTAGCCGAAGCTTATTTAAAAGCACGTGCAATAGGAGCAGAAAAGCAGCATGAGTTTATTAATGATAGAAAGAACAATGTTAAATGGCAAATGATTGATGTTGCAGATATTATGCCTGTTGAATCTCCCGAGCATGGTTCTGTTGTATATTCGCAAGTTATAGAAGAAGATTCAGAATCGTTTATAGATTATATTAAACGAAAGGCAATGGTACTTCAAACGCAATCACTTTTGTTTGCTTGATAGAGAATGATTATTGAAAAAATAAAAAATTCAATTGACCAGATTATTTGGTGGCTATGTTGGTATTTTTTTGTCGCAGCAGTAGTTCACCAAAATGGATTTGACTGGTATCTGTCTTTTGCAGACACTACAGTAATGTTGCTATTATTGTTATTTACTTCGTGTAGTACCTATTTTGCATTCAATAAATTTCAAAAAACAGGGAATCGCTTTTTTGTGATTTTGTGGAATATTGCATTATCACTCATTTCTGTTTTTATATTGAGTTTGGTATTAAAAAATATTTATATTGATAATTTAAAATATTTAGCCTTTCTTGATGCATCAATTATAGTTCGGTTTACATGGTTTTTTATAATGAATCTTTTAGTGACTGTTATCTATGGTTTGCAAGCAAATATTTTGGAGCAAAAAAAATTAGAAGCACATAATAATGATAATATCAACCTGATGAAAGATGCTGAACTCTCAGGATTACGCTTGCAACTGCAACCTCATTTTTTGTTCAACAGCCTTAATTCTATCAATGCATTAATAGGTACAGAACCGGCAAAAGCAAGAAGTATGGTATTGCAGCTTTCAGAATTTTTGCGTGGCACTTTACAAAGAGACAATAAGAAATTGATAACCCTTCAGGAGGAAGTAAATCATCTGAAAATTTATCTTGAAATTGAGAAAGTACGGTTTGGTCATAGATTGATAACTCAAATTGAAATACCGGAGAACTGTTTGAATCTGTTGGTGCCACCACTTATTTTGCAACCTATTGTAGAGAATGCCATTAAGTTTGGACTCTATGACACCACTGGTCAAGTGACAATTTCATTGCAGGTTTCCTGTAATGATAGTCATTTAAAGATAGTTGTTACTAACCCTTTTGATCCTGATACTGCTGCATCACAAAAAGGCACCGGCTTTGGTCTTGACGCAGTGCAAAGGCGATTGTATCTGCTTTATGCGCGAAATGATTTACTTAGAACAGAAAAGGCAAATAATATTTTCCTTACACAAATAGACATTCCTCAAATATGATTAAAGCTATTGTGATTGATGATGAGCCTCTTGCAAGAAGCCTTGTACTGGAGTTCCTTAAAGCATTTCCAAACATTGAAGTTGTACAGGAATGTAATGATGGCTTTGAAGGACTGAAGGCTATTCAACAGTTTCAGCCGCAACTTATTTTTCTGGATATACAGATGCCTAAAATTAATGGCTTTGAAATGCTGGAGTTGATTGAAAACCCACCCGGTGTAATTTTTACAACTGCATTTGACAACTATGCAATAAAAGCTTTTGAAGCGCATGCCATTGATTACCTTCTGAAGCCATTTAGCCAAGAGCGATTTTACAAATCAGTTACTAAATTTCTTGAAACAAATAGTAATGCCGCTGTAATGGATTTAGTAAATGCGGAAAGCAATATTCTGCCCGATGAGAAGAATCGTATTGTTGTAAAAGATGGAAATCGGATTACGATTATTCCTGTTGATGATGTAATTTATATAGAAGCGTATGATGATTATGTAAAAGTACATATACAGAATGGCTTTAAGCTGAAAAAGAAAACTATGTCGTACTATGAAAATACACTTGATAAATCACGATTCCTCCGTGTTCATAGAAGCTATATTGTTAACCTGAGCCTTATTACCAGAATAGAACAGTATGAAAAAACATCTCACATTGCTTTACTTAAAAACGGACAGAAAATCCCTTTGAGCAAACAAGGTTATGCAAGATTGAAATCTGTTTTAGGTATATAGGTTAAAACGAAAATGCTTTTTTATCTTTATTAAAGTGAATAGTCATTCTTGTTTTACAGGCTGTTTCTTTTTGTGCTTTGGCATCAACAGGGTTTAATTTTTCCAGAAAGATATTAATGCTGTAGGAGTAATTTTTCTTGCTTAATTTAACCGGAAGATGGGTGTTGACTTCAAACTTGTAAGCTACAGCATCAGGTTTAATATATGTGACTTGATAGTGATTGTTTAGTTTTAGTTTAAGCGTGCTTTCTTTTGATGTGCTCAAACGGTTTACATTTCCTGATTCATCAGAAATTACCACAACAATTGAATCATACATATTGTCTTCCGCTGCTATGCGGGTCTTTAATTTCAACCATTGCGCCTGACAGTTTACGGTATAGAAAATTATCACAAATAGCAGACACGTTTTAATCATTCTCGTGCAGACTTTATTTGATGTTTATACATCTGCACCGTATTTTGCAGTCCATAATATAATGCATCACTAATCAAAGCATGACCGATTGATACTTCAACAATCTGCGGTATATTTTTTATAAGATAATTCAGGTTGTTCAGATTTAAATCATGTCCTGCATTAACACCCATTTTTAAGAATGCAGCATGTGCAGCAGCTTTTTGATAATCAGCTATTGCCTGTTGAGGAGATTTTTCGAATCCTGATGCATAGCGTTCTGTATATAGTTCTATTCTGTCTGCACCTGTTGCTGCCGCTGCATCTATTTGTTTTAGGTCAGTATCCATAAATACCGACACCCTCATACCATTTTGTTTTAATCTATCAATTATTTTTTTCAAAAATGCTTGCTCACGAATAGCATCCCAACCCGCATTGGAAGTAAGTACCATTGGAGAATCGGGAACCAGGGTAACCTGATGTGGCTTTACAGACTCAACCAATTTCAAAAAATCGTCTGAAGGATATCCTTCAATATTAAATTCTGTAGTAACACATTCTTTTAATTCATAAACATCTCTGAAACGGATATGTCTTTCGTCAGGACGTGGGTGAACAGTTATTCCTTCACCACCAAAACGTTCAATATCTAAAGCTGCTTTTACCACATTTGGAATAGTTCCACCTCGGGCATTCCGTAATGTTGCAATTTTATTAATGTTGACACTAAGTTTACATGCTGTCATATACTCTGTAAATGTGAGACAAATGTACTATGTTTGCCGGCAGATTCGATTCGGGAAGAAATATTCATGAACACAAAGGCTTATATTAAAGATTTTATTCCACCACTAAAAAGTTCCGACTCTGTAGTTAGAGCTTTACAATGGATGCAGGCTTTTAATTTAAATCATCTGCCTGTGGTTGATGGTGTAAAGTACAAAGGCATCGTAACCGAGAACGATCTTAAAAAGATTGAAGACAAAGAAAAGACGCTTGCAGCATGTGATTTGGAATATCAGAATGTTTACATTTTTGAGACACAATATATTTATGATGCTTTGGAGTTTGTTACTGTAAAAGGTCTGAATATTGTTCCCGTTATCAGTAAAGAAGGTAATTATCGTGGGCTTCTTACCTTAGTTGATATTATAGATTGTTTTGCTCAGAACAGCTCTGTTAAAACACCCGGAGGTATCATTATTCTGAATGTGGACAGAAAGAATTATTCTATGCAGGAAATTGCAAGAATAACAGAATCTAACGGGGCTTTAATTTTAAGTTCATCAGTAAATCAACTTCCGGATAGTGAAATCTTTGAAGTAACTTTAAAGGTTGATAAACTTGATCTGTCGCGCATACTTGCAGGGTTTTACAGAATGGACTATAATGTTGTTGCATCATATCAGACCAGCGATTTGCCAACAGATTTGGAAGACCGTTATCAGGCATTTATGACTTACCTTAATGTTTAAAAGAGCATTATTAATAAATCTGTTTTTTGCATTTTGTTTTAGCAGTTTTGCTTCCGATTCTTTACAAGTAGATACAAGTACAATTTATGTAAGACAGATTGTTGTTACTGGAAATAAAGTAACGCGTTATTCTGTCATCCAACGTGAGTTGGCATTCAGTCAGGGACAAACAATGAAAGTTGCCGAGTTGGATGAAAAAATCACAAAAAGCAGAGAGAACCTATTAAACATTTCTCTTTTCAATTTTGTGAATATCAACAAGCAACTAATAGGCAATGATGTATATGTGATTATTGATGTTGTTGAGCGTTGGTATATTTTTCCTGTACCTATTTTCGAAGTTGTTGACCGTAATTTTTGGGAATGGTGGCGCGATAAAAATCTGAAGAAAGCGAATTATGGTTTTTATTTGAATTGGGAAAATTTCAGAGGTAGGAGGGAGAATGTAAAGTTGTTACTGCGTTATGGCTATTCGCAAAGGCAGGGATTTATGTACAGCATTCCCAGTATTGATAAAAGTCAAAATAATGGGTTGGTGTTTACTGCTTTACAAACAAGAATGCGCGAGATTCCCTACAAGTTAGAAAACAACAAATTGGTTTATTTTGAAAATGGAAGTGAGTTTTTGAGAAAGGAATATATTGCAAACGTAAGATTCATTCACCGGCAGGGTTTTAATAAGACCTATACTTTTACCGGAGGCTATCAGTACAACATAATCTCCGATACTGTTCTTTCTCTCAACAGAGATTATTTTGTTAGTGGACATAAGTATGAAAGTTATCCTGTAATTTCTTTTGAATATAAAGATGATGCCCGCGATATCAAAAATTATCCTTTAAAAGGTTATTTTTTAAGTCTTGAGTTTACAAAATGCGGCTTTGGCATCAGCGATAACGACCCATCAATAACTTATATAATAGCACATTTTAAAAAATTTTGGAAACTGAACAATACATGGGCAACAGCATTTTCTTTTAAAGGTAAATTGTCTGGAAATAATGAGGTTCCTTATTATAATCAGATAGCTTTGGGCTACAGAGGCGATTTAGTCAGAGGCTATGATCCTTATGTTATCAATGGTGAAAATTTTGCCCTTTTTAAAAGTGGAATTAAATATGCCATAATTCAACCAAAGTCATTTAATGTTCCAGTTGGTTTGCCACAGAGTTTTACACGGATACCTTATGCCCTTTATGCCAATTTATTTTTTGATACAGGCTATGTTCGCGACAAGCGCTTCTATCAAAACAACCCTTTGTCAAACAAATGGCTCTATAGCTACGGTGCAGGTCTTGACTTTGTAACCTACTATGATTTGGTGCTTCGTGGCGAATTTGCCATTACCGGAAATGGTAAATCCGGAATTTTTCTGCACCTTACAGCGCCAATTTAATAACTTTGCTCGATGACAATTGCCGTATATGCCAGAAATGTAAACGAAAAAGTGCTTGCAGCACTCGATGTTGTATGGACACAATTACGTCAGAATGATGTTGATGTTTTATTGTATGGAACATTGTTTCGTCATTTGAAAAAGTTGGGTAATGAAATGCAAAACACTCATGTTTTCAGCACTTCATCTGAGATAGCAGGTAAAGCCGATTTTCTATTCAGCATTGGCGGTGATGGCACAATTCTCGACACAATTAAATTGGTTAAAAATTCAGGAATTCCTGTATTAGGCATCAACACCGGCAGACTTGGTTTTTTGTCAATCGTTTTGCCCGAAGCAATTACCGAAGCCATAAACAGTATTCTCAAAGGGCATTATTCTCTCGATAAAAGAGCCATGCTCAGGCTGGAAACTGATAAAGAGATTTTTGGTGATGTGCCTTATGCGTTAAATGAACTGGCAATTCATAAGAAGGATAGCTCATCCATGATAATAATTCATGCCTTCTTAAATGGTGAATATCTGAATTCCTATTGGGCTGATGGACTTCTGATTGCAACACCCACCGGTTCAACAGGATATTCTTTAAGTTGTGGAGGGCCTGTAATTGCACCGGCTTCAGGAAATTTTGTGATTACACCCATTGCCCCACATAACCTTAATGTGCGTCCTATCGTAGTATCGGATAAAAATGTAGTTTCTTTGGAAGTGGAAGGTCGAAACCCATATTTTATGGCATCATTGGACTCCAGATCAGTAACCATAGATTCATCCGTACAACTGGCTGTCAGGCGGGAGGACTTTAGTTTCAATCTGGTAAGGTTCGATAACGATAATTTCCTTCAAACCCTAAGAAATAAGCTAAATTGGGGCCTTGATGCCCGTAATTGGTAAGAATATATTATAATTGTACCTGCAAATATTTGAAATGTTTATTTTTGTCAATAACCACCCCGGCTTATGAACGATAAATACAAGAAATTACTGCTTGTTGGCTTAATTTTAATTCCCTTTTTAGGTAGTGCACAGGTTGCTAAAAAACGCTGGAAGGCATACCGTATTGAGTATATTGCAGGACTCGGAGTAACCAATTTTTTAGGTGAACTTGGAGGTGCTAACAGAGTAGGAACTCATGCTTTCCGCGATTTGGAATTTTCGATGACGCGCCCTGCTGCAATGATTGGCTATCGCTATAAACTTTCACCAACTTTTGCATGGTGCTCTAAATTCTCCTATGGAATTGTTTCCGGTGATGATGCCTTAACAAAAGAGCATTTCAGAAATAACCGTAACCTCAGTTTTAAATCAAACATTTTTGAACTCAGCACCAATATTGAAATTTCATTTTTGCAAGAACAAGTTGGTCACCGCTACAAACTCCGTGGTGTCAGAGGTATGCGGAATGTCGAAATATCTGCCTATGGATTTTTAGGTATTGGCGTTTTTCACTTTAATCCAAAAGCTAAACTTGACGGACAATGGTATCAACTTCAGCCTTTAGGAACAGAAGGACAAGGAGTAGTTGCATCAAGAAGTAAATATAAACGCACACAGTTATGTGTTCCTTTGGGACTAGGTGCAAAATATGCAATTGACCGTCAGATAAGCGTAGGTCTTGAATTAGGTTTGCGTTATACCTTTACTGATTATATTGATGATGTAAGCAAAAGTTACTATTATGATAGGGGTGGCTCCTTGGTTGAAATCCTTGCAGATCGAAGCCTTGACGATAAATCACATGTTGGTGAACAGCGTGGTGACCCCAGATGGAATGATGCTTATGTTTTTGCTATGTTTAATATTTGTTATAAAATAAGAACAGGTAGAGTGAATTATCCAATGTTCTGATGTAATTTTCAGAATATTTTTCCGTTTTTATTGCTGTTTTTCAGCCATGCGCAAAATTTTAATCTTATTTTTTATAGTCGTGGTTCTTCAACCACAAAAATCATCCGCACAAAGCAGTGAGTTAGGGTTACTACTTGGAGTAGCTTCTTATAAAGGCGAAATAAATACCCATCTTTTTAATCCTAATGCATTTAATCCCGCAGCAGGTTTATATTACAAACGATGTTTAAACAGTTTTTGGTCGTTTCGTTTAGGGCTTACTTATGGACAAATAACAGGAAGTGACGCCATAGCCAAAGAGGATTTTAATCAGTATCGGAATCTTTCTTTCAGAAGCGATATTTGGGATGCCAGCGCTTTGTTTGAGTTTAATTTTTTTCCTTTCCAGACAGCTTCAGAACATACCTCTAAAGTGGCACCTTATTTAGTTGCAGGAGTTACATTCTTTCATCACAACCCACAGGGGTTCATCAATGGCTCATGGCACGATTTGCAGCCTCTTGGCACAGAAGGGCAGGGTAGTGGACTTCCCAACACGACAGGAAGGTATAAGCGTGTGCAGTTTGCTTTTCCAATGGGTGGTGGAATAAAATTTAAATTGTCAAACAGGTTTTCGCTTTCCGTTGAGGCTATTGCCAGAAGAACCTACACCGATTACTTAGATGATGTGAGTACAGTTTATCCAAATCAGAATGAGCTAAGGAATACAAATGGTGTTCTTGCAGCAGAACTCTCCGACAGAACAATTTTTGCCGGTACTGATATAAATGCAAAACGTCAAAGAGGAAATGCCTCAGATAAAGACTGGTACATGATGGGTGGCTTCACCATCAACTGGACACTATCAAAAAAATATACTGATAAGTGCAAGCCTTTCCGTACTAAGCTGAGATAAAATTTTTCAAAGACTACGAAAACTCTCAAATCACAATGCCAGAGAGATATTATCCAAACAAAGAACATTTAGAATATCACAACGACAATATTATTATCCGATGAACAGCATAAAAACGATTGATACAGAGTATTTGCGTTCAGATCGAACCATTGACACTATTTTAGTCAAACAAGGAGTATTAAGCAAAACTCTTTGGGTTTATAACTTCGAGGGTATTCACTTTAGGGTTTTTGAAAGGTTTTTGGATGTTTATTATTTTTCAAACTACTCATTTGAAGCTAAATACGAGTTTAACAGTGAAAAAGAGTTAGATGATTTTTTATTGAATTTTCACTTAAATTAAAATGTCCGAAACCCAAAATATAGAATATAAAAGCAGTTGGCGTGACGAGTATCTGAAATGGATATGCGGTTTTGCCAATGCCAATGGTGGTGTAATTTTCATTGGTAAAGATGATGCAGGAAAGGTGGTTGGTATTTCAGATGCCAAAAAGTTAATGGAAGAAATCCCAAATAAAGTAAAAGACACGTTGGGCATATTGGTAGATGTGAATTTGCACAAGAGTAAGCAAGGCGGGTTTGTTGAAATTGTGGTAGAGCCATATCCTTATCCTGTAAATTACAAAGGTCAGTATCATATAAGAAGCGGAAGCACTAAACAGGAATTGAAAGGTGCTGCATTAAATAAATTTTTGTTGCAGAAAAAAGGTAAGCGTTGGGATGGGGTACCAGTTCCCAAAGTTTCGGTAAAAGATTTGAAGCAGGAAACTTTTGAGTTTTTCCGTAAGCGAGCTCTCAAAAGTCAACGAATTGATGAAGACAGCTTAACCGACAGTAACGAACATTTGATTGAGAATTTGCAGTTGAAAGAAAGCGAATATTTAAATCGTGCTGCTATTCTGCTTTTTCATTCCAGCCCCGAAAAATTTGTAACAGGAGCATACATCAAAATCGGTTATTTTCAATCGGATGATGATTTGAAATTTCAGGATGAAATTCACGGAAACCTGTTTGAGCAGATTGAGAAAGCTATGGATTTGCTGTTTACGAAATACATAAAAGCAGAAATCAGTTACGAAGGCATTAACCGTGTAGAGAAATTTGAATATCCGAAAGAAGCAGTTAGAGAAGCTTTAATGAATGCTATTGCACATAAAGACTATTCGGGCGGTGTCCCCATTCAAATTAGCGTTTATAGCGATAAAGTCATTTTCTGGAACGAAGGGCAACTACCCGATAATTGGACAGTGAAAACACTTTTAGAGAAACATGCCTCACGACCTTACAATCCCGACATTGCAAATGCTTTATTCAGAAGTGGCTACATTGAATCGTGGGGACGAGGTACCATAAAAATCATCAAGGAATGTAAACAGGCAGGAATCCCCGAACCAGTTTTTAGTTATGATTCAAGCGACATTTCTGTGGAGTTTAGAAAAGATATTTACAATGAAAAGTATCTGCAATCACTTGACCTGAACGAGCGACAAGTAAAAGCTCTTTTGTTTACAAAAGACAAAGGGAAAATTACAAATAGACAGTATCAAACATTAAACAACTGTTCCAGAAATACAGCCAGTAACGACCTGTCAGAGTTGGTTGATAAAGAATTCTTAAAACCAAGTGGACAAAAGGGAGCAGGAGCATTTTACACATTGAAATGAGAGGAGGAACAGACATTAATCAATTGCACATTAATTGCACAAATTGCACAATGACGGACAGTCACAAACATTGCCAAGTCGCAGTAGCCGACACGCAAGCCAAAAATTGGCAAAGAGTGTGCCTGTTCCCACGCTCAAAAGACGGTCAATCAACACGAAAGACAGCACCAACAGCGGTTTGGTGTAATGGTGGGTACAGTGCTTCAAATGCCAGTCTTGTGGTAGGTTCAAGTGCAGTTCTTCGATTGAACTTTTGTTCTAAATATCCGCCATTACGCAAAGACATAAAACGTTAGTTTTGCATTCCGTTTTTTTAAGAATGGATTTACTTAAAGATTTAAAAGAAAAATATATAGCACACCCTGCTGTAAAGGAACTCTTTTTGCAAATAAGTAAGCAAGCATCAAAAACACATCTTCAGAATACTGCCGGTTCTGCTTCGTCTTTCATTGCATCTGCCACTTTTGAGAATGAGCCTGCACCAATGCTTTTTATTTTACCTGATAGAGAAGAAGCTGCTTACTTTCTTAACGATTTAGAAAACCTGAACCCCGGGCATAGTGTTTTTTTCTTCCCTTCATCCTACAGAAAACCCTTTAAACTCAACGCACATGAAAATGCATCAATTCAGATGCGTACAGAAGTGCTTAGTCATATCAATAAAAACAGTAAGTTTTTTATCGTTGTATCGTATGCCGAAGCAGTTGCCGAGAATGTTGTAACACGACATGCACTCGAGAAAAATACAATTGAAGCACGTGTAGGAGAGCAACTCAGCATTGATTTTGTAAATGATTTTCTGACAGAAAATAATTTTCAAAGAACAGATTTTGTTTTTGAACCGGGACAGTTTGCCATAAGAGGAGGCATTGTTGATGTTTATTCTTATGCCTATGAGTTGCCTTTCAGATTGGAGTTTGATGGTAATAAAATTGAATCCATTCGCTCATTCAATCCGGTGACGCAATTGTCTGAAAAAAATCTGCACTTTGTTACCATCATTCCAAACATTCAAACAGAAATGAAGCAGAATGTAACAGAGTCGTTTTTTAAATTTCTTCCTGAAAATACTTTAATCTGGACACGCGATCTATCTTATTCACTCAACTACCTTGATGATAATTTAACAGTACTAAAAAATCAATCTCCTGAAAACGATGAAGATGAAAAGGGCGATGATCCCAAAATTGTTTATGATTCCATAGAGGATATTAAATCTGTTCTGTCAACTTTCAAACAGGTTGAGTTTGGTTTAAAATCATTTTATGAAAATGCAGTTGGAATAAAATTCAATGTACAGCCACAACCACAGTTCAATAAAAACTTTAATTTGCTGGCAGGTCATTTAAAAGCGAATAGTGATAAGCATTTTAAGTCATACATTTTTTCAGATTCTGCCAAACAGGTCGAACGCATCTATGCCATTTTTGATGATTTAAGTTTTAAGAAAGAAGTTCAGCGTGACGATATACAGTTTAGTCCTGTTTACACTTCATTGTACAAGGGCTTTACCGATTTAGATCTTCAAGTTTCTGTCTTTACAGACCATCAGATATTTGATCGTTATCATCGTTTTAAACTCCGTAAAAATTACAGCCGCAATGAGGCTATTTCCATAAAAGAACTATATAGTCTTAAGCCCGGTGATTATGTAACGCATATCGATCATGGTGTCGGACGTTTTGGTGGATTGGAGAAACTAAACATTGAGGGACGTCAACAAGAAGCAATCAGACTGGTATATAAAGATAACGATATTCTTTATGTAAGTATTCACAGTCTGCATCGCATAGCACGTTATACAGGTAAGGAAGGAACTGCGCCATCACTCAACAAGTTGGGTAGCACATCGTGGGCATCACTCAAACAAAAAACAAAGAAGAAGGTAAAAGATATTGCCCGAGATCTGATTGCATTATATGCCAAACGAAAAGCACAGGAAGGTTTTGCCTATGCTCCTGATAATTATCTGCAAACAGAATTGGAGGCAAGTTTTATTTATGAAGACACTCCCGATCAGATAAAGGCAACACGTGATGTAAAGAAAGATATGGAAAGCGTATCGCCAATGGACAGGCTAATCTGTGGTGATGTTGGATTTGGAAAAACTGAAATTGCTATTCGTGCTGCTTTTAAAGCTGTAAACGACAGTAAGCAGGTTGCCATTTTAGTTCCTACTACCATATTGGCAATGCAACATTACAGAACTATTAGCGAAAGGTTGAAAGATTTCCCTTGTAGTATTGATTATATCAATCGTTTTAAGTCAACTGCACAGCAAAATGAAACACTGCGTAAACTCGCAGCAGGTAAGATTGACATTATCATTGGCACGCACAGATTGCTGAGTAAGGATATTAAATTCAGTAATCTTGGATTGTTGATTATTGACGAAGAGCAGAAATTTGGCGTTGCAAGTAAAGAGAAAATCAAATCGCTTAAAGTAAATGTTGACACACTGACATTGACAGCAACTCCTATTCCAAGAACGCTTCAGTTTTCATTAATGGGTGCGCGTGATTTATCAATCATCAACACACCACCACCAAACCGTTATCCTGTGACAACAGAGTTACATACTTTTAATGACAAAGTTATTCGCGAAGCAATAATGTATGAAGTATCACGTGGAGGTCAGGTGTTTTTTGTACACAATCGTGTTCAGGATATTCACGATATTTCTGATATGATCAGGAAGCTTTGCCCTGATGTAAAAATTGTTGTCGGTCACGGACAGATGGACGGCAGCCAACTTGAAGAAGTGCTTATGACTTTTATTGAAGGTGATGCAGATGTTTTGGTGGCCACAACCATCATCGAATCCGGAATTGATATCAGCAATGCCAACACCATTATCATCAACCAGGCACAAAATTTCGGATTGAGTGATTTGCATCAAATGCGTGGCAGGGTAGGGCGAAGCAATAAAAAAGCTTTTTGTTATCTGCTTGCACCACCCCTCACTGTGCTAACACCTGAGGCACGTCAGCGGCTGCAGGCAATAGAAGAATATTCTGATTTAGGAATGGGATTTCAGGTTGCACTGCGCGATTTAGATATTCGTGGTGCAGGAAATTTGTTGGGTGGTGAACAGAGTGGTTTCATTTCTGAAATAGGATTTGAAATGTATCAGAAAATTTTGGATGAAGCTTTGATAGAATTACGCGAGTCTGATTTTAAAGAATTATTTCCTGCTGATGCCAACAAACCAATTGTTGCCGATTGCCAGATTGAAACAGATCTTGAAATATTGATTCCTACACAGTATGTTGAAAATATTGTTGAGCGATTAAACCTTTACAAAGAGTTAGATGATGTTGAGACAGAAGAAAAATTAGTTGCATTTGAAAATCAGCTTCGCGACAGATTCGGCCCAGTACCAAAGCAAGTAATGGAGTTGTTTGAAACCATCAAACTAAGATGGAAAGCAAAGTCATTAGGTTTTGAAAAACTGATTTTAAAGAATGGACAATTAAAAGGATACTTGGTTTCCAATCCTGATTCGCGATTGTATAAAAGTGATTTGTTTATGCAGATTATCAATTTCGTTAAAAGCAATCCATCACGCTGCCGAATGAAAGAAGATAAGTCAAAGCTTAGTCTTACCTTTTATAAGATAGAAACAGTTAATGAGGCTAATGCTGTTTTCCGGCAAATGATGAAACCCTCTGTGGCAACAGCATAGATTGATTATTGTACATTTGCAGCCGCATTTGGTCCTGTAGTATAACGGATAGTACGCAGGTCTCCGGAACCTGAGATTCGAGTTCGATTCCCGACAGGACCACTTTAATTCCAAACGGATTCTAAAGAAGCATCAACAGCAAACACTTTGTTTATTATTGTTAAACGACTCAAAGCAAAATATTAATTCACCATTAAAAACTTACCCGGTCTTTCGGGGTCGGCAATAAACCAGGCATCTTTTCCATTGGCATCTTTTCCTAATCTTGCTCCGGGTAATGGAGGATGTTGTCCATTGCCATTTTGATGATGTTCGTTAGAAGTTATTTGAGAATGATCGTTGTTTTTATCCGAAGGAATGAAACCTATTTCGCATAGTTCTGATAAGCTTTCTTTGAATTTAGAAATTACAAAGTCAACATCTGCATCAGTAAAGGCAAGTGTTAAGAAGCATGGAAAACCATCCATGATGTGAACCCCTTTATATCGCATCATTGCAAAGAGTAATTCTGTATAATGTGGTTCTGTCTCCCATTTACCTTTAAATAATGAGCCGAAGGTTACTAACTTAAATGGTGAGCCTAATTTTTTACTGTGTGCATTAACTTCATCAACTAATCGTTGAGTTTTAGCATTCAACTTTTCGTAAAGCGGCTTACCTTCTTTTTTAAGATACAACAAAACTTCTTTCATTGCTGCCATAGCAAGCGGATGACGTACAAATGTTCCTGCAAAATAGGTTACACCAACTTCAGGAATAGAGTTGTCGCCATACTGCCAGAATCCACCATCTAAAGCATCCATGTATTGTTTTTTACCTGCAATAGCTCCAACAGGCATATTGCCACCAATTACTTTTCCATAAGTACTCAGGTCGGCATCAACACCATAATACTCCTGCGCACCACCAAGTCTTAATCTGAATCCTGTAATCACCTCATCAAAAATCATCAACACATTGTTTTCTTTGGTTAGTTTTCTAACCTCATGAATAAATTCTTTTGGATGAAAATCAGCTCTGCGTGATTGAATAGGTTCAATCATGACGGCAGCAATTTCATCCATACGTTCACGGATTATCTGTAAACTTTCTTCTGTACCGTAATCTAATACAAGCATGTTTTGCACCGACTCCGGCATAATTCCCGCAGCGGCAGGAAACGATTTAAGTTTTTTTGTTCCACGAACAATCACTTCATCGTTAATACCATGATATGAGCCATTAAAACAAATAATTAGATTTCTACCTGTAACCGTTCTTGCAATTCTCATGGCACCGAGTACAGCCTCACTACCTGTATTGCAGAAACCGGCACGGTCATATCCTGTGAGTTCACAAATTAATTGTGCACACTCTCCGGCAAGTGGTGTCTGCGGACCAAGTTCAATACCATCATCCAATTGTTTTTTCCATACATTTTTCAGCATGTCATTTCCCCATCCGAAAAAGTTGGAGCCAAAACCATTCAATACATCTACATATTCATTGTTGTCAATGTCCTGAAATTTTACACCTTTAGACTTGTTAACGACAACCTGATAGATAATTTCTTTTAAGGCAGGCTTAAATCCTGTAACCACACGTGGGTCGGCAAGCACACTGCGATAGTCCTGACAATATTTTTTTGAGGCTTTTGTTTTTTCAGTGTATGCTGTAATAAATTGTTTCAACCATTTTTCTTGTTCAGCAGTAATGTCATTAGCCGATGCTTTTTCAATTCTGGCAATAGCGCCAAATGGTTTTGCCAATTCAGCTTTTTCGTTCTCGCTGACATCTTCTTTTTTAGTATGCGATTTTATTTCAACAGCTTTCTCAATATGTGCCTGAACAGATGGTGCAACTTGTTGTTGCGGCTGATTCATTTGTTGCATCATCATCTGCATCATCTGCATTTGCTGCATCATCATCATCTGCATGGGGTTCATGCCTGATGTTTGTATTGCAGGTTGTTGCGGGGCAATATTTGTTTGTTGTGGCACTTGTTGTGATGCAACTTTTGCTGTAGGCATAGCATCTGCAGGAAGGTTGGCATCTAAATGTGCTGACAGAGATTGCAGCGAGGAAAACTCTTCATTAAGTTGTCTGAAAGTAATTTTTACTCCATATTTTTTACTGATGGTCAGGGCGGCCTGTGTCAGAAAAAGTGAATCCAAACCTAAATCAAGAAAGGTTGCACTACTGTCATTGCCAAGTTCCATACCTGACGATTCTTCAAGAATTGTTTTTAGCTCTGCTGTGATAAGATCTTTTCTATTCATTGTTGTTGTATTCAATTGTTGTTGATTGATTTCAAATCCTGAATCGTTATTAAGATAAACAGAATCTGAGTATGATATTTCAGATTTAATATTTGTAGTAGATTTTATTGGGTCAAGCCAGTATCGCTTTTTTTCAAATGGATAGGTGGGTAATGCAATGCGTTTTCTTTTTTCAAGGGCATAAAAATTTTGCCAGTTAATTTCTGCACCACTCATCCACAGTTGACCTAAGGCAAATAGTATTTGTTCCCATTCTGCATAGTTGTCAGCTGAATCACTCAATGAGGAAATTGCTGTTTGTCTGGCAGGTTCTTTTGCCTGCTGTTTAGCTAAGGTAGCAGCGGTGTTTCTTGGCCCGCATTCCAACAAAACACGTTGTGGTTTATCACTCCACAAAGTTTGAATACCTTCAGCAAAGCGCACAGTTGCTCTGACATGGTTCATCCAGTATTCCGGATTTGTTGCTTCAGCATCTGAAATCCATTGGGAAGTTGCTGTTGAAACAAAGGGTATTGTTGGTTTATTGAGTTTTACTGACTTTATTTTTTCAAGAAAGGGCTTCAGCATTGGCTCCATCATTGGAGAATGAAATGCATGTGATGTCACTAATAATTTTGCTGTTATTTCGCGGCTTTCCAATGATTTTTGAAGTGCTTCAATTTTTTCTGTCGGGCCGGCAACTACGCAAAGTGCAGGACCGTTAATTGCAGCAATTGAGCAAGTGGAGTCAATTTCCTTTTCAATCTCTGCAGCCGGTTTGCGGACACTTAACATGCTTCCATGTGGTAGCTCCTGCATCATTCGTCCGCGATTGGCAACAAGCATCAATGCATCTTCTAAAGAAAATACTCCTGCCAAATGTGCACCTGCAAATTCTCCTATACTGTGACCTATAAAACCTTTTGGTTGAATACCCCAGCTCATCCAAAGTTTTGCCAATGCATAACCGATTGTAAATAATGAAGGTTGAGTATAGATCGTTTCTTTTAAAAGCTTTTCTGCTTTTTCTTTTTCAACAGCTTCAGGATAAAGGATTGTACGCAAATCAATGCCTAAATGGGGTTGCAAAATGTTACAGCATGTGTCAACTGCATCTTTAAAAACTATTTCATCATCATACAAATTTTTTCCCATGTTTACGTACTGTGAACCTTGACCCGGAAACATAAAAATAATTTCTGGACTGCCTGTTGTCAGTTCACGTGCAGCTGTTTTCTTGGGATTAGCTTGTTGTAATGTAGCTATAATCTCTTGCACATCACCACCTGAAATAATTCTGCGATGATTAAAATATTTTCGTCCTGTTTGTAAAGTGTAAGCAATGTCTGCAAGATTTAGATTAGGATTTTTCTCCAAAAACGATTGCAGGTTTTTTGTTTGTAAATCCAATGCATCCTTTGTTCTTCCTGAAAGTAAAAACAAATGCTTCTTACGTGCAATGCCTGATTCAACTTTTTGTGGTGCTTCTTCAACTACAACATGTGCATTAGTTCCGCCAACACCAAAAGAGCTGATACCGGCACGCAAGGGCTCACCATTTTCTGTTGTCCAAATTTTTAAAGTGGAATTAACATAGAATGGTGAAGCTTCAAAATCAATTGCCGGATTTGCTTTTGAATAATTTAATGAAGCTGGTAGAATTTTGTTTTTTAGTGCAAGACATGTTTTAATGAGGCCTGCAACGCCTGCTGCCGGTGTCAGGTGTCCGATATTGGTCTTTACCGATCCAACAGCACAAAATTGTTTTTTATCAGTTTTGCTTCTGAATGCCTGAGTGAGTGCTTCAATTTCTATTGGGTCACCAAGTGGTGTGGCAGTACCATGTGTTTCAATATATGAGATAGAATCTGGCGACACTCCTGCTTTGGCCTGTGCCATAGCAATAACTGCAGCCTGACCTTCAATACTTGGTGCAGTAAAGCTTGCTTTTTCACTGCCATCATTATTTAAGGCTGCACCTCGTATAACTGCGTAAATCTCGTCACCGTCTTTTATTGCATCTTTATATCTTTTCAGAATAACAGCACCTGCACCATCACTAAAGACTGTTCCGTTGGCACCTGCATCAAATGCTCTTGTATGCCCGTCTTTACTGAACATGCCNNAGCGATGTTGAACATGCCGTATGCACACTTACAGCCGGCCCTTTTGTATTAAACTCATAAGCAATTCTTGTAGCAATATAGTCTTTTTCATTGGCAGTCATTGTTTGAAATGAGCCTACCCGGTTAATTGCTTCTTTATTATGAAAAACATTATTCGGGAAGTAGGTGTTGTTTCCCATTCCTGCAAAAACTCCTATAAGTCCATTATATTTGTCGGGGGCATACCCTGCATTTTCAATTGCTTCCCATGCCACCTGTAAGAAAATGCGTTGTTGCGGATCGGTGACTTCTGCAAGACGCGGATTGATATTGAAAAATGGCGCATCAAATTTGTCGGCATCTTCAATAATCCCTCGAACTGCAACGTAGTTTTCATCGTTTTTATCTTCGTCAGGCACTGCATTATCCAATTCGTGTTTTTTGAAAAATGAGATAGTCTCTTTACCTTCAACAATATTTTTCCAGAATTCATCTACATTGTTTGCACCCGGAAAACGCCCTGCCATACCAATTACGGCAATACCATCTTCTACCGTTTCAATCTTACCTTTTATGTTTGAAGAGAATCTGTCTTGTGCGTTTTCATAAAACGATTTTGTTTTAGATCCGTTGGTTAAAAATTCTGTCAGAGAATATATATCAGGATGCTGATACATTTTAACAACAGGAAGATCTAAATTATGCTCCTGTCTTAACGCTGCTATAAATTTTAATGCGAGAAGTGAGTTCCCACCAAGATCAAAAAAGTTGTCATTAATGCCAATCGGATCAACTTTTAATAACTTATTCCAGATTTTAGCAAAAGTTTTTTGTAAGTCTGTTTCAGCAGCAACAAATACAGTGCTTAAATCTGGTCTTTGATTGGATGGTGCAGGTAAACCTCTGCGGTCTATTTTTCCTGAAGGTGTACGTGGAAGGTTTTCAACCTGAACAAATGCCGAAGGCATCATATACTCAGGTAATTTATCTTGCAGGAATTGACGAAGTTCTCCGGCTAAAATTTTCTTATTGTCATTAGGTAAGCAATATGCAACCAAACGTTTATCACCGGGCTCATCTTCACGAGCAATTACAACAGCTTGTTTTACTGATACATGTTTATCGAGAGTCAATTCAATTTCACCCAGTTCAATTCTATAGCCTCTGACTTTTACTTGTCCGTCAATTCTTCCGAGGTATTCAATATTACCATCAGGCATATAACGTGCAAGGTCGCCCGTTTTATAAAAATATTTTCCCTGTGTTTTATTGAAAGGGTTTTCAAGAAATCGTTCTTGTGTTAAGTCCTGGCGATTCAGATAACCTTTTGCAACGCTTACACCACCAATGTAAAGTTCGCCTTCTTCATTATCTGCAACAACATTTCCATCGTCATTCAGAATATAAATCTCTGCATTATCTATTGGCTTGCCGATGGAAGGCAGTGCAGCCCATGTGTCGGGATTTGAAGAAAGCAGGTATGCTGTAACAACGTGCCCTTCAGTTGGTCCGTAATGATTCCAAAGTGTACAATTTTTATTTTTCTTAAAAAAGTTTCTGATAAACTGTGTTGACTGTAATTGCTCACCTGCAGTAATCACTTCTTGCAGGCAGCTTAAATCGCCTTCAAAATTTTCAGCTACTTCACATAGATGTTGTAAAGCAATGAAAGGTAAAAACAAACGATTGATTTTTTCTTCAGTAACAAAGTTTAAAAGATTTACAGCGTTCAATCGCAGTTCATCTTCAATCATCACCAAGGTGCCACCACAACTTAGTGTAGAAAAAATTTCCTGAAATGAAACATCAAAACTAATGGGAGCAAATTGTAATGTTTTTGCAGAATCCAAAACTTTTGTATTCTTCAATTGCCATGTAATCAGATTAACCAAAGGTTTGTGTGGCATGGCAACACCTTTAGGCATGCCTGTTGATCCACTGGTAAAAAGTACATAAGCAATGTCAGTAGGAGCGTGCGTTATTGTTTGAGCGAGTGGTGAAGAATGTTTTTCAAAAATTTCTTCGATTAAAATTTTTTCTGCCTTGCTTGCAGGTATTTTTTCCGAAAGCGTTTTATTAGTGATGAGCAGTGGCATTTGAGCTGTCTCAATCATATATTGCAATCGTTCTTGCGGATATTCAGGGTCAAGCGGGACATATCCAGCACCGGCTTTCAGAATACCCAATACACCAACAATTAAATTACAACTGCGTTCAATACAAAGACCAACAAGGTCACCGGGTTTTACCCCTTTGTTTATCAGAAATTGTGCAAGAATTCCGGCTTGTTTATGTAGCTGCACATAAGTTAATTTCTCCTCATGAAAATATACGGCAATTTGATTAGGTGTTTTAGATGCCTGAGTGTCAAAAAAGTCTATCACAAGCATGGCCTCGTTAAAGGGTGCTTTCGGAAAATTATAATGGTGCGATTTCATTAAGTTGGTGGTTTAATAACTATTATGTGCCGCTCTGTACAACTGTATTGTACGGAGACGAATGTAATAAGTTTCGTTGTATCATTCATATAATTTTGGTGAATGGAATGGGAACTTAGTTAAAGTATCAGGACTTTATCCGACAAATTAGTCAGAATTTCAAGATTGCAATTCCTTTCCTGT
>DKKR01000039.1 GCA_002455375.1 Bacteroidetes bacterium UBA6661
TTGTACGGCATTTTTGGTACAGAAAAATCCTTAAGTTTTTATGTGCCAATGCCCTTTTACAAAAGCAATATTTTCTTAGTAATTTTATATGTGACAGGTATTGCATTTCTTGGTTTGATTGCATACTTCAGAATTAAGCATATACGAAACCAGGAAAAAAAGAAAACAGCATTGAACAAGCGTTTTGCTGAATTTGAATTAAAAGCACTTCAGGCACAAATGAATCCNNGCAGCAAATAAATACTTAACAAAATTCTCGAAATTGTTACGTATGTTTCTCGATCATTCAACTTCCGAGAGTATCACAATCGAAGAGGAAATAAACATGCTAAGACTTTATATAGAACTTGAGCAAATGCGCTTTGATGAAGGTTTTAACTTCCATCTACAAGTTGATGAGAGCATTGATTATAAAAACACTGAGATTCCGGCAACAATACTTCAACCTTTTGTTGAGAACGCTATTAACCACGGTTTGGTAAATTTAAACCGACAAGGCAATTTAACTCTTATCTTTGAGCAAAAAAACGGATGTATAGTTGGAATTATTGATGATGATGGCATAGGAAGAGCCGAGGCCGCACGATTAAAAAACCATTCAACATCACAACATATATCAAGAGGAACACAATTGATTGACGACAGAATAAAAACGTTAAACAGCATTCGGGAACAGCATATTGAAATTCAGATTATAGACAAAGAAGATGATCAGCACAATGCCACTGGTACACGTGTAATAGTTACTATACCAATTTAATACAAAACGAGATGTTACAAACATTAATAGTAGATGATGAAAAACGCGGCCGCGAGCTGCTAAAAATGATTCTTGCCACCAACTGCCCTGAAGTTAAAATTTCTGGCGAAGCATCAAATATAAAAGAAGCCTATCAGATGATTCTTCAGAACGAACCCGATTTGGTTCTGNNGTTGACGAAGAGGAATTAATTAAAGCTATTAAACGTGCAGAACAAAACCGAAACCGCAAGAATAATAAAGAAAAAGTAAACTCATTGATTTCAAATGTTCAGAAGAGCAGCAAGCATCAGAAAATTGGACTGACTTCGGGTGAAGGACTTGAGTTTATTGAAATAAAAAATATTTTACGTTGCGAAGCTGATGGAAAATACACTTCTGTTTTTCTGACAGATGGTAAAAAACTATTGGTTAGCAAAAACCTTAAAGAGTTTGAAGACTTACTCACAGAATACAATTTTTTCAGAACGCACCACTCACATTTAGTAAACCTCGACTGTATTAAAAAATACCAAAGTGGTCGTGGTGGCTATGTGGTGATGAGCGATGGAAGCACCATTACTGTTTCACAACGCAAAAAAGACGACTTTTTAAGCAGTCTGAAGAAAATCTGATAATTAAGCTTTTGTCGAAAATACATTTTGCTGCTTAGGCAACTTAGCTTTACTTTCGCAGCAAAATTGAGTTACAGTATGAAACACCTCTTTTTAGTTTTATGTATTGCTGCCACTGCATTTATATCATGTAAGTCCGATCAGCAAAAGAAAACCATAGAACCTGAAATGGTAAGCAACCCTGCAAGCGCAGAGCCTGCAAATGCAGACACTTCTCTTTTACCCAAATTTGACTTTGAAAGCGATAATCACGAATTCGGTCCTATTACCGAAGGCGAAATTGTATCTTACAATTTTAAGTTTAAAAATTCCGGTAAAGCTCCGTTAATTATTACACAGGCAAGTGCCAGCTGTGGTTGCACCGTTCCTGAATATTCAAAAGATCCTATTGCTCCCGGGCAGGAAGGATTTATTAAAGTCACCTTTAACAGCGAAGGCAAACATGGCATGACAAGTAAGACGATAACTTTACTTGCCAACACCATTCCAAACACAAAAGTTTTAACCATTAGTGCAGATATTTCTAAAAAAGACAAATGATGTATTTAACCATTCTACTACAGTCGCAAGGCAACATGGCCATGCAGCAATTCCTTATGTTGGGATTCATTATTGTAATCATGTATTTCTTTATGCTGCGGCCACAGATGAAAAAAATGAAAGTTGAAAAGCAATTTAAAGAAAGTATTAACAAAGGTGATAAGGTAGTTACCATTGGTGGCGTGCATGGAAAAATTACCGAAGTTGGCGAAACTTTTTTTATGATTGAGATTGACAACAACGTAAGAATTAAAATTGACAAGACAGCAGTTTCGGCAGAAGCATCAAAGCAGTATCGCAAAGTTGAAGATAAAAAATAAGAAGCCTAACGCTTGAATATTTTTAAAAATATCAGGTTTAAAGGCAATGCATCATTGCCTGTGTTTTTTATTTGTGTCTTTGTGTCCCTTGTTTTCTGGATTTTATATTCATTGAATAAGAACTATGTATATCCCGTAACATATACTGTTACACTTCAGAATACTCCATTCAGTAAGCAAGTCATAAGCGAAATACCTCAACAGGTAAATGTAACACTACGTTCAAGAGGATTTGAGTTGTTTTGGTATTTAATCAGAAACCGTGAAAGAAACTTAATTGTTGACCTGAAAAAATATACGGTAAACAATGAAAAATTAGGCATTAGTTTACAAAGCGAATTCAGCAACCAAAACCACAGCAGACTTAAAGAAATGGATGTTGTAACTACTTTACCCGATTCGGTGTGGCTTTATCTTTCGTCTAAGTACATGAAAACGGTTCCCGTAGTTACGCAGTTTACCTATTCCATAAAGAAAAACTTTGGCTTGTCAGGAAAAGTCAGCATTGTGCCCGACAGCATTACCATTTCGGGAGAGAAAAGTCAGCTTGATGGTGTGAATGAAATAAAAACTGTTGCAGCAAGTTACGACAATCTTGACCGTGACTTAAAAGCTACCCTATCATTAACTTTACCTGCCGGCAAAGTTAATTTGTCGCAAAAAGAAATAAAGATT
>DKKR01000041.1 GCA_002455375.1 Bacteroidetes bacterium UBA6661
CGCTGAGCAAATTCAACATTGGAAAACTCTGTTGCTTTATCGTAAGCCTGATGTTGCTTTTGCAAGTCTTCCCATGTTTTGTTATATACTTCCTGCACATCTTTTACGAAGGTTCGTTTATTGGTCCTTAATGCCAATACGCGTTTTTTCATTTTACGGGCAAACACCTCTGTTAAGTCAAAATGACCTTTTTCATGTTCGAGCAAAGCTGGTGTAACATCTTTTTTTCGCGCCCACGATTTATTCTTATCCATGTATGCTATGATGGTGAGAATAGCTGTATCGCCAACAATCTGTGGAATACAATACAAGCCACAGTTGGTTGAAATATGCAGGTTTTTATCGGGTGATGTTATTGGCCCTTTAAAATCTTCAATTTTAAATGATATGGAATCGTTCCACTCTATCAATTCGCGTTGGGCATTGGTTGTCTGACTTAAAACGAAACAAAAAACAAATACAGTCAAAAAGCGCATACTTTCTAAAATTTTAGATTCTTATACGGCAGTTCTCCGGTTTATTCTACACTAATAACTCCACAAACCTTACATTGTCCTTACAGTTTTTTAAAAATTTAAAGGCTGTTTTTAGTGAAAATTATTGTGTATGATTAACTTTGCCATAAATAAAATCTGAATAAATATGTTTGGAAAGTTAGCTGAGGCGCAAAAGAAAATGCAGGAAATAAAAGACCGGTTAGAAACAGTAATTGTCACCGGAGAATCGGAACAAGGCAAGGTGGTAGCCGAAGCCAACGGCAATAACCGCATCCGTTCAATAACCATCAATGAATCGTTGTTTAAAATAGGTGATAAAAACGAAGTTGAAGAGTTGATTACTCTTGCTGTTAACCGTGCGCTTGAAGCTTCAGAAAAGTTAATGCAAATAGAAATGGCAGCAGCATCAAAAGATATTCTGCCGGGATTTTTGCAGAAGTAATGACTTTACAATTTACTGTTTTTTCAACGCTTTATACATTTCGAATTTCCTTTTTACGAATAGTATAAAATCATATTGTGTTGAGTTTTTCAGGAAATTATCGTCAACATTAATAAAGTCAATAAAGTTGTCAAACTGATCTTCACTTAGATTCATAATATCAAAATCCACATATTTCCTGAATAACTCTTTGAGTAGTTTTCTCTTATTGTCTTCGTTTTTCTTCTGTGCAATGTCTCGTTTTGCTCTTTCTCTCTTACTGAAACTCTGATATAAAAAAGTAATCGGGCTTTCAAATGCATCAATGCCGGTAACCATATAATCTTCTTTTTTGTAACCTAACTTTTCAATGTCTTTCTGAATTACTTCAAGTTCGCGAGGAGGAATTATTGTTACAGGCTTGAGTGTAACAATGGGTTTTTCGAGTATGATAGCTATTCTGAAAGTGTCTTTGACCAATGAATCATTAAAGCATAATTTTTTCACTGAATAGCCTGTGGCATTTACCATAATCGTGTCTGATTTATTGAAAGCAGCAGAAAAAAAATTATTATCAGGTGAAAAAAAGCCTGTCCCGGTAGATTTATTTACAATCATCAACCCTACTACAGGCAATGTTGCATCATTGCCTTTTACACTTGCAACTACATGAATGGTTTGCGCCTGTAGTACATCAACAAAAAAATATAAGATGGCTATTACACAAATTTTAAAACTCCATAACTTCATAGGGCAATGATAATAACTTCCTGCTAACATCTGCATGAAGATTACACATAAAAAAGAGGAAGCCCGTTTGGACTTCCTCTCATTTTGAAGTTACTGTTTCTGTTTTTAGCGATTCACTTCAAATCTTATATGATTCTCTTCACTACCTTTTGTGATAGTAAGTGTATAAACACCGGGAGTAAACAGTCTCAAATCAATGTCGCCACCATTAACTCCTTCAGAAGCCATCTTTTTATCGTTTAATAAAATTCGACCTGCAATATCACTGACTCTCACAAAGAAATAACCTTCTTTCTTTGCATCAAACGCATAAGTAATGTGAGCATCTGCAGGATTTGGATATGCATTAATCAACAGTTCAGAAGTAGCTTCGCCCAATCGTGCAATACCTGTTGTGAAACGCTCCATTGAGCTATATGCTGAATTGTTTGAATAAGTACACATGGATTTTAACTGTACTTTATAAGCAACACCGGGCGTTAAATTATTGATAACCATATTTCCTGTTGATGCATTCGCATATGCATATTTCCATTGATTGCTTGTGGCTGGCGCATATCGGATTAATACATAACGAACACCTGATTGTGGATTCCAACTTATAGTAGCTTTGTTTGAAGCAACATTAGATATAGTTATACCACTTATAACATCACAGCCGCTTGTAGTAGTGAAATAATTATCGCTGCTGTAGTTGCTTGATACAATTCCGCACTCAGTTTTTACACTCCACTGATAGGTGGTTCCTGAAACTAAACCAGTTAAATTAAAACCCCAGGCAGTTGTGTTGTTTGTTGCAAGTGATTTATAAGTGTAGTTTGATGCACCTAACTTTTTGTAACGTATAGTGATGTTAGTTGCACGGGTTCCATACCAATTAAGCTGTGCAGTACTATTGGTAACATTGGTAGTAAAAGTATTTACTACAGTACTGCCACAATCTGTTGGTCCATTAAGGGTAGTAAATACTTCCGTTGCACTTACAACTGAGCTTCCTGCACAGATAGCAGTAACGCTCCACTGATATGTAGTTGCAGGTAACAATTCATTTATATCAAGATTGTTACGTGAACGTACATATTTTACAATTACTGTTGCGCTTCCCATTTTGTTATATGCCACTCTGAATGAATCGGCAGTTACAGCAGGATTCCACATCAAAGAAGCTTTTTTATCAATAATGTTATAGGCACTCAACATATCAGGCTTAGCACATGATGCAGGCTCTAATGAGTTAACCTGAATTTTTGCTGCATGTGATTGGCATCCATAAGCATTCTTAGCAACTACTGAGTAGATTCCTGATGCATTTACAGATATTGTTGAAGTTGTCTGACCACCGTTCCACAGATAAGATGCTGCACTTGGCTCAAACGCTTTTAGCTGATACATTGTACCTGTAACATAAGTGTAGGTAACTTCAGGCTTATTAGGCGTTGGTGCCTGACTGATGGTGATATTAGCAGTAGATGTAGAACCGTCACTGTTTCTGATGTTTACAGTATATGTACCCGGTGCATTGACAACAATACTTTGTGTTGCTTGTAATCCGGGCAACCAGATGTATTGCATACCGGGACTTGAAGTAAGTGTAGCAGATTGTCCCATACAAATCTGATTGTTGGCAGCAGTAGTAGTTATTGATGCAGGTTGTGAGTTGTTTACAACAGTTATAACCATTGGCGATGAAGTTGCAGAACATCCCTGTGCATTGGTAACTTTTACGGTATAGCTTCCTGCTGTGTTTACGGTGATTGATGAAGTTGTTGCACCGGTTGACCATAGATAGCTGCTGCCGGAAGATGCAGTTAATGTTACTGACTGACCTTGAGTGATTGTTGTTGAACCACTTGCTGTAATAGTTGCTGCAGGCAATGGATTAACAGTTATCACCAACGGTGCTGACGTTGCAGAACAAGAGCCATTGGAAACTGTCACAACATAACTTCCTGAAGTACTCACATTAATATCCTGAGTAGTTGCCCCATTTGACCATTGATAAGATGTTCCGGCACCTGCACTTAATGTTACGCCACCACCCTGACAAAAAGTTGTTGGGCCATTGGCAATAATTGTTGCAGTTGCACCACCTGTAGTAATCGCAATAGGTGCTGATGTAGTTACACAACCTTGTGCATTATAAACTTTTACTGTATAGCTTCCTGCAGTTGAAACAGTGATAGATTGTGTTGTTGCACCGGTTGACCATAAATATGAGGTGCCACTGCTTGCTTTCAATACTACACTTGCTCCTGAACAAAGCATGGTAGAACCATTAGGTGTAATTGTTGCTGTTGGATTTGCTGCTACTGCAACAGTTTGTGGTGCTGATGCAGCTGAACAGCTACCGTTTGATACCGTTACAACGTATGAACCTGCTGTGCTAACAGTAATTGATTTTGTAGTTGCACCGTTTGACCAAAGGTATGATGTTCCTGTGCTGCTGGTTAATGTTACACTACCACCCTGACAGAATGATGTTGGGCCTCCTGCTGTAATGGTTGCATTAGGAGCTTGCGAAACTGTTACAACCTTTGGAGCTGAAGTTGCAGAACAGCTACCTGTAGAGACCGTTACTGAATAAGAACCTGATGCATTTACGGTGATAGATTTTGTTGTTGCACCATTAGACCAAAGATATGACGAACCTGTATTTGCAGTTAATGTAACACTTCCACCCTGACAGAATGATGTTGGACCTCCTGCAGTGATAGTTGCTGTTGCATTATTGCTTACAGTTACAACAGTTGGAGCTGATGTAGCTGAACAATTTCCATTAGATACAGTTACAGAATATGATCCTGCTGCACTTACGGTTATAGCTTGAGTGGTTGCACCGTTTGACCATTGATAGGATGATCCTGCATTTGCAGTTAATGTAACATTGCTACCCGGACAGAATGTTGTTGGCCCGTTAGCTGTGATAGTTGCCGTTGCTGAATTACTAACTGTTACGGAAGTTGGTGCCGATGTTGCACTGCATGATCCATTGTTTACTGTAACAGAATATGAACCTGTTGCATTAACAGTTATTGATTTTGTTGTTGCACCGGTTGACCATAAGTATGATGTTCCGGTGTTGGCAGTTAATGTTACATTACCACCTGGGCAGAATGTTGTAGGACCACCGGCTGTAATGGTAGCTGTTCCACCTGCTGTCATGGTAACATTTGTTGCAGCAGAGGTTGCCGAGCAACCCTGAGCATTGCTGACAGTTACTACGTAATTGCCTGCTGCGTTAACAGTTATTGATTGCGAAGTAGCACCATTCGACCATTGATAAGTTGAACCTGCACTTGCAGTTAACGTAACAGAAGCACCCTGACACAATGAAGTTGACCCATTTGCAGAAATTGTAGCTGCAGGAGCAGAACTTACAGAAACTGCTACCGGATTGCTGATTGCAGCACATCCACTTCCCTGTGAAACTGTAACTACATAATTTCCTGCTTGTGAAACAGTGATTGACTGTGTAGTTGCACCATTTGACCATAAGTATGAATTACCTGCACCTGCAGTTAATGTTACGCTACCACCCTGACAGAATGTTGTTGGCCCACTTGCATTAATAGTGGCTGTTCCACCGGAATTGCAGGCAACCATTGAATAGTTTGTGATTACATTATTGTTTGCTGATAAAATGAATTTATCAATCATTATCTTATTATTTGTTGGAGCAAAACGAATAGTATGACTTCCAATGCTTAGACCTGTAAACTGTATTGCCTGTTGTGAACATGCATCTAAACGATACCATGTCCAGTTCGTATCTGTTACGCAACCGATAGATTTTGATGCTCCATTGTCAACAGAAACACCTAAACCTGTTGCAGTGCCATCAGTACTTCTTGCACGCACAAAAAGGTATAAGTTAGCCTGTGATGAACTTCTTGGCTGAAATACATACTCTAATGGAGTGAAAGTTGTTTGTGTTGAAGGAAACACAACTGCAGTAGTAAAGTTAGAATAATCGCCAGCAGCAGCACCTTGAGGTTGAATAGTCTTTAAATTATATGCTGCATTGGTATTATCATACAATTCTGACTCAATAGTAAAATCTTTTGACCAGAATGATGGATGCGATTTTTCATGCCACTCATCTAACTGATAAAATACAGGAGATGATGCATTGGTTTTATCATAAATATAAGTACTGCCCTGACGTCTTACTTTGAATTTTACTTGTTGACCATCAAGTGTAATTGTTGCAACACTTTCATTCTCTGCACCACCTACCATACTTGTGTTTGGCTGAATAGTTCCGGTAATAGCAAATTTAGATTGTGTATTATGTTTTCTAACTACAACTAACTTACGTAAGTCACCTGCCCAGAATGTATATCCCGGTTTACCTGATGGAGCACTGTAATATGCAGGTACATCACCTGGCATTACACTACCATTACGCAAGAATTCTTCATAGCGACTCGCAACTGCTTGTGCATAACTTGGCATTGCTGTTTGCCATGCATAACCTGCAGGGTTTGCCGGTGGAGGATTTGGTGGGTTGTAATTTCCGGCTTCGTTAAAATAACCTGTATAGAAAAACTCTGCACCAATCATGTTAAGGCATTTCAACAATCCCATAAACTGTGCAGGACGCATATTGTTATCTTCATTAACATCCCAACCGGCTGCAACAAATGGAGAGAACAAATTATCACCCGCCTGTAATTCATAATAACGACTGTCAACAATCCACTGCCAGCCATGCCATGCCGTTATCCAGTTACGCCAGTTGTGTGGCCAACGGGGATAAAAATCTGGTGTGCTATAACGCTGACCATTGATTTCAGAATTTACCAAACGTGCTTCACTATATTTCTGACGATATTGTGGAAAACCATCAATACCATACTCTGTAAATTTTGTATTTGACAGCGCAGGAATATCCATGATTATATCACGGTATGATTGTGTTTCGTTTTCTTTAAATTTTCTTGCCTGAAAAGTTTGAAAATCCAAACCGGAAGCATTTTTTGCAGCAACAACGGCAGGGTCAGCAGATAATGCAGCATCAGTACTCCAGGCAAACACTTCACCATTCTCATTAATCATTGTTAATGGTCTTGTCAATGCATTCAATACATCCTGAACATTTGATTTCATTTGATTACCATCACCGGAATAAGCATTTGCCGGTGCTGTTGGTCTCCACCATTTGGTTGAAGAGTTGTTACCGTTTGGATCAATAAAGTTTCCTGAAGAATTTTGAAGATACTTGTCGCTGGATAAATTCTGACTTCTGATTAATGAAGGATTTAACTGTGCACGAAGTGTAATTAATGATGTTCCTAATTGTGGGTTCTGATTAGCCAGATTAGCCCATGCATTTCCCCACTGATCCATGCTGAGTCGCAGCTGAATCATGTAATTCCAGTTTTTAGCAAGCTCTTCGTTTATTGCAGTACTGTTTGTTGCTGACTGTGCATCAGATACACCACTCTGAAAACGGCCTCCCATGTACATAAGGTCAACCCAGTTGAAATTTTTCATCAATGTATTACCGGCTTTATAACGGGCTACAGGATAGCTTCTCAACTGATCAATGGCGGAAACGTTAGGATTTGGATGTCCGGGAGCAAATTCTGTATTATCTAAACCGGCTGATATTGGAGATGGCGAAGGCAAACTGCCATTAAATGTCAGATTAAAACTATAGCTTTTATTTGTTTGTACAGCATCTTTATAATGCTGATAAATCAACTTAGCAGGGACAGTTCTGTTGTATATGGCAATTTCATCATACTCACCAAAATATTTCATATAACTTACTCCCTGATTCCAAAATAAACTTGTGTTTGAACCATTCACAACCTTACCTGAAATATTTTTTGAATATCCTGAAGGACATTCGCCATCAATATATATTTCTTTTTTTCCGGTAAGCGAACTGTATTGAAATACGATATGATGCCAGTTGCCATCAACAAAATATCCATAGGAACGTTTACCTATTCCATCAAAACTTACTTTCAGTTCGTCTGAACCACTACCGGAGGTATAGGTATAGAAGTATATTCCGTCAAAATTAAAATTAGCAGAAAAACCGCCATCCATTCTTCTGAACAGCAATGTCTGATTGAATTGATATCCGGGTTTAAATAAAAATTCAATGGCAAATGATGTATCTGTTACAAAATTGCCAGTATTAATATTATCACCACTACTACCTAAAATTAAACCTTTGCCAACAGCACTGTTATTAGAAACAGTGTAACCGCAACCATATGAAGTAAAGTCCATATTTGTACGATTCATTGAGTCCTTATTAAAAGGGCTGCTGTTAAATGTCCAGTAGCTTACCGGTGCATAAGTTTGCGCATTAGCAACCTGAAGCAATGATAATGCTGCAAAAAGTAAATGGATGAATAATAACGAAATGCTCAGAATCTTGAATTTTCTGAACTGTTTGTTAATTACTCCCCTGATTTCTGTTGTCATTTCGCTGACAGCATTTGCGAAGTAGATTTTTTGTGCCATTTGAATTTTTTTTTGGTTCAACAAATTTTTGGCACGTTGTTTGAAAAGAAGCTTTTGTTCGTTTTGACTTTTTTTCTCGTGCCAACGCAGGCAATATAAACTGCTGTTTTACCTGATAGCATTCAAGTAGCTTTCATTATTGCATTTGCAAGAAAACGATCTATGTTGGGAAATATTTCAGGTCGTCATTTGTTTTCTTCCCTCTTAAAACAACATTCATCGAAATGCAAAATCCTGTTTTCTACGATGTAAGATTTCGGAATTACTTATCAAATTCTGAGTGATTAAAATCACAAATCACCTATGCAAACAGGTCTTCACCTGTTTCCGGATGAAAATTACAATGAACAGTATCTATAAAAAACGAGCGGCATGAAAATGCGTGCCGCTCGTTTTTATGATTCAATCTGATTTTTAATACGGACTTTGCAACACTTTATCGTGTTTGGTTTGCTTAAAATCATCTTTTGATATGGCATCTTTCTTTCCGAGATAAGACCATTTAATGGCTGCTGTATATTCATTGAATGTATTATTCAAATCTTTCAGTTTAACATTGTTAACCATATCAGAAAGAGATTCATCTAACTTCCATGAACCAGTTGCTTCGCTACGCCCCAATGCACCTGATTGTGCTTCTGATGTTTCTAACTTCTGATAATAATTTGTAAGATATCCCTGACGCAAATCTTTCAGTTCTTTTTCTGTAAATCCCGTCTTCTTAATAGAATCAATAATAGAAACCATTACATCTATTGCTTTCTTAGGATCTGTGGTTGTGATATAGACATAGGAGTATGGTGATGAAACAGCGTTGCGCATGTAGCCTGCAGCAGGTGCATAAGACAAACTGCGTTTTGTTCTAAGTTCAACAAAAAATCTGTCATAAAGCATTTGCATTGCTAAATCCATTTGGACACCTTTCTCTGTTGACAATGAAGGAGCACTCATTATTCCCATCAGGTAGTTTGTAGCAATATCGCGGTCAACAATAACTTCACTACCTTTAGTTATAACTAATTTGGGTTCCACAACCGGTGCTGTGCCGACAGGCATTTTTCCCAATGTTGCTTTTATCTTATTCACTAAATCTACTTCGTTAACATCACCTACTACAACTAAGTAGCAACGCTTCTTTCCTATCACATTTTTGTAATGGCTAATAACATCTGCCAATGTCAATTTTTCAAGGCTTGCAACAGAGCCTTGCGGGTCTTTTGCATAGTTTCTGCCTTTGAATGTTTCTTCCATAGCAATGGAACTTAATGAACCATCGGCATCAGACTCACGTTGCTTCGCTCCGGATAATGCCTTTTCTTTTTCCAAATCAAACTCTTTTGAATCAAAAGCAGGATTCATTACAGCATCAGCAAAAAGATTCCATGATTCATTCCAATTTGGCTTAATACATGTCATACTCAGGTTGCCATAATCCAACCCTGATGACGATTCGAATGATGTACCAATTTTTTCGGCAGCATCATTAAAGGCAACTTTATCCAATTTTTTTGTGCCGCCATTCATAGCAATAGAAAATGCAAGACTCTCTACACCTTCTTTCTCTTTTGCATAATTAGCCGTTCCTCCTTTTACATATAACCGCACGCTAATAACTTCTTTTGGTGTATGGCGTAATATTAATTTCAGACCATCAACATTAACTTCTTTTGTTCCTTGTGCAAGGGCAACACCATGTAGTGATAACATAGCTGCACCAATTGCAAAATATTTAT
Source organism: Bacteroidetes bacterium UBA6661 (assembly GCA_002455375.1). GTDB lineage: Bacteria > Bacteroidota > Bacteroidia > AKYH767-A > OLB10 > OLB10. The sequence goes on from DKKR01000041.1 coordinate 9,885, forward strand.
ATAACTTATTCATAGTTCGATTTTTTTATTTTAAAATTTCATCAGCAGAATTAATTCCAAGAGACTCCTTCATTTTAGGATTTAAGAGCAGACCTGTAACAGAAGGTTTTCCTTTGATATATTTATCAACATATTCTGCAATATCTTTTCTGGTAACTTTCTTAATCATGTCATTGTAGGTCGTATAATAATCTATGCTGGCAGATGCCCACCAGAATGTAACAGTGTGCACATAGGCTGATGTTTTTTCCTTGTTATAAATATCATCCATAATGAGTTTATTCTTAGCTGTCTCCAACTGTTCGTCAGTAAAATAATCAGGTGCATCAAAACGATTTACCTGCTCCATGAGTTTCCCATAAAATGATTTTATCTTCATCGGATTAGGAACCATAAACAACTGAATAGGTCCTGTATAGCGACAAGTCTGATAACCTAAACCTGCCTGAAGTGCATATCCACCATCAACCAATGTTTTTTGAAATTCAGAAGATGTTAATCCAAGAATAGTGGAAAACACATCTGCTGCATAAGTTGACTTAACATCATTTCTTGTATCTGGTCCATGAAATCCCATCATCATAATAGGCATTTTTGCATTTTTATCTACGGTCAGAAATTTTGATTGTCCAACTAAAGGAGCAAATTCCGGTATAGGCCATTTCTGAAATGGATCGAAATCACATGGTTTCCAATCACCGAACATTTTGTCCACCTTCTCAAAAACAGCATTATGTTCCACATCACCTGCAACCACTAAAATAGAGTTGTTTGGATAATAATATTTATCTTTAATTACATTCATCTTCTCAGGTGTTGCAGAAAGTATTACATCATGAATACCGATAGCATTTTTACGTACATAATTAGAACCCCACATTTGTCTGTTAAAATCCTGGAACAGAAAAAATGCAGGATTTGATTCTGCACGTTGAAATTCACCATCAACAACAGGGTTTTCATTTTTCATTTCCTGTTCAAGGAATAATGGATAACGGATAGCATTATTCATAAACTCAAGACCTTCATTAATGAGTTTGTTACTTAGTGTAAAAAAGTAGTTCACACGCTCTTCGGAGGTAGTACCATTAAATGATATACCGAGTTCATTAACTCTTTCAAGAAACTTTTCCTGAGATGGAATTGCCTTGTTTGCTTTAAAGAACATGTGTTCGTAAAGATGTGACAATCCATTGTAGGCAGAATCTTCTGTAAAGGATCCATTCTTTACACAAATTTCTATTGTCACTAATGGAACAGAGTTGTCTTCTATGACCAAGACCTCAAGTCCATTGCCCAACTTTTTCATATGAAAGTTAGCGGGAAGGTTTTTTTGTGCCATTGCTGTACCGGCTATAATAAGAGCAGTAGCAAAAGCTGTGATTTTTTTAAGCATAGTTATACATTTAATAAGTGGCTAAGAACGCTATTTCTTTTGCCTGTGATGGTTAAAAAAAAGTTATGTTATTTATTAAATTTAGTTGTTTATGGAATTCGCCACAATGAATTTCTGAACTTTAATGCCGGTATCAAAATATACCGTTGCTGTATAAACTCCTGATGAATAGTTTTTTACATCCAATGAGTAGCTGCGAATCAAGCTTCCGGGAGTCACGACTTTAACTACTTTTCCGGTAATGTCCTTTATCTCAATACGATTATATGGTGTTGAAGATTCTATAGCTACAAAATCAGAAGCAGGGTTTGGCATCATCTGCAGCTTAGAATGTGAAGTATTTAGTTCATTTAATCCTACAAAGGTAAAATCGCTTGTATAACGCGCCATAGCAAAATTATTGACCGTGCCAACAACGGCTAATCCGGCAAGAATAATTTTTGAATCAGGTTGCTGAATTGCAACAGCATTTGCTCCCGATGGGTTACCGAATGAGGTTATATTAAATCCTATCATATTGTTAAAAAGCAAATCGAGAGAACCTAAGGTATCGAAACGCATAGCTACAAAATCGCCAGCAGCACCTACATAACTTGAACCTGCACCTACCAGATAATCACCTTGAGGAACGATAGAAAAAATAATATCTGTTCCACCTAAATCAAAGAGAGAAATTCCATTTGCACCAAAGTTATTATCAATCTGACCATTATTTAAAAAACGCATCAGTACCATATCAGTATTAGGTCCGGTTTGTGTGGTACCTCCTGCAACAATTTTTCCGTCAGGATTTATATAAATTGTATTTATAACTTCAGACATTGAGCCTATGGTATAAATAGTCTTTCCATTTAAACCAAAATTCGCATCTAAAGTACCGTTGGTATTATACCTCACCATAGCATACGTTGATAGTGTCCGGCCACCAAGAACAATCTTTTCTGTTCCCGGTTCAATTGCCAAAGCATTTGCCTGATCCCATTGTGTTCCTAATGGAGTTCTCACCTTACCGCTATTTCCAAATCCACCATCCAAAGTTCCATTTGTATTGTATCTTACAACAGCAAATTCGCCATTGGCTAACGTATCAAACGAAACACCACCCAAAACAATTTTTCCGGTGGATGGAACTATTGCTACTCCATAGGCAATATCAAATCCTAAATCCAATGCCGTTTGCACAATGCCGTTTGCACCAAACTGATTGTCTAATGCACCTGTTGATGTTAGTCTGGCCATGGCAAAATGTGAATAGGTTTGATTCTCAAGGTTACCGGCAACAATTATTTTACCATCATTTTGTATGGCAATTGAGCGGGCTACACTGTTACCTGTGCCTATAGAAAAAGTGATCTTCCCTCCTGTTCCAAACTGATTATCAATTGTGCCATCAGCAAGATATCTGGCAACTGCAAAGCGATTAAAAGTTCCATTGTTACTTTCGCCTGCAACAACAATTTTTCCATCTGACTGCACAGCAATTGCTCTTGCAACACAGGCAAAACTATTAAATGATGTAGTTACTTTGCCATTTACTCCAAACGTTGAATCAATAATGCCGGGATACTGCATCTGAGCCATTGATTGTAATGTAAAAAAAGAAAGGCCTGTAATCAGGCAAGTGTGTAGAAATTTTCTCATTCTGAATGTTTTTACTTATGATGCAAATATATCATTTAGCCTGAATGACAATTATTAATTGTCTAATATTTCTTGAAAAATATTGACTAAAGTATTCTCAAAAAATCTGCTAAACTTTTACAAAACTTATTTAGCGAATTTAAATGTCAATAAAATATAAAGAACAACCCTGCATAATTTAATTAAAACTGTAACTTTGAGCAATAAAATTTTGCACGTAAAATACTATGTCACAAGTTGAACTGAAGATGCCTAAAATGGGCGAAAGCGTTGCTGAGGCAACAATTACCAAATGGTTAAAAAAAGAAGGAGATCGCGTTGAACAGGATGAGCCAATTCTTGAAATTGCTACAGATAAAGTTGACTCCGAAGTACCTTCCACAGCAGCAGGAATATTAGTAAAACAATTATATAATGAAGGTGATGTAGTTGCCGTTGGAAAATCTATTGCTATCATTGGTGATTCTGCATCATCTGCAGCACCAACTCCTTCAGTACCTAAGGCAGAAGAAGTTAAAATTGCCGTTGCACCTGTAGTTGCAACACAATCTACTACCGCTGCTACTACTGCAGTAAGTGCATCTTCAAAATTCTATTCACCATTAGTAAGAAATATCGCACAACAGGAAAATGTTTCTTCAGCAGAGCTAGATGCAATTGCCGGAACCGGTGCAGAAGGTCGTGTTACAAAGAAAGATATTCTTCAATTTATTGAGAACAGAAAGTCCGGTAATGGTCAGATAGCGCAAAATACATCAGCACCTGCTGTACAACCTGCAACAACACCACAACCTAAAGCACCTGCGGCTATACCTGTGACTGATGGAGATGTAGAGATTATTGAAATGGATAGAATGCGGAAGTTGATTGCAGACCACATGGTCATGTCAAAACACACCAGTCCGCATGTTACATCATTTGTAGAAGCCGATGTTACCAATATGGTATTGTGGCGTAATAAAGTTAAAAATGATTTTGAGAAAAGAGAGAAAGAAAAAATCACTTTCACTCCATTGTTTATAGAAGCAATTGTACGTGCAATAAAAGATTATCCAATGATTAACTGTTCACTTGACGGCACTAAAATACTTCTCAAGAAAAACATTAATATTGGTATGGCAACTGCATTACCCAGTGGCAACCTTATTGTGCCTGTGATAAAAAATGCTGACAGAATGAACCTTGTTGGTCTTACAAAATCAGTAAATGATTTGAGTGGCAGAGCGCGCAAAAATAAACTTTCACCTGATGAAATTGCAGGTGGAACTTTTACTTTGACCAATGTAGGTACGTTTGGAAATGTTATGGGTACACCCATTATCAATCAACCACAAGTGGCCATTATGGCAGCAGGAGCCATTCGTAAAAAACCTGCTGTAATTGAAACAGAATTTGGTGACACTATCGGTATTCGTCACATGATGTTTCTCTCATTGTCTTACGACCATCGTATTGTTGATGGAAGCCTTGGTGGTAGTTTTCTTCGAAAAGTAGCCGACTATCTTGAGCAGTTTGATGTTAACAGAAACTTATTATAAATTATTATGAGATTTTTATTTGTCATTATCCCATTACTTTGGCTGAATGTTGCAGTTGCACAGCAACCTAAAAAGCCGGTTAAAAAAGTTGTTTTAGGAAAAGATCAGGTTTCTGAAATGAAAAAAGCAGGTGCAGAATATTTTAAAAGTGATAACTATAAGTCAGCATTGCCCATCTACAAACAACTTCAGGAAAACGACCCTAGCAATACTGAGTTTAATTACAGGCTTGGCCAATGTTATTTAAACACCAATGTAAACAAAAAATTAGCAGCCGGTTTTCTGATTAAGGCTGCTGAAGGAAAAGACGTTCCAAAAGACGTTTATTATTATACCGGTCGTGCGCTTCTTATTCTTGAAGAAATTGATGATGCAGTAGATGCCTATGAGAAATTTAAAATAGCTCATGGCGGAAAAGTTAATGCAAAATTGAATCTTGAAAATAATGTGGAATGGTGTTATCACTTTCGTGATATGAAGAAAACCCCAATACAAGTAAGCTTTACTAATTTGGGTAAATTAGTTAATTCACCAAACAATGATTACAGACCTGTTTGTGATATGTTTGGCAACAATGTTTACTTCAGTTCCAATAGAAAAGGTAATATCGGAGCAATAGTTGATGGATATGGTGAAATAATTTCAGATGGTTATTTTACAAAAAAGGATACGGGTTATAGTAAAGCTAAAACACTTGGTACAGGTATCAATACTATGTATTATGAAGAACCTTTGCAATTAAATGCAAATGGTGATAAATTATTGATTTCTAAAGAAGGGGGCAGTATTTCTTCTCCATTATATACGTCAGAAATCAATGGAAAATCATTCGGGAAAGCAGTTGCAATAAATAAATTTCCGGCTTCAAAAGTTGATGGTGCCTGCATGACAGATGATGGAAATACGATTTATTTTTCTGCAGACCTTAAAGGTGGCAAAGGCGGAAAAGACATTTGGATGACAACTTTAAACAGTAAAAACGAATGGTCAGATCCGGTGAATCTTGGTGATGCAGTAAATACAAAATACGATGAAATAAACCCTTGGTTGTTTTTTGATAATCAGACTTTGTTTTTTGCATCTGAAGGTCACAACAGCATTGGTGGATTTGATATTTTTTTCAGTACCAAACCTCATGAATCTATGGATTGGAGTACTGCTAAAAATGTAGGCTATCCATTAAATACTACAGACGATGATAAATATTTTTCTTTAACATCCGATTGTAAAACAGGGTTTGTAAGTCAGACTACAGAACATGGTTCAGGAGAGTTAGATATTATAAAGTTTGTTTGCACCAACCCTATCATTAAACAAGAAAAAGTTGTTTGTGATTTTACTTTTTTAAAAGCTGATGGCACTTTTGCTCGTGATGCAAATTGTATGATCATCAGAAACGATACCGGTGAATCATCAGGAGTGAAAACAATAAACGGCTCAAACGGTAAACTCTATATTTATCTCAGCCCGGGTAATTATAAGGTTAAAGTTAAAGGTGTAAAATCCGGTCGTGCTGATGAAGATTTTATCATCACAGGTAACGAACCTAAAATGCAATTGGTAAAGACTTTTAAACTAACACCTCCCGTTAAAGAAGGAAAATAAAATGAATCTGAAACTACACAGACCACTTGCCTTTTTTGATCTTGAAACTACAGGAGTAGTTATCGGCATGGACAGAATTGTTGAATTGGGTATTTTAAAAATTCTCCCCGATGGAACTAAAACCAACAAAACCTGGCGTATCAATCCTGAAATGCACATTCCTGAAGTAGTCTCAAAAATTCATGGCATTTATGATAAAGATGTTGCAGACTGCCCTACTTTCAAAGAAATAGCAAACGATGTAAATCATTATCTCAACAATGTTGACCTGGCCGGATACAATTCAAACCGGTTTGATGTACCCTTATTAGTTGATGAATTTTTAAGAGCCGGTATTGAATTTGACATACGTGGACGCAAGTTAATTGATGTGCAGCACATCTTTCACAAAATGGAACAGCGCACATTGAGTGCTGCATATAAATTCTACTGCAATCAGGAGTTAATTGATGCACATTCTGCAGAAGCCGATGTGAGAGCAACCTATGAAGTTCTGGAAGCACAACTGGAGCGTTATAGCGATCAGCTACAACCTGATGCTGCATTCCTTCACTCATTTTGCAACAACAGTAAAAATGTTGATTTGGCCGGACGTATAGTTTATGATGATAAAAAGCGCGAAGTATTCAATTTTGGAAAGTATAAAGGCCGCTTGGTAACAGATGTTTTTAAAACAGATCCGAGCTATTATGACTGGATGCTTAAGGGTGATTTCTCAAGAGATACCAAACAAGTTGTAACGGCATTACGTTTACGCGAAAGAGAAAACTAAATATATGTTTGACCTGTTTGATTAATTCTACTGACAAAAAAAATTGCAGGTAACATAAAAATCTGTACTTTTATACTGATGGGTTCCGAAAATAATTCAAATAAAAATAATCTCCCTGCTGTTTCTGCTTCAGGCAAAGACAGCAAAGTAGTTATTGACCTTGAAGCCGAGAAAAAAGAAATCAGTAAACGCTATCGGCATTTATTGAGGGCATGCAAATCCGATCTCGATAAAAAAGATAAAAAAATAATCAGGCTTGCATTTGATACTGCATTGGAAGCGCATAAAGAAATGCGAAGAAAATCCGGTGAACCATATATCTATCATCCAATTGCCGTTGCACAGATTGTTGCAGAAGAAATCGGTCTTCGTTCTGCCATCCCTGTAGTTTGCGCATTGTTGCATGACACTGTTGAAGATACCTATCTTACATTAGACGACATCAGAGATTTGTTTGGCCCTGTTGCAGAACAAATTATTGATGGACTGACAAAAATTGCAGGTGTTTTTGATCATTCAAGTTCATTACAGGCCGAGAATTTCAGAAAGATGCTTCTTACATTGAGCGTTGATGTAAGAGTAATTCTCATCAAACTTGCCGACCGGCTTCATAACATGCGCACGCTTGGAAGTATGGCACGTGACAAGCAACTGAAGATAGCTTCTGAAACTGCTTACCTCTACGCACCTTTGGCACATCGTCTTGGGCTTTATAATGTAAAAACAGAACTTGATGATCTGGCTTTGAAATATACAGAACCTGATATATATATAACCATTGCTGAAAAACTAAGAGACACTAAAAAAGAACGTGATAAATTTATCTCTGAATTTATTCATCCGATAAAAGATGAGTTGAATAAGCAAGGATTTAAATTTGAGATTAAAGGAAGGCCAAAATCCATTCACTCCATATGGGAGAAAATGAAAAAACAAGGTGTAACTTTTGAAGAAATATATGATCTATTTGCAATAAGAATAATTATTGATTCACCTCAAAGTCAGGAAAAAGCCGATTGCTGGAAAGTATATTCTATTGTTACGGATAGTTACCGTCCAAACCCTGACAGACTACGTGATTGGATTTCAACACCAAAATCGAATGGCTACGAGGCACTACACACCACAGTGATGAGTGATCAGGGTAAATGGGTTGAAGTACAGATTCGTTCACAAAGAATGAATGAAACTGCTGAAAAAGGTTTTGCTGCACATTGGAAATATAAAGAATCTTCGCAAGAGTCTGCTTTGGATGAATGGCTTACCCGCATAAGGGAAATGCTTGAAAACCCAGATAGCAATGCACTCGATTTTGTAGATGACTTCAAACTCAATCTCTTTGCAGATGAAATTTTTGTTTTTACTCCTAAAGGAGATTTAAAGACATTGCCTGTCAAAAGCACTGCATTAGATTTTGCTTATGAGATCCACACAGATATTGGCAGCAGATGTATAGGAGCTAAAGTAAACCACAAGTTAGCTCCCATTTCGCATACACTGAATAGTGGTGATCAGGTAGAAATTTTAACCTCCGACAAACAACGTCCAAAAGAAGACTGGCTGAGTTTTGTGATTACTGCAAAAGCTAAAGGCAGAATTAAATCAGCATTAAAGGATGAAAAAAGAATTCTTGGTGAACAAGGAAAAGAAATTTTTGACCGAAAAATAAAACACCTTAAAATTCCTGTAGCAGAAATCAACATGAACGACATTCTGCTTTATTACAAACTTCCGAATGTTTTAGAGTTATATTATCGCATAGCAATGGATGCAATTGATTTGAAGCAGTTGCGTGAAGCCGTAAACTATAAAGACCAGCGTGTGCGCAGTCAGCGGACAGCAGAGCCTACTTTAGAGGAGTTGGTAAAACAAGCACGCGGCTCAACCGATATGCTTGTCATTGGTGAAAACCTGAATAAAATTGATTATAAACTTTCGCCATGCTGCAACCCTATTCCCGGTGATGACGTTTTTGGTTTCATCACCATCAATGACGGAATAAAAATACATCGTGTCAACTGCCCCAATGCCATGCAGCTGATGAGCAACTTTGCTTACAGAATTGTAAAAGCTAAATGGACAGGTCAGGAGCAGCTTTCTGTCTTGGCCGGTATTAAAATAACAGGAATGGATGATGTTGGGGTTGTAAACAATATTACCAAGGTTATCTCAAGCGAATTAAAAGTGAACATGCGATCTATCTCTATCGAAAGTAATGAAGGTTTGTTTGAAGGAACCATCATGCTTTTTGTTCACGACACAGAACATCTGACCAAACTGATGAAAAAACTTTCCGCACTTAGCGGTATTCTGAATGTAACTCGAATTACTTAAATTATGTACGTACCTTTTGACCAATTACCGGACGACTCCCGCATCTGGATTTTTCAGTCGGATAGATTATTATCAGAAGAGGATATTGAAGCTATCAATCCAATTCTGAATTATTTTATTAGTGACTGGACAGCACATCAACAAACTTTAAGAGCCTCATTCACTTTTTTACATAATCATTTTCTGATCATTGGTGTTGATGAAAATATGGCAGTTGCCAGCGGATGTTCTCTCGATAAGGTTTTTCATGTAGTTCGTGCATGTGGTCAAAAAATCAATACTGACTTTTTAAATCGTCTTCGCATTGCTGAAATGACTCAACATACGATAACACTTCACACTGTTAAACAAATATTGGAAATTGCAGAAAACAGAAACAGCAATGAGCCATTAATGATATTCAGTAACATCATTGAAACAAAAAGTGAAATGAAAAACAATTGGCTTATACCGATTGAAAAATCATGGCTTGCACCCAAACTAAAATCAGCTAGTAAAATTTAAATTAATAAAATCAATTTATGAACTTTTTAATTAAACTCATAATCTCTACGCTGGCAGTAATGATGGTGTCATACATTCTGCCCGGTGTGCATGTTCAGAGTTTTGGCATTGCACTTATGGTAGCCTGTGTTTTAGCATTTTTAAATGCATTGATAAAACCAATACTTGTACTTTTCACACTGCCAATAACACTCATCACATTAGGTTTATTTTTATTGGTCATCAATGCCATCTTAATTATCATCACAGACCGATTGATTGATGGATTTGAAGTAAGCAGTTTTGGCATTGCCTTGCTGTTCTCTTTGATATTAAGCATCGTTACTTCGGTAATGGAGTCGCTTGCCGGACAAAATCAAAGACAATAAAAAAACCGGCAACTTTTTAAACTGCCGGTCTTTGTGCTGTCGAACAAACAATCAGTTTCCTAAAAATTTAGAGATTTTCTCAAAATAAGCATTTTTATCGGTTGTAAAATTCTCTGCATTGGATGGCGAGTTTTTTACAACATAGGTTTCGCTGATGCCTTTAATTTGTTTTACATCTGTTGGGTTAATCAGATTATCCTGTGATGAAACAATAACCATAAGGGCTTTTATTCCTTTAGGCTTTTCCATTGCATACATAGGCTCGTGATTCTTATCAAATCCAAAAGGCATAACCACCTCTTTGCCTGTCTTATCTTTTATTTTTTTCTTCATTACTTCAAGACCAATCCAAGGGCCATCGGCAATCACCTTCTGTGTTTCTGTTCTGTTTGCACCAACACCAATTGAAAGGCCTGCGCCAATAGCCTTACCATACAAATTAAATTTTGTAATGGCACGCGACTTACGCAAATAATCACAAACAGCATTAAGGTCAACAATAAACTGCGGATAGATAAATAAATCCGGATCTATTTTAAAATCACTGCTGCTACCATAACCGCGATAGTCATACATGGCAACATTATATCCTGCACTTAAAAATGAATTGGCTATTTCAATATTATCAGCCATATTGCCATCACCACTGCCACTCATAATTATCCAGTTGGTAGATTTTTTAGGCAACTCAAAAAGCCATGCATTGAGAATAGCACCATCGGGAGTTTTAATTTTTTCTTCTTTATAAGTCATGCCGTACTTATCCGGAAGCACTTTATATTCCTTTGAAGGGTTTAGTGCCAATGCACCGGAAGCAAATACCGCCAAAGCGGCAACTAATGAAATTGATTTAAGCATCGTAATTTGATTGTTAAATTTAAGCTTCAAAAATAAGTACACTGTCCATCAAATAGTAATTAATTTTTTAACAATTCTTGCTTATTGATGCTGAAAAATTCAATAATTATTCAGTAATAAATCATTTCAAAATATTATTTTAACTCTTATTTTAAAGCTCATGATTCACAACAAAGCTATCTAACCGATTCAAAACAAGTATGAATAACTTAACGATAGCGATCCGGATAATCTGTAATAATGCCATTGACACCGCTATATTTCAGCTTTAAAAATACTTTGTCGTTATTCACCGTCCATGGAATAATTTTAATATTGTGCTGTTTACAATATTCTAAAGTCTTTGCTGTTGCAAGCACATACCAAGGACTGTAAATTGTTGTCACAAAACCAAGTTCATTAAAAAAAGCATCTACATCCCTGTTGGTTTCATTCAAAGCTGCCAACGTATATTCAGGGTAATCCTGATGTAAGATACGTAACACTTCAGGATCGAATGACTGCAATACGTATCTTTCTTTCTCGCTATATTGCTGCACAATCTTCATCACCAAATCAACAAACTGTTTTGTCTCCGGCTGAAATGTGCCTATCCAATTCTTCTTGCTTTTTAACTCAATGGAATAATAAGGCAACACGCCTTTTGTATTACAACAAAATGTATCCACCGTACTAATCACCTCTGAAAGCAATGGCTTACCTACAACCAATTTATGTTGTCCGGGAAACTTTGCATAAAACTTGCTGCCACAGTCATAGCTTTTCACCTGTTCATAAGGCATTTTATAAATACTGTAAGCTGCTCTTTTAAAATTTGGCAGCGGAGTGCTGTCAGGCATCAGACAGGTTTTGTTGTTTATCCAGGGCTCGTGCGAAACTACTACTTGTGAATCTGCTGTAACAACAACATCCAATTCTAGGTGAAGCACATTTAATTCAATTGCTTTTAAAAATGCAGGAATGGTATTTTCCGGCATCAGGCCACGGCAGCCGCGATGACCATATATTGTGAATGAAGAATCTTGAGCCATTGTTATTGAAGATAAAAAAAAGCAAAATACAAAAATCCAAAATCTCATTGCAAAACAAATCAATGTGTTAGGTAACCCTTGTGCCTAATTTATAGACAAAAATATAAATTCAACTTTGCTAGTTAAGATATTAATCTGTACTTTAGAAACGAAATTTTATTATGTAAGATTAAAAGACAAACTACTATCGACAAATTCCATTAATTATAAAATTAAAAAGCCCCTGTTAAGTACAAGGGCAAAAACTTGTTGAGGCAAGCCTCACTACGGAATAAAATCCTTATTGTGATTTGCTTCGCTACAAAAGTAAAAAAAGAATGATATGAAAAAGAAAAAAGTTTTAGGACTAGACATTGGCACAAACTCAATTGGTGCAGCATTGGTTAACCTACCTGATAAGTTTGATGATTATGGAAATGACGGCAGTATTGAATGGCTTGGAAGTCGTATTATTCCGTTGGATGGAGATTATCTTCAAAAATTTGAGAGTGGCACACAAGCCGAAACGAAAGCTGCGTTTCGCAGAGGAAAACGTGGAGCAAGAAGACTTAAACATCGTTACAAACTCCGCAGATCAAGATTGATAAAAGTATTTAAAACATTAGGTTGGCTTGATACGAATTTTCCGCTCGATGATTCAAAGAAATTTAAAACAGAAATTAATGACAATGGTTATTCGCTTAAAATAAGTGATTATTTGCCCTTTTCAAAAGAAACAATTGATGAGTTTGAAGAGGAGCTTGGTATCGCAGGAAATAAAAGTAAAAAAGGCAAAAGTATTGTTCCCGAAGACTGGATCATCTACTATCTGCGCAAAAAAGCACTTACATCTAAGATTACAATCCCTGAATTGGTTCGCATCATCTATATGCTCAATCAACGCAGAGGTTTTAAAAGTAGTAGGAAAGATTTGAAAACAACTAATGTTTTGCCTTACGATGAATTTATAGAACGGAAAAATAAAAATGATTTTGGTGAAGACGGTATTGAAACACAGTTTGTGTCCATCACAAAAATTAAATCCGTAACATTTATAGAAGTAAAGAAAGATAAAAAGGGGAACGTAACCAACACCTATTTAATAGAAGCAGAAGACCAACGATTACACAAATGGGAGGAAATACGCAAGAAAGAGCCTGATTGGGCAAGAGAAGTAAATGACAAGGGTGAAAAAATTGAGAAAAAGGAGTTTACCTTTTTAGTCACTCAAAAAATAGATAAAAATGGTAAGTTTACACAAAACAAACCGCAATTACCGAAAGAAAGTGATTGGGCATTATGTACAACCGCTTTGAGTGAAAAAATCCAAGAGAACAACCAACATCCGGGCGAATACTTTTATGAGCAAATAAAAGAAGCATACAAAGTAGGACGAAACTTTAAAGCTCGTCAATACCCTGTTTACAGGTGGCGTTATGAAAAAGAATTGAAAGATATTTGGGAGAAACAATGTGAACTAAATCCCGAACTTCAAAAGATAAATTCAGACCAAAGCACTTTAATCAAACTTGCTGAACTACTTTATCCAACACAGACAAAATACAATATGCCCAAATTAGCAGAATTTAAAATTCATGATTTGCTACATATTATCAGCAAGGATATAATCTACTATCAACGTGAGTTGAAATCGCAGAAAAACTCAATCAGTGAATGTCGCTATGAGAAAAGAAAAGGTATTGATGGTGAAACTTACGGCTTAAAATGTATTCCACGCTCATCACCTTTATTTCAGGAATTTCGTATTTGGCAGGACATTCATAATATCCGAGTGTTTGAACGAGAAGTAAAAATTGAGGGAAAAACCATATTAGATGTTGATGTAACGAATGCTGTTATAAATGACATGGTAAAAGAAAAGTTATTTGAATTATTTAATTCCAAAGTATCTATCACTGAGAAAGATATTTTAAACACGCTGATAGAGAATCGCCCTGAAACCAATATCAAACTTGATATTGATAAAAAAGAAAAAATTCATTCTCACAGAATAAACCTATATGCAAGACGTGATGATTTGAAAGGAAATGAAACATTAGCGCGTTATCGCTCACTTTTCAAAAAAGCAGAGTTTGATGGACACGAAATGCTAACGGACAAAGATAAATTGATAAAACTGTGGCATATTGACTATTCCATTACTTCATCGGACGAAGAGAAATCTAAAAAGGGAATAACAACGGCCTTAAATAAACTTCTACCCGATAATCCTAATAAGTCCAAGGTAATTGAATTATTTACAAAATTGTCTGAACTCAAAAAAGAATACGGCTCATATTCTGCTTGTGCTATTAAAAAACTGTTGCCTGTAATGCGTTGTGGCAGCTATTGGAATGAGCAGGAAGTTTCAGACACTACCAAGCAACTAGCAACACAAATTAAAGAACGGTTAGAAAATATAAACCATAACATAAGGCGACTAAACGAAATTGCCGATGATGATGTACAAAAACAAGTTTTAAAAAGTTTTATCGGGAATGAAGATTTGACAAAAAGCTTAAACACCTATCAGGCAGGCTATCTAATCTACGACAAGCATTCCGAAAAAGATAAAACACCGATTAACTCTGTTGAAGATTTTGGGAAATATATTCAAAAAGCAATTCCGAATAACAGCTTACGAAATCCTGTTGTGGAGCAAGTTGTAAGGGAAACAATGTTTTTGGTTCGTGATGTTTGGAATAAGTATGGAGAAATAAATGAAATCCATATTGAGTTAGGTAGAAACTTAAAAAACAATAGCGATGAACGTAAAAAAATATCAGATACACAGGAGGGTAATTTTAAAGAGAAACAACGTATTAAAAAGTTACTTTATGAATTGATAAATGACGGTTTTGAGCAACATATTGACAAAGATGAAGCAAATCCATTTACGTTTGAGAATGAAAATTTTGAATGGAAAACACAAATTGAAAACACAACTTTTGAAGTAAAACCAAATCCTGAAAGTCCTATTGATGTTGAAAAATTTAGAATATGGCGAAACCTTTCAAAACAAAGCGAAATAGATTGGGCTAAGAAAGTAAAAGATGAAAAAATTCCAACAGAACAGGAAATTAAAAAATATGCTCTTTGGCTTAGTCAAAATTGCCGTTCTCCTTATACAGGAAAAATTATTCCCTTGAGTAAATTGTTTGATAATGCGCAATACGAGATAGAGCATATTATTCCACGTGCTTTGATGAAAAATGACAGCTTCAATAACTTAGTAATTTCAGAATGGGGAGTTAACAAGGCTAAAGGGAAGAAACTTGCTGCAAATTTCATTGATGAGTGTAAAGGAAAGTGCAAATATGGCGATAAAGAATATACATTATTTACTTATCAACAATATGAAGCACATTGTAATGAAGCTTTCAAATTTCAGAAAGCAAAACGTAAGAATTTATTATCTCACGAGGTTCCAGAAGGTTTTGTTGAAAGGCAATTAAATGATACAAGGCATATAGGCAGAAAATTGGCAGAACTTCTTGCACCTGTGGCAAAAAATGAAAACGGAATCATTTTCACGGGTGGTTCAATTACTTCCGAACTTAAAAATAATTGGGGATTGAATAAAGTATGGAAGGAATTGATGAAGCCACGTTTTGACAGATTAGAAGAAGAAACAGGAAATCAATATGTTATCCACGACAAAGACGAACACGGCAATCCAATAATCCATTTCAATGTAAAAGAAAATGAACAATTGGATATAAAACGGATAGACCATCGCCATCATGCTTTAGACGCTTTAGTTATTGCTGCTACTACAAGAGAACATATTCGTTATTTAAATACCCTAAGTGCTGCTGATACAGATGAAGAAATCAAGAACTTTAAACGTACTCTTGTAAAAGGAAAAATCAGGGATTTTAAAACTCCTTGGGAAAGCTTCACAAAAGATACTAAAGATAAATTGGAAGAAACAATTGTAACGTTTAAAACAAATAACAAAATCACTTCCACACCCAAGAACCGTACAGCGTACCTGAAGGTCGAAAATGGGAAAGCCAAAAGAGATTATAAAGAACAACAGCCTAATAATAAATGGATGGCGGTTAGAAGATCAATGTTTAAAGAGCCATTGGGGGTAATTTGGATAAAACAAATCAAAGATGTATCAGTAAAAGAAGCATTTGCTATTGAAATTGAGCGACAGATTTCTTTTAATGATTTAGCAAAAAGGAAAACCGCATCCTACATATACGATAAATTAGCTCGACAAATTATTAAATCAATAATTCAACAATGTAATGCAGGGATTGATGAAAAGGATGTTCTTATTAAAGAAATCGAGTCCTATCTCCTAAAGAATAGTAAGAAAGTTGAAACCGGAAAGATTAATAAAAAAGGAAAGCCACAAAACAAGACTATCTATATTTTAAATGGAACAGAATATGAAACGATATCCGTAGCCTCCTTTGTAGCATACAAGACAAAGCGTATGGCTTTAACAAAGAAGGACTATGTAGAGAAGTTGACAATTGAGAAAATGAAAAATGATTTCCCTTATTTTTCTGAAAATGAAAAACGTAATAGTGCCTTCAATAATCTCTTTTTACAACATATTAAAGAGTACGGTAACGACCCCAAAGAAGCATTTAATGCAGAAGGATTAGAGAAATTAAACAAAAAGGCTGTTGAAAATTCAAAGATTGGAAAAGAAATTAAATCAGTTACTCGATTAGACGGAACAGTGGATTTAGATGATATGTTTAATGGCGGGTTTTATGAATAAGACAAAGGTGCTATGGCTTACTTTGTTATGTATGAGAATCAGAAAACAAAAGAGCGGTGCGGGTTTGAATCTATTGCAACTCACAAAGCCATTGAAAATATTGTAAAAGGCTATAAAATCGGAGAAGACAAAGAAGGCTTTGATAAAATTATTCTTTCTCCGGGTGATTTGGTTTATGTTCCTACTAAAGAAGAAAGAGAATGCTCAGAATTGATTGATTGGAAAAATATTAAAACTCTCTTGAAACGAATTTATAAGATCGTTAGCTTTTCTGGAAAAGATTTATTATGTGTAAAGGCAGATATATCAGACCCAATCATCCCAACCAATATTAAGGAAAAAGTAAAAGGAGAAATTGACTGGCACAACAAATCAACAAGCACAATGGAAGGGGATGTTACAATAAAAAATGTTTGCATCAAACTCAACATTGACCGATTAGGAAATATTAAACCTTACAATAACAGCATAAAACTAAAAACCAATAGAGCAAATGTAGTTAACGAACCTGCTACTCCATACTTTAGTAAAGCATCCATAAGCACTTTGCAACAAGCTGATGAGCAAATGCTTTTACATACTTCTAAGATGAATCCTGAGGAAAGAATGGCTTATTTACAACAATTGCGTGAAACAACACAAAACAGTAATCTTTCGGAAGAGGAAAAAATAAGCATACTGAGTAAGTTCAAAATCAACCCTTCTGATGAAAATTCTTGAACCACTATTTATTAAGGTCATAGAAAGCTTATTCCAACATCAAGTTGAATTTATTTTAATAGGTGGATATGCGGTTAACTACCATGGTTATGGTCGTTATACCGGTGATATAGATTTTTGGCTAAATCCAAGTGCTATAAACAAAGAGCAATTCTTAAGAGTGTTTGCAAGTCTTTGTAAAAACGAAGAAGCCATTGCATCAGTTAAGAGTCTTGATTTTAACAAACCTCAGGTAATTTCCTTAGGCGAGCCACCTCTGCAAATTGATTTTTTAACCAAGGTAAACTTAGTTGATTTTGAAGATGCCTGGAAAGAAAAAGTTTTCTTACAAGTAAAAAGTTTGCAGATTCCGGTGGTCAATTATTATCATTTAATTACCATGAAATTTAACACCGGCCGCACAAAAGATAAATTAGACTTAGAACAATTACAAAAAATCAAAAGATTAAAAAACAAGAATTAATTTTCATTAGAAATTAAATGCTCAAGCGCACCCTCTATTTTGGCAATCCTGCTTATCTGAGTCTTAAAGACAAACAACTGATAGTGCGATTGCCTGAAGTTGAGAAAAACAGTCAACTTGACCCTCTATTTAAACAACAGGCGCAAGCCACCATTCCTGTTGAAGATATTGGTGTGGTAGTGCTCGACCATCAGCAAATAACCATTTCGCACGGATTGTTAGACGCATTAATGCAAAACAATGTTGCTGTAATTACGTGCAACAATACCCGGCATCCTGCAGGACTGCTACTACCCTTGCAAGGCAACACCCTGCAACATGAAAGGTACCAAAGCCAGCTTGCTGCCAGTGAGCCATTGCGCAAACAGCTATGGCAACAAACCATCATACAAAAAATAAAAAACCAAGCCGCCTTGTTATCGCAACAGCAAATTGATGCAGGCCGCCTCTACCCTGTTTACAACAATGTGAAAAGTGGCGATAGCGAAAATGCTGAAGGCGTTGCGGCAGCTTTTTACTGGTCCAATATTTTTACTAAAATTCCCGCTTCAATTGAATCTGCACCCGGTAATTTGTTCAGGCGACAACGTGATGGTTTACCACCCAACAATTACCTGAATTATGGCTATGCAATTCTAAGAGCAACGATGGCAAGAAGCATTGTGGCTGCCGGACTTTTGCCTACCAAAGGCATACACCACCATAACCGCTACAATGCCTACTGCCTTGCTGATGACTTGATGGAACCCTACAGACCAATGGTAGATCAGTTGGTCATCAATATTATCCTTAAACATGGCATCACTGACGATCTTTCTAAAGTTATTAAGGCAGATTTATTGACTATACCGGTGATTGATGTAAAAATAGATGGTGAAAACAGCCCTTTAATGATTGCCACACAGCGCACCGCTGCATCCTTGGTAAAATGCTTTGCCGGTGAACAAAGAAAATTAACCTACCCGGAGTTGTCATGAATTTTGAACGTCTCAATGCCTATCGTGTTATGTGGACACTTGTAATGTACGACCTGCCTACTGAAACTAAAAAACAACGCAAACTGGCTGCCCAATTCCGAAAAGATTTATTGCAGGATGGGTTTCAGATGTTTCAGTTCAGCATGTATTTGCGACACAGCAGCAGCAGCGAAAATGCCGAAGTGCATAAAAAGAGAGTAAAGAAATCATTACCCTCAGAGGGAAAGGTGGGCATTTTACAAATTACCGATAAGCAGTTTGGGCAGATGGAAATATTTTATGGTAAAAAAGCACAAGACAAACCACCAACCTCACAACAACTAGAATTGTTCTGAGAAAGTTAACTGTTGAGCAATCAATAGCCATAAAAAATCCCGCCCTGATAGCGGGATTTTAAGTTCTTTAGTTTGATTTTTTTTATCCTGATTTTGTGCTATTATTCTAACAATCTGCTTTTTACGTTAGAGATATTGAAAGAACTAAGACAAAG
>DKKR01000072.1 GCA_002455375.1 Bacteroidetes bacterium UBA6661
AATTACCCATACAAATTCAAATAAAAAACAATATGGACTTATTAATCTCAATTTTACTTTACTTAGGTGTTTATGCTACACCGGCTGATCTTCAGAATAAAGAGTTTGTTGCTAAAAATTCTGAAAAAATAAATCAAGCAGAAACGCTTTCAAAAGATCCAAATTTTAAATGCGATGGAATTGTAATTGTCGGCAGTGGCAATTTGTAATTAACATCTCCAAAAGAATATCAAAGGCACTGACTTCAAAAGATCAGTGCCTTTTTAATTTTTCTAAAATGGCTGCCCAAAGTTTTTCATAAGGAATAACTTCAAGCCCTTCTGTATTAAAAAATTTATTGCCGGTTACAGGTTTTAGTTTTTCCAAGGATATGGCAGTTTGTTTCTGTGTCTTAGTTTTTTGAAAGTTGTTCTTGAATAATGTGAGTAACATATTCAGAAAAATAAATGTACGCGGATAAATTCTCCTGTCAACATATTTTTTGATATATGATTCCAGAAAACTTGTTCTGTCATATAACTTGTCATAATCTCCCATTTCAATCATCACTATTATCTGACCTATCATTATAATGATGTTGTTGTCTTCTTTATGAGTTGTGTAGTAGCTGATTTCATCTAAAAAACCCAACAGGTTTATAC
Source organism: Bacteroidetes bacterium UBA6661 (assembly GCA_002455375.1). Classification (GTDB taxonomy): domain Bacteria; phylum Bacteroidota; class Bacteroidia; order AKYH767-A; family OLB10; genus OLB10. The sequence goes on from DKKR01000072.1 coordinate 642, forward strand.
TTTCTTTTGGAAAATGACCCGGTAAAATAAAATTAAGATAAGGTTCAAAATAATGCCAACGCTCTTTTACTTCCTGATTGGAGTTGATAAAATATTCACTTCGTGTTGCTTCGTAATAAATGTTTAATGCCTGTTCAAAATTTCCGGAGTGCATACAAAGAATAAAATAATGCTCGAGTGCATGTAGCCAGTCAGATGAGTTGGCACTTAACTTGCCTAAAAAAATCCGTGCTTCCTCTTTACCTCTATCATACTGCCTGAGGTGGATGTAGGCCAACATTCTTGAAAGCGCAATAAAACTTTTTTGAAAGTCGGAATAGTATTCGGGATGATTCAGATAAAAGGCTTCACGTTCATTCAAAGCTTCTTCTACCAATTCAAAATTACTGCTGAAATAGCCATAAATAAAAGCAATGTTGCCGTAATAGAAATTTGAATTAAATGTTTTCAGTTGCTGATGTATTTTTTGGGCTCTCAGATAATAGCGTTTTGCTTTAGCAGTATTTTTATATTGTGAAATATTTGAGGCTACCTGAAAAATATCCAGTTCTCTCTGCATCAATATCAACTCGGCTTCCAATTCAAACTGTTTGATAGATTTTTTAAAGCGGTTTCGATAATGATAAAAATCGTCAGGTTTGTTTTTAATAGCCATCCTGTCGGCAAGCATTAGGTCGGTAAGGCAACCAATCATGCCATCGTTTGTAAACGTTGCATAGTCTGCTGCTTTTTTAAAGAAATGGTCAGAAAAAAAAGCGGAGGCATTTTGCTGACGTAATATCATGGCAGCACCAAAATAAATATAAGCACGAAAAGAACTTCGCCCCAACATGGAGTTCATCAGTTTTTCGGGGTCTAAACCAAAAACCAAATTCACCAAACGATCTTCGAGTTCGGCTTTCAGCTGTTGATAGGCAGGATTTGTTGTTGTACTTTGTAAAAGTTTTTCGGCAGCTTCCTGATCGTTGTTGATACTACCTTTTGAAATTTCCTTATAAAACCATAACAGTTCAGGATAATTTTTATCTGCAAAATAAACATCAGGCACACCAAGAAAATCATGACGGTTTTTCGCAAAAAAATTAATTAATAATTTGATTTCAGAAAATTCCATCTTTTATCCGATAAATCAATGCTTTATTTTCTTTCAAATATAGGTCATCATTAGATGATGTACTGCAACGTTGAGATTTTATTTTTCAGATGGATTGTTAACAGCCTGCATTATATTTCGAGCTTTGAACAAGCTTTTTCTGCTGCAATCTGCTCTGCTTTTTTCTTTACAAAATCCATTCCTGTTGCAACTTCTTCTCCGTTAATCATCAACCGCACTCTTATGAGTTTATCGTTGCTTTTTTCGTCTTCAATAGTTTCAAAGGCAACTGTGTTTTTTGTTCGCTGCGACCAGTTGAGTATGCGGCTTTTAAAATTTATTTCTGTTGCTTCCAACGATTCCAAATCAACATGGTGGTTAATCATTCTTTCGAGAATAAACTGACGGGCTTTGTCGTAGCCTCTGTCAATATAAATAGCACCAATGAGTGCTTCTAATGCATCACCATAAATGTTGCGAAACGAATCGGGGCCATGTGTTTTTTTAATAAAATGATTTATGCCAAGTTTGAAGGCAAGATGTTTTAGATTTTCGCGGCTTACAATCTTGCTTCGCATCTCGGTTAAAAAACCTTCTTCTCTGAATGGAAATTTTTTAAAAAGCATTTCGGCTACAACGGCACCAAGCACAGCATCACCAAGATATTCTAATCGCTCGTTTGAATGTTTTATACCATTGGTAATTTCTTTTGTTTGCGAACGATGGCTAAAAGCTAACTTGTAAAGCGATAACTTTATTGGATAAAAGCCAAGAATATTATGCAGCGAAAAGTATGTTTTGCGATCAGCTGAAAATAAAATATTGATAGGAAAGAAGCTGTAAAATCTCACTGATTATCAGGGAGTGAATTTTTTAAAAATTACAGAGGCATTGTGTCCGCCAAAGCCGAAAGTGTTGCTCAGCGCTGCTCTGATGTTGCGTTGTTGGGGTTTATGAAATGTAAAATTCAACCGTGGATCAAAGGCAGGATCGTCTGTAAAATGGTTGATGGTTGGTGGTACAATATTATTTTGAACGGCAAGTATAGAAGCAATAGCTTCAATAGCACCGGCAGCACCCAACAGGTGTCCTGTCATGGATTTGGTAGAGCTGATGTTTAACCTAAAAGCATCATCACCAAAAAGTTTTAGAATGGCTTTAATCTCACTTGGGTCGCCCACAGGTGTACTTGTACCGTGCACATTAATATAGTCAATGTCGGCAGAAGTCATTCCTGCATCGTCAAGCGAAGATTGCATTACGTTAAAAGCACCCAATCCTTCAGGATGTGTTGCAGTGAGGTGATAGGCATCGGCACTCATACCACCGCCAACCATTTCGGCATAAATTTTTGCTCCGCGTGCTTGTGCATGACCAAGTTCTTCAAGAACAATACAACCGGCACCTTCACCAAGAACAAATCCATCCCGGTCTAAATCAAACGGGCGTGATGCTGTTTGAGGTGAGTCGTTTCTCTCACTAAGTGCATGCATGGCATTAAAACCGCCAATACCAGCTTCGTTAACAGAAGCTTCAGAGCCGCCTGAAATAATAATATCGGCCTTGCCCAAACGCAGATAGGTAAATGCATCAATGAGAGCATTGGTTGATGATGCACATGCAGATACTGTAGTATAGTTTGGGCCACGATAACCAAAACGCATAGAGATATGTCCCGATGCAATGTCGGCAATCATTTTAGGAATGAAAAAAGGATTGAAACGTGGTGTTCCATCACCTTTAGCATAAGCAATAACCTCATCAAGAAAAGTACGAAGTCCACCTATGCCCGAGCCCCAAATAACACCTACTCTGTCATGATTAATTTTGGCAGTATCTAAGCCTGCATCTTTTACTCCCTGATCGGAAACTGCAATAGCATATTGCGAAAAGGGATCTAGCTTACGTGCTTCTTTTTTCTCTAAATAAACCAGCGGGTCAAAATTCTTAACCTCGCAGGCAAAGTGTGTTTTAAACTTTGAAGCGTCAAACTTTGTAATCTGACAAGCACCACTTACACCGTTGAGTAAGCCGTCCCAATATTCTGAAACAGAGTTACCTAATGGTGTAAGGGCGCCTAATCCCGTTACTACAACTCTCTTGAGCTCCATGGAAGGGACGCTTATTTTACGTTAGCAGTAATATAATCTACAGCTTGTCCTACAGTTGAGATTTTCTCGGCCTGATCATCCGGAATAGCAATATTAAACTCTTTTTCAAATTCCATAATCAGTTCAACTGTGTCGAGCGAATCAGCTCCTAAATCGTTTGTAAATGACGCTTCATTAGTTACTTCACCTTCGTCAACACCTAATTTGTCAATAATAATGGCTTTTACTCTGGATGCAATGTCTGACATTTTATATAAAGTTTTGAATTAGAGCGCAAATTAAATGGTTTTGTAACTGATTTTCAAAAATATTTTGCCCAACATAATTAATTGTTCTTAATTGAATAAGAGGCACATACACACTTATCGGGCAGACAACAATTTTTTAACTTTTCAAAACAGGGTATTAAAACCTTCTTATTCCGATGATTTGCCTTACTTCTTCTATTGTTTTTTGCGCACTTGCCTTAGCTTTTTCGCGCCCAAGAAGAACCACTTTTTTTACATAATCGTGGTTTTTTTCAATGTCAAGGATTTTTTGGGTAATGGGAGCCATAAAAGTCACCATGTCTTCGGCAAGCTGCTTTTTCAGATCTCCGTAGCGGATGTTGCAATTATTATATGCAGTTTCAAAATGGCTTATTGTATCTGATGATGAAACCAATTTCATCAAACTGAAAAGATTTTCTATTGCCTCGGGCTTGGCCGAGTTAGGCTCTGTTGGCCCGCTGTCAGTTACTGCACGCATTATTTTTTTTCTGATGGTGGCTGCATCATCTTTCAGAAACAAGGCATTGCCTTCACTTTCCGACTTACCCATTTTTCCTGCACCATCGAGTCCGGGAACTTTTACTAATGTATTCCCAAAGTTGAATGCCATAGGCTCACCAAAATATTCTGTCTTATATAAGCGATTAAAACGATTTCCGAATGTGCGGCTCATTTCAAGATGCTGTTCCTGGTCTTTGCCAACAGGAACTTTTGTTGCCTTATGAATTAAAATATCGGCAGCCATCAAAACAGGATATGTCAATAGTCCGGCATTAATATTATCAGGATGTTTTCTGATTTTTTCTTTGAATGATGTTACTCTTTCCAACTCACCAACATAAGCATTCATATTCAACAGCAGATATAGCTCTGCCGTTTCAGGCAAATCGCTTTGTATGTACATTGTACATACTTCCGGGTCTAATCCACAAGCTAAATACTCAACCAAAGCTGCTTTTACATTTTGCTGAAGATTTTCAGGTGTAGGGTGTGTGGTGAGTGAGTGATAGTCGGCAATAAAGAAAAAGCAGCGGTATTCATGCTGCATGGCTGTAAAATTTTTTATCGCGCCAAAATAATTACCTAAGTGCAGGTTTCCTGTTGATCTTATTCCGCTTACTACTGTATCCATAGCTGCAAAAATAGATTAATTGTATTAACAGGTTTTTATTTTAGTAAAACAGCAAAGAATTATTATTTAATTTGGGTTATAAATATTGATTGTAATGATACCATTAGCAGAGCGCATGCGGCCAAAATCGCTGAATGAATACATTGGCCAGGAACACCTCACTCAGACAGGAGCAGTTCTGGCAAAAGCCATTGAAAAAAATACCATCCCCAGCATGATTTTATGGGGGCCACCGGGTGTGGGCAAAACAACTCTGGCTTTTATATTAGCTAACTCATTAAGCAGACAGTTCTATCATCTGAGTGCCATCAACAGTGGTGTTAAAGAAGTGCGTGCAGTAATTGAAACGGCACGGCAACATTTTGAATCTGTACAACAACCATCAATTTTATTTATTGATGAAATACACCGTTTCAGCAAATCGCAGCAGGATTCTTTACTTGGCGCTGTAGAAAAAGGAATAATTACACTCATTGGAGCAACAACAGAAAATCCTTCGTTTGAAGTGATTTCACCATTGTTGTCGCGCTGTCAGGTTTATATTTTAAAAGCACTTACTGCTGAACATCTCAGAACTATTTTACATGCGGCACTAACAAACGATTCAGTACTTAAAGAACAGAAAGTTACTATTAAAGAAGATGATGCATTGCTACGCTTCAGTGGTGGCGATGCCAGAAAACTACTCAACCTTCTTGAATTAGTCATTCAGGTAAATCAACAAGACGAAATTTGTATTGGCAATAAAATGGTTGAGCAAACCATTCATCAGAAGATGGCGCTTTATGATAAAACAGGCGAACAACATTATGATTTGATTTCTGCATTTATAAAAAGCATCAGAGGAAGCGACCCCAATGCAGCAGTTTACTGGCTTGCAAGGATGATTCATGGTGGCGAAGATCCGTTGTTTATTGCAAGACGAATGCTCATTCTTGCTTCGGAAGATATTGGTAATGCAAACCCTAATGCCATGCTCATTGCTAATCAGTGTTTTGATGCAGCACATAAAATTGGTTTTCCTGAATGCAGGATTATTTTATCGCAGGCAGCAATTTATCTTGCCTGTTCGCCAAAAAGTAATTCAAGTTATATGGCAATTGAAGAGGCTTTGGAGTTGGTTGCCAAAACAGGCGACCTTCCTGTGCCACTGCATCTGCGAAATGCACCTACTAACCTGATGAAAGAAATTGGTTATGGGAAGGATTATGCTTATGCGCATAATTATGAAAATAATTTTGTGAAACTAAACTACCTTCCCAATCAATTAAAAGGCAAGAAAATTTATTTTCCCGGAAAAAATGTTCGCGAAGCAGAGTTTCAACAATTTTTAAAAACAAGCTGGGAGAATGAATATGATTACTGACAAAAAATAAATTGTTTAACAAAAGTTAAAATGAAAGACATTTAAAATATCTTTGTTTATATCCGTTTTAAAGAAAAATAACCAACATCATTTTATGGAAAACACCACGCATTCCTTTTTCGACCGACTCAATCAATGGATAAAAAATTCTGTCATGGTGAAACTCATCAGCATGGGAATTTTAATTTTATTATTACTTATACCATCAGAAATGGTGCAAAGTTTGATAAATGAAAGACAACAAACACATGACAGTGCATTAGACGAAATTTCATCCAAGTGGGGCTTTGAGCAACACATCAGCGGCCCTGTGATTAATGTGCCTTATCAAAGTTTTTTTGTTGATGCCGATGGAAAAAGAAAATCGCAAATTCAATATGCACATTTTTTGCCTGAAGAATTAAAAATTGCAGGAACGCTGGAGCCTGAAATGCGGCATCGCGGCATTTACGAGGCTGTAGTGTATAAGTCAGATGTTTCGCTAATGGGATATTTTCGTTTTCCTGATTTTGCTGAATGGAATATTGCTCCATCGGATATACTGTGGAAAGAGACTACGCTGTCATTAGGTATTTCTGATTTGCGTGGAATCAAACAACGTCTTACCATCAATCTGAATGGAAATCCTATTGAGTTTAATCCCGGAGTAGAAAATAATGATGTGCATGAATCGGGTGTAAGCATACGTTTACCAATAGCCGATTCGCTCAATAAACCTGATTTTAAATTTGACATGTCTTTTAAACTCAATGGCAGTAAGGAAATGTATTTTATACCATTGGGAAAGGAAACTACAGTTAGCATAAAATCAGACTGGACAAATCCGAGTTTTGATGGCGCATTCCTGCCAGACACACATCACATCACCGATAAAGGCTTTGATGCAGAATGGAAAATATTTCATCTCAACAGAAACTACGGACAAAAATTCAGAGGTGCGCCAACCGGATTGCAAGAATCTTCGTTTGGTGTTAAGCTGCTTATTCCTGTTGACAATTATCAGAAAACATACCGCTCTGCCAAGTATGCTATTTTATTAATCACCCTATCGTTTACACTTTTCTTCTTTATTGAAGTATTAAACAGAAAACGCATACATCCGTTTCAATACATTTTAGTTGGTGTTGCTTTATGTTTGTTTTATACTTTGCTATTGTCAGTCTCAGAATATATCAGTTTTAATTTATCGTATCTGTTATCTGCAACTGCAATTATTTTACTTATAAGCCTGTATGCAAAAACAATATTTAATAACCTGCGCTTAGCACTGTTGTTTAGTCTGGTGCTGATAATTCTGTATGCATTTGTGTTTTCAATCATACAGTTACAGGACTATGCATTGTTGCTCGGAAGCTTGGGTTTGTTTATTGTGCTTGCATTGGTAATGTACTTGTCGCGGAAGATCAACTGGTATGGAACAGAAAAATAAAGGAGATCATTATCAGCTTGGCCGCGAAGGCGAAAACATGGCAGTTGAATATCTGGTTGCCAATGGCTATCAGATAGTAGAACGTAACTGGCGTTTCGGAAAATTGGAGATTGATATAATAGCATCTAAAGGCAACCTGTTGTGCATTGTCGAAGTAAAGACCAGAACGGGAGATTATTTTGGAGAGCCTGAAGAAGGGGTTACCAAAGCCAAAGAACGTTTTCTGGCAACAGCTGCCGACCACTACATTATTTCAAAAAATTTAGATGTGGAGGTGCGCTACGATATTGTTTCCATTACAATTTACAATGGCCGACATGAACTGAAATTTATTGAAGATGCTTTTTATCCTTACACCTGAATTATTGGAGAAGTGTAATTTTATTTCGTCCAAGCTCTACACGGCCATCAACCTCTAATTGTTTCAGCAAGCGCGAAACAACTACGCGTGCAGTACCCAACTCATTGGCTAATTGCTCATGAGTGACGGTAATGGTTTTAGACTTTGAAAGTTCGGCTTTTTTCTGAAGTAATAAAATCAATCGCTCATCAATTTTTTTAAATGCTACTGCATTCACTACCTCAAGAAGTTCTTCAAAACGTTTGTGATACAATCTGAAAATAAAGTCAAGCCAGTCGTCATGCTCGCGAATAAGTGTAATTACTTTGTCAACAGGTACGAATAAAATTTCTGTTTCATCTTCGGCAACAGCCCTTACCTTGCTTGTATCCTGATGAATGCCGCCCAAAAAAGACATGATACAACTTTCGCCACTTTTAATATAGTAAAGTAAAATTTCTCTTCCTTCGTCATCATTACGCATCACTCTGATGGAGCCGCTAAGTACAATAGGAATAGAACGTATGTAGGCATTCTCGTTTAATATTACATCGCCAGCATTAAATTTTTTTGTTGTTCCATACGAAATCAATTTTTCGCGAAGTGCAGGTGATGATTTGAATTCAAGCGTTTCAGCAATATTATCCATACAGCAAAAGTAAGCAATGTTGTTTCAGCAATTCAGCCTTCAATAAACAAGTATAACCCTATAAGTACTACAACTACGGCCCCCGGAGTAAGTCCGTATAGTGCAATATCGAACAAAAAAGGTATTGGATTAACTATTGAAAGCAAACAGCCTATAAAGCCCATTAAAGCACCTGCGGCCATCAGATAAATACCTTTAGTTTGTCGCTTTATACAACACAACTTTTTAAATAACTCTGACGATTTTGATTCTGCATCAGCAATGTTGTGTGATGAAAGTACCTGTTTTACCTCATCGGCAGAAGTGCAATGTGTTATGAGTCGGAGAAAATCATTATCTGTGTGAAGCGGTTGGCTACTCGTCATATTTGTGTTAGTGTTTAATGAGGATAAATGCTATGGTAAGGGAAAATCAAAAATAATTAAAATAAGTCAAAAAAGTGCAGTTAGTTTCAAAAAAAGTCTTTACTTTGTTACCAATTATAAAAACCATTATTATGAAAAGAACAATTACCCCACTTGTTGGACTTTGCCTTATGGCAGCAACATCATTTGCACAAACAACCATTGTATTACAACCCGGACCTGCCGATGGCAAGGATGCAGAAATATTTAGTTGTGTTAGTTGCGGATATGCCGGCAATAACTATGGTACAAAACGCGACCTGAATGCTATTGCCTGGACAAAAAATGGCAACAACTCCAATGTGCGTTCACTTATTCAGTTTGATTTGAGTGCCATTCCTGCCAATGCATTTATCAATAGTGCAACACTATCGCTCTATTTTAATCCAACCTCAGAAGAAGGCAAACACTATTGTTTCCCACATAGCAATTCAAGTTATTTAGAACGCATCACTTCCAACTGGAGCGAAACAACTGTGACATGGAACAATCAGCCAACAACAACAACACAAAACAGAGTTTCGTTAGGAGGTACCACATCTTCAACACAAAGTTTTACAAATATTAATGTAAAGCAACTTATTATTGATTCAAGAAACAATCCTTCAACAAGTTTTGGATTTATGCTTAGACTGCAGCAAGAACATAAATTTAAAAAATTAATTTTTGCATCGAGTGATAATGCTACGGCAGCCATCAGGCCAAAACTAACTATTACTTACACTTTGCCTGCACCGGTAAATGACGGTCATCCTATGGCTCGCTTGGATGGAGGACAAACTTTTGCATCAATAAGTATATTTCCAAATCCTGTTTCAGGAACAGCTACCATTCAACTTCCTGACAATACCGAAAACGGTGCTGTTAAAGTTGAGGTCTTCAACATGCTTGGTAAACTTTGTAACAGAATGGTAACTTATGTTAATACAGACAGAATTGTAAATTTTGATGCAACGACACTGCAACAAGGCGTTTATGTTGTGAAAGTTTTTTGCAATGAAAAAGTTTATACGCAACGCATAGTAGTAAAATAATTCTCTGATTTTTCCCGGCAGATCTAATTTTATTAAAATATCAGTAGTTTTAACTGCAGAGGGTTATACAATTTGTTGGAGATGAAATCTAAATAAATCATTTTCATCCTTCCAAACATAGGCTGTTTTTTCGTTTCTTTGACAAGAGAAAAAACCAGACATTTCTATCTATGTCATCAGAAAATTTTGAAGTTAAGTTACCAGCCTTTGAAGGGCCATTTGATTTGTTGTTGTTTTTTATTGAACGCGATGAGTTGGATATACACAACATACCCATTTCTAAAATTACCGAAGATTTTCTGAACTATATTCATAACCTGAATGCATTAAACATTGAGGTAGCTGCAGAGTTTATTTTAGTTGCCAGCACGTTAATGCGCATAAAGGCAAAACTTTTATTGCCTCGTCCACAGGTTGATGAACAAGGTAATGAAATTGACCCTCGACATGATTTGGTGCAACAGTTGCTCGAGTATAAAAAGTACAAAGCCGCAGCAGAAGAATTCCGTTTTATGGAAGAAGAGCGTGCCATGAAGTTTGTGCGTGGTAATCTGGCTAAGGAGGCCGCAAAGATTGCAGTAGTTGCAGACAGTAGTGGCTTTAGCAGTGAATTGCATCAGCTAACAATGTATAAACTTATTGCAGCCTATCAGCGTGTGTTGCAAAGATTCGAACTCTCACAACTCGACCTGAGGCATACTGTTGTGCAATATCCTTTTACATTAGAATCGGAAAAAGAAGGCATCATAAGGAAAATCAGCACTAAAGCTAGTGTAAGTTTTGAAGAACTGTTTGAGAGTTGTACCAGCAAGATACATGCAGTTTTTATTTTTCTTGCCTTACTCGATTTGCTGCAGATACATGAAGTAAGTATCAAAGTTGGTGAAGGATTCAACAATTTTATACTGCAGAAACCACAGGATTTGTTTACGCATGCAGATAGAGAGTAAAGATGTCCTGCGCAGGCTGAATCCGACAAAAATAGTTTGGCCAATGCTCATTGGTCTGTCAGTGGCAGGTTGGTTGTTTTATGATAATTACGACAGCAAAGTTTTTTCGCAGATAGACTGGACATGGCATAGCACCTTCTGGATGATTCTTGCAGGTTTCTCTGTATTTGTGCGCGATTTGGCGTATATGATTCGCATCCGAGTGCTTACAGATAATGAACTCACCTGGTACAGAAGTTTTATAGTAATCATGTTATGGGAATTTTCTTCTGCATTAGCACCGGGGATTATCGGTGGCGGATTTCTATTTGCCATTTTTATTCTTAACCGTGAAGGGATAAACCTCGGCAAGAGTATTACCACCATAACCTTTACCTCTTTTCTTGATGGTGTTTTCTTAGCTGTAATGGCACCGGTAGTTTATTTGTTGGTAGGCAAGGAAGCTTTGTTTTCGGGAGTAAATGTGGGTCAAACATCATTGGGCACAAGCATTTTTTATTCATTCTGGGTAGTATATTTTATCATTCTTGCCTATAAACTTTTTATCGCTTATGCACTTTTTGTAAACCCCTATCTGATCAAAAAAATACTTACGGGCATCTGTTCTTTTCCAGTCTTGAAAAGATTTAGAAAGGGTGCCGTTGAAACAGGCGATCAGCTTATCATTGCATCAAACGGATTGAAAGATAAAAACCTGAAATACTGGATGCTTTCATTACTGGCAACATTTGCTTCGTGGACTGCAAGATACTCTATTGTCAATTGTCTGATTCATGCATTTCATGGGCAGACAGCATTGTCTGATTTGATTGTTTATGGTAAGCAGGTTATTATGGGAATCATTATTTTACTAAGCCCTACTCCTGGCGGTAGTGGCATTGCCGAACTGATGTTTACCGATTTTCTGGGTGAATTTATTCACAAAGGATTGGCCCCTACATTAGGAATTTTATGGCGGTTGATAAGTTATTATCCTTACCTTATTGTAGGTGCATTAATTTTGCCCCGTTGGATAAGAGAGCGGATTGTAAAAAAAATATTTTAAGGTTATGAGTAATAAACGAAGAATTTTTCTGATTGTCATTTCAATTACTATTGGCATGGGTCTATCTGTCATTATTTTTTTAATGAAAAACAAAGGGAAAGCCTTAAGCGAAATGGATTATCTTTGGTTAGGAACCAATCTGTTTTTCTCATTGCTGATTGTTGGCGGCATAGGTCTTTATTTTATGAAAAAGAAAGACAATGATCTGAGGAAGTAAAAATATTTTATACAAGCAATTTAAAAATACAAACAATGAAAAAACAAACTTTAGTAGTAGCAGCAACCCTAATTTTTAGCTTGATGACATTTGCGGTGTATGCACACAATGAAGGCAAACAGATAACTTACCAATCGGGCAACACCAATTGCAAAGGCTATGTTGCCTATAATGCACATATTCCAAAAATGCCTGTTGTGTTGGTTATACCTGAATGGTGGGGTTGTAATGAATATGCTAAAATGCGTGCCGACATGCTTGCCTCTATGGGATATTTTGCTTTTGCTGTTGATATGTATGGTGATGGTTATATTGCACCAACCCCAAAAGAAGCAGGCGAAAGAGCCTCAAAATTTTATACTGATAATGCTTTGGCAATGCAGCGCATTGACGCTGCTATTCAAAAGCTAAAAGATTTTCCTATGGCCGATGTTGAGAATATGGCCATCATAGGATATTGTTTTGGAGGCAGTATGGCACTAAATGCAGCACGTGCTAATTTACCGGTAAAGGCTGTTGTGAGTTTTCATGGCGGATTAAAGGGCATTGCCAATCCGGCAGAGATAAAACCAAAAATATTAATTTGTCATGGTGGCAACGACAATTTTGTACCAGCAGATGAAGTGACTGCTTTTAAATCAGAGATGGATAAAGTAAAAGTAAGTTACAGATTTATTGACTACCCGGGTGCAACACATGCATTCACCAATCCTGAAGCCACTGCCGTTGGAAAAAAGTTTGATATGCCAATTAGTTATAATGCCGAAGCTGATAAAAAATCATGGATGGACATGAAGGCTTTTCTTGCTGAGTATCTGAAAAAATAAATTATTGCTTTAAGGCACGTATTGCATATACAAGAGGCAATTTCTTTTCCATGCCTTTTATCATAAAACGATTTTCACTCACCTCAACCATATTGTTCAGGCAGTTGTAGGGAGAATAATCAAACTCATTAAAAGAATCTATTCTTAACCGGCTGTTTAATAAACTATTTATTACTTCACTCAGGCTGTGATTCCAGGTAACTGATGTGGTTGTGATATTTGCATCTTTATCTGCATAGGTTCCTTCATCAGTTTCTATTATGGGTTCACTTTTAAAATAACTGTACTGCACATATTTAAAATCATTGTCAAACATCCAAACAGCAGGATGAAATTCTGCTATGACAAAAACACCTTCTGGTTTAAGAAACGATGAAATAAGGCTAGCCCATTTTTGCATATCGGGCAACCATCCAATTACTCCATAAGAGGTAAAAACAATGTCAAATTTTTGATCTAAAACATTATTTAAACTATACACATCGCTGCAGATAAACTTACAATCTGTTCCTGATTTTTTATTTAGCTCTATTGCTGTTTCAATAGCTTTTTCAGAAAAATCAACAGCAGTAACCTGTGCACCCAAACGTGCTAAAGAAATGCTATCCTGTCCGAAATGACATTGCAGATGCAGAATGGTTTTGCCTTTAACATCACAAAGCAGATTGAGCTCAATTTCATTCAAAGAATTTTTGCCTTTGAGAAATGTCTCATTGTCATAAAATGCAGAATCTACATGTACAACTGTGCGTTCATTCCAGAGTTTTTTGTTTAAATCTAAATAATCCATAATGTAAAAATAGTAGTTCGGCACAAATACCGGAATATTGTCCAATACATCTTATCTTTGTTCAGTAAATTTATCAGAAGGGATTATGTCGCACATTCTACTCATTGAGGATAATAAAGAAGTAAGAGAAAACACAGCAGAGATTCTTGAACTTGCAGGCTACACAGTTACTACTGCCAACGATGGCAAAAAAGGTATTGAAGCAGTTCATAAAAACAGACCTGCATTAATTATTTGTGACATTATGATGCCTGTATTAGATGGATACGGTGTGCTGCATTTGCTAGGTAAAAATCCTGAGACATCAACTATTCCATTTATTTTTCTGACAGCAAAAACAGAGCGTGGCGATTTCAGAAAAGGGATGGAAATGGGTGCTGACGATTACATTACAAAGCCATTCGATAAACTCGAACTGCTTAATGCAATTGAAAGTCGTCTGAAAAAAGTAGAAGCATTAAAGAAAGAATATTCAAAAGATCTTGAAGGGCTGACTAATTTTATTGGTGAAGTTGGTGGTAAAGACCACATGCAGGCATTTATTGAAAACAGAAAAATCAGAACCTACAAGAAGAAAGAAAATATTTATAAAGAGGGCGATTATCCGCGTGGCATGTATTACATCAACCATGGAAAAGTAAAACTTTATAAAAGCCATGCTTATGGAAAAGAGTTAATCACTAACCTGCTTAAAGAAGGTGATTTTTTTGGTTACACTTCTCTCATCGAAGAAGGCGATTATGTGGAAAGCGCACAAACACTTGAAGATACAGAAGTGGTATTTATCCCAAAGGAAGATTTCCTGAATCTTCTTTTTTCAAATCGTGAAATAGCAAAACGATTCCTGCTGATATTAAACAAAAAGTTCAACGAGCAACAGGATTACCTGATAGAATTGGCATATAGTTCTGTGAGAAAGCGTGTTGCAGAAGCATTGATTTTACTTTCCGATAAATACAAAGCCAATCGCGATGAACGTTTCAGCATGTCTATTTCCAGAGAAGATTTAGCCAACATTGTTGGTACTGCAACAGAATCACTCATCAGAACACTAAGTGATTTTAAAGAAGAAAAACTCATTGAGGTGAAAGACGGTAAGATTGTCTTAATTAATGAGAATAAATTAAAGGAGTTAAAGAATTAAGCATTGACCATTCAGTCAACACCTGATTCTGTTTTCTATTTCTTAGCGGCTGTTTCCTTTACTACTTTTCCATTTTTGTATAAAACGGTTTTAAGAAGTTTACCATCTTCATAAACCCTCCATTCGCCTTCTTCATTGTTGTTTACGTAGTTGCCTTCACTTTGTATTTCACCATTGGCATAAAAAATAGCAGGACCGTTTAAATCACCATTCTTGTAGGTATATTGTATAGTAGGTTTATCATCTTGTTTAAACCAGATGGTAATACCATCACGAATTCCGTTTTTATAAGTTGCTTTTTCTTTCAGTTTACCATTTTCATAATAGTCAAATCGCACTCCGTCTAATTTTCCGTTATTATAATTTTCTGAGGTAATTAGAGTAACACCATATTTGTAAACATTCCGCAGGCCATGTAATATTCCTTTGCGATATGATTCCTCATCTTCAATATAACCATTTTCATTAAAATGCAGATGCAACCCGTTGCGTACATCAGCTTCAAATTCTTCAAGCAGCTCTATTTTACCTTTAGTATCATAAAATCGCCATAGGCCTTCTTTTTTACCATTTAACATTTTACCTACTGCACGTGCCCTTCCGTCAGGAAAATTTACCCTACAGTCATATAGACCGGCTTTGTCGGGTTCGGGAGTCATCACAGTATCTTGCTTGGCAGTTTGTGCTCCCGCAAATGAAAATGATATTCCAAGAGCAATGGTCAAAAGTGTTTTAAACATAATGCTTAATGTTATGGCGCAAATCTCTAAAAAAATGATGAAAAGCAGATTATAGTGGCATCAGCGGCTAATGCTTATTTTTGCAGACACAATGACAACACAGGAAATATTAGAAAAGCTAGAAGCGCTGAAACATCGTTTTGAAGAAATTGGTCAGCAGCTGAGCGACCCTTCTGCCACAGCAGATATGAGACGCTTTCAGCAGCTTAGCCGGCAGTACAAAGAATTGCAGGAGGTAGTGGAAACCTATGAGCGATATAAAAAAGTTATTGATAATTACGATCAGGCATATCATGTATTAAATACAGAAAAAGATGCAGACCTGAAGCAGATGGCAAGGGAAGAAATGGAAACATTGGAAGCAGAAAAAAATATGCTTGAAGAACAGATAAGACTTTTGCTGATTCCTAAAGATCCTATTGATGAACGTAATGCAGTGGTTGAAATTCGTGCAGGCACCGGTGGTGATGAGGCCAGTATTTTTGCAGGTGATCTTTACAGAATGTACAGTCGTTATTTTGAGAAAAAAGGCTGGAAAGTTGATGTTATAGATGAGAACGAAGGAACGGCAGGTGGCTTCAAAGAAGTTATTATGGAAGTCAGTGGTGATGATGTTTATGGCATTATGAAATATGAGAGCGGTGTTCATCGCGTACAGCGTGTGCCCGATACTGAAACTATGGGTAGAGTACATACTTCTGCTGCTACAGTGGTAGTGTTGCCCGAAGCAGATGATGTAGATGTGGTGATAAATCCTGCAGATTTGGAGTATCAGACAGCACGTTCAAGTGGTGCAGGTGGACAGAATGTAAATAAAGTTGAAACAAAAGTTCAGCTTACACATAAACCTACAGGCATAATGGTTACCTGTCAGATTGAACGTTCGCAGCATGGCAACCGTGAGAGAGCATTACACATGCTCAAAACCAAATTGTATGAAATAGAGTTACAAAAACATGAGTCGGAGATTGCTGCCAGACGCAAAACAATGGTGTCAACAGGTGATCGCTCTGCAAAAATCAGAACATACAACTATCCGCAAAGCAGAGTAACAGACCATCGCATTGGTTTGTCATCTTACAATTTATCTTCTTTTATGAATGGCGATATTCAGGAATTTATTGATGCATTGCAACTGGCCGAGAATGCAGAGAAAATGAAAGAGGCTTCATTAAGTTAAACTATGAACTATCAGCAGCTAGTTGGTGAAATAAAAAGAAAACAATCTTTTCTCTGTGTGGGTTTAGATACAGACCTGAAAAAAATTCCTCCACACATCAGAGAAAAGGCAGACGATCCTGTATTTGAATTTAACAAAGCAATTATTGATGCAACATTAGATTATGCAATAGCCTACAAACCCAATCTTGCATTTTACGAAGCATTGGGTGTTGAAGGATTGAAGAGTCTGGAGAAAACAATACAGTATATCAATAGCCGGGCATTTACAATTGCCGATGCAAAGCGTGGTGATATCGGCAACACAGCAGAAATGTATGCTCATGCTTTTTACAATCAATATGGTTTTGACTCCATCACACTTTCTCCATATATGGGTGCCGACACCGTTGAGCCATTCTTAAAGCATAAAGATAAGTGGAGCATTATTCTTGCATTGACATCAAACCCGGGTGCAGATGATTTTGAAATGCTTAAAATAGATGAGGATTATCTGTTTGAAAAAATTTTAAAAACATTCAGTACTGCTGCAACATCACAGCAGGTAATGTTTGTTGTTGGAGCCACACGCCCGCAATATTTTGAAATTGTAAGAAAACATGCTCCTGATAATTTTCTGCTGGTACCCGGCATAGGTGCACAAGGTGGCAGTCTTGAAGAAGTTTGCCGCTACGGACTCAATTCCAATACAGGTTTAATAGTTAATTCTTCACGTCAAATAATTTATGCAGGTAGCGGAACTGATTTTGATGAGAAAGCAGCCTCACAGGCAAAACAAATTCAACAACAGATGAAACAAATACTTGTTGAATTTAAAATTACAGGTTGATGCCATTTACATTAGCGCATCCTGCAATAGTAATTCCTTTTTACAGACTCTTAAAAGAGCGTCTGTCACTGACGGGTTTAATTATTGGGAGTATGGTGCCCGATGTTGAGTACTGTGTCAACACAGTAACGCGAAGTGTCATCAGTCACACTGAAAGGGGTATCTGGATGTTTGATTTGCCGGTAGCCATTTTTTTGACGTTCTGTTATCACGGATTTGTTAAACAAACGCTCACCAACAATTTACCTGCATGGATTCGTTACAGACTTGCTCCTTATGCCAATCAAAACTGGTTTCACTATTTCAGAAAAAATTTTCTGAACTATTTTCTCTGTCTTCTTGCAGGAATTATTTTACACTTGCTTTGGGACTCTGTTTCGCATGGTACAGGATATTTCGTCAGACGTTCGGCATTTTTACAAGAGAATGTTATTGGGACATTAACGGTTACACGATTGATATGGCACATTAGCACCGTTGTTGGCCTTTACGTAGTTATCAGATTTTTTCTGAATTTTCCTGTCAGCAAAGTTGAGGCAGAAAACAACAAGCCTGATAAGAATTTCTGGCCATTGGTTTTTTTAGTTGCCTCTGTTCTCACTATCATTCACTGGCTGCCTTTTGTCCGACCGCAGGAGCCACGTTTTATTCTTGTTGCATTTTCCGGTGCTATGATGGTTGGAGTTATTGTAGTAAGTTCTATCTTTAGGTTTTATAAGAAACAACTGTCATGAATGAAGCGTTGCTTTATCATCTGTGGAAGTACAGGCTTTTTAAATCAATGCCGCTAACAACTATTGATGGTAAGACAATTGAAGTTATTAAACCCGGAGAGCTCAATCCGGACTCAGGCCCCGATTTTTTTAATGCCCGTTTAATTATTGATGGAACAGAATGGGCCGGCAATGTTGAAATTGATCCTACAAGTGCCGATTGGTATAATCACAAACATCATATCAATAAAGATTATTCTAAACTAATACTGCACATCGTTTATGAATTAAATAAACCATTAGATCATGGTTTTCCTGTTTTGGAATTTAAAAATTTTATGGATGAAGGCGCTGTCAGAACATTCCATCATTTACAAGAGTCGCCATTGCCCATACCGTGCAGTAAACAAATCAAGCAAATCAGTGATATAACGTTAAACACATGGCTTGAAAGAATGATAATAGAACGGTTAGAACAAAAAACTGCTGCTATTCATGACATGTTGCAAGTAAATAAGTTTGACTGGGAAGAGACATTTTATTTTTTTCTTGCTCGTAATTTTGGATTCAAGACCAATGCACTGCCGTTTGAAATGCTTGCACGTTCTATTCCCATGACTGCACTTGCACGGCATAAAAATAACCTATTGCAGATTGAAGCATTGCTGTTTGGGCAGGCCGGATTCCTCAGTGATAAACATACTGACGAATATGTTGAATCTTTAAGACGAGAATATCGTTTTCTTGCAGGCAAGTTTCAGATGAAGCCAATGAACAATAGCTTATGGAAGTTTGCACGAATGCATCCGCGCAATTTTCCTTCTGTAAGAATTGCACAGTTTGCCTCACTCATTCATAACAGCACACATCTTTTTTCAAAAATTTTGGAAGAGAAAGATGTTAAATCGCTTATTCAACTTTTCAGTTTCACACCTTCCTCCTATTGGGACAAACATTTTCATTTTGGAAAAGAATCTGCCGAGAATAAAAAAACTTTTGGACGCGATTCTGCCGATAATATTATCATCAACACCATTGCTCCATTTTTATTTCTTTACGGTAAAATCAAGGATAATGAAAAATTAACCGAACGAGCATTATCTTTGCTCGAACATATCAAACCGGAGAATAATGTAATCATAAGACAATGGAAGAGTGCAGGCATTACAGCTAAACATGCTTATCATACACAGGCATTAATTCAGTTGAAGAATCTCTACTGCAGCAAGAAAAAATGTTTGAGTTGTGCTATTGGAGTAAAAATACTTAATAATAAGAGTAATGATCATTGACAGTATTAAAAATTTTTTTGAGCGACAAGCTTTCGGTATTTGTGAATATTGGGGCGAACGTCTAAAAATCAGATCATCAGTCATCAGGTTGTTTTTCATTTATCTTTCTTTTCTGACAATCGGTTCACCGGTAGTTGTGTATATGGTACTTGGTTTCTGGATGAATCTCCGAAAACTCATTCACCGTCAGCGTGGAGGTGTATGGGATTTGTAGCAAAACATTACGGAAATAAAAATTAGTTTTTTGCAGTATGATAAAAATGTATATTAAGCCAACCTGCAGCACTTGCCGTACTGCAGTGCAACTGGCTAAAGCATGTGATGTATCGGTAGAAATGGTAGAATATCTGATTGATACACCATCAGAAAAAGAACTGTTGGAGTTAACACAGCAGTTAGGAGTTAAACCTTTTGACTTAGTCAGAACTAAAGAGTCACTCTATAAAGATAAGTATGAAGGTAAAAAAATTTCTGATAAGCAATGGCTGAAGATTTTGCATAAGAATCCAATATTAATTGAGCGACCTATAATTACTGACGGCACGCATGCAGTCATAGGAAGGCCACCAACATTAATTGTGGACTTTCTGAATCAAAAACAAAAAACAAAAAAGAAATCAAAATAGCTTGTGACAGAAAATTTAGTTTGTAGAAAAAGAATGCAATCTGTTATCCGAAAATTATTTATTGCAGTGCTGCTGTTATCCGCTGTTCAGGTGAATGCACAGCAGGACGAATTATTTATTCCCCGTAATATTCAAAAAGCTTATCAAAATAAAACCAGAAACTTGCAGGGAGAACCAGGAAGTAAGTTTTGGAAGAATTATGCTGAATATTATATAAGAGTAAGTTTTGACCCAAAAACATTAAAAATAAAAGGAGAGCAGGTAATTACTTATTACAACAACTCACCAGACACGCTAAAGAAGTTAGTGTTTCGGTTAGCTCCAAATTTTTATAAAAAAGGAAACGAAAGAAATAGGATTATCAATCCTGAAGATGTTACCGATGGTGTTGACATTAGCCGTTGTGTTATTGATGCTAAAGAAATTAATATCCATGACAAACATGTAGTGAAACAAAAGGGCACTATCCTTGAGATAAAAATAGATCCGCTTTCTGCCAGAGGCGGCAAGACAACCGTAGAAATGAACTGGAGCTATACGCTGAATAATGGATCGCATGAACGCACAGGCGTGATTGATAAAGGAAGCTATTTTGTTGCCTACTTTTTTCCGCGAATAACAGTTTATGATGACATTGATGGGTGGGATGACTCCCCTTATATTGGACAACAAGAATCTTATTTCGACAATGCAAACTTTAATGTATTTATTTCTGTTCCGCGCAATTATATGGTTTGGGCAACGGGCGACCTTCAGAATCCGTCAGAGGTGTTGCATGAGTCGGTATTAAAAAAATGGACGGTTGCATTAAGTAGTGAACGACCTGTTTTTGTCATTGACAGTTTAGACCTTCGTGATAAAACAGTTACACTACAAAAAAAGGTAAATACATTTCAGTTTAAGGCCACAACTCCCGATTTTGTTTTTGCTTTGAGTGATCATTATTTATGGCAAGCACGCAATATGGTGGTTGATAGCTTAACCATGCAAAGGGCTTTTATAACTACAGCATTTAACCCCGTACATAAAGATTTTTTTGAGGTAAATGAATTTGCAGCTAAGACAATTGAAACTATGAGTTTTGATTTTCCGGGTGTAACTTATCCCTACAGTCATTTAACAATTATAGATGGATTAGACCAGATGGAATATCCAATGATGATTAATGACAATCCAACAACAACACGATTTGATGGAATTACATTGACAACACATGAAGTCTTTCATCAGATTTTTCCTTTTCTGATGGCTACCAATCAAACCAAGTATGCTTTTATGGACGAAGGGTGGGCAACACTGGGCGAGTGGTATATCAGTCCGCTAATTGATACTACCATAGTGGACGATTACGGAATGGATAGAATTAATTCTGATTTAGGTAAAGACTGGGATGCACCCATGATTACCAATTCTACTGAGCTAACGAAATCATTATTCATTAACAGTTATCCAAAGCCTGCGCTCACATTTCTATATTTATGGGAAATGCTAGGCGATTCATTATTCAAAAAATCATTGCAGCATTACATCATTACCTGGATGGATAAAAGCCCGACACCATGGGATTTCTTTTTCTGTATGAACCAAAGCTGTGGCATGAATTTAAACTGGTTTTGGAAGGCATGGTATTTTGAACAAGGCTACCCCGACCTGGCTATTTTAGATGCAAAACGACTTAATTACAGCTATACAGTTACAGTAAAATCTATTGGCAACAAACCTGTGCCTGTGCATCTCACAGCAACGTTTGCAGATGGAACCAAAAAGAAGTTTACACGAACTATAGATATTTGGAAGCATAGAAAAATCACAGAAGTGATTATAGACACACAACAGGCAATTACAAAATTGGAATTGGGCGATGTTTATGATGCAGACATAGATAAAAGTAATAATGTATTTGTTCCGATAGAGTGAGGGGAGCGCCCTGCATGGGGCATTGGTAAGCTATTCTTTTATCACCTTTAAGCTTTGTTCGGTATGTTTCCATTTGAGTTTACAAAAATAAATTCCTTTTTTTAGTTGTGTTATATCTACTCTCTTATACTGACTCCACGGTGCAACATAATTCCTCATCACCATTTTTCCCATCACATCATAAATCTCCAGTTCTCCCGCTGTACTTTGCACATTAAACTGCAATGTAAAATTTCCATTGTTGGGATTAGGCGAAGCACGTAGCATTACTCCTTCCGGGGTTAGGCTGGGCACGCCCACCAAACACGTTGTACAAGTGGTATCACATCCCAAAAAATAATTTGGGTGATTGGGCAGTGTATTAAAATAAACAGATTGCAATTGCACACTGTGTTGGTTTACATTGCATCCCAAACCTATTACATCAGGGTTATCTATGGTGTGCATGTGTATAGTGCTATTGCCTGTAGTAATGTAGATTTTTCCATCCGGTGCAAGGGCTGACAATCCAAACAATGTAGCAAAACCATTAGGAAACCCGGGGAAAACCGATACAAATGAATCGTATGTGGCAACCGTCAACTGTGATGCTGCAATATTTGCTGCTGTTAAATCAAACTGATATACATGTTGCGTATTAGAGACGTACAAGGCGTTAGACCCCGGTGAAATTGCCATACCCACATTATATCCGTTCTCAAATGGCATATTAACATGCACTGCATTACTTAGTGTTGCAGTGCATCTGTCAAAATCAAAAATATCCAAGCCGTCATTTACATAGTAATAAGCATATTTTTTTCCGTCAGGTGAGAACCATGCCTGCCCCGCACCATCACCTCTTATAACGCCTATATTTTGTGAGTAAGGCCCTAAAATAACATTAGGTGTCACCAAAAACTTATAAAACTTATTTGTATTAACCCTGTGTATCATAACCCACCAATCCCTGCCATTTGCATGTTTTGTAGCAGCTATTTTTCCGGGGTTCATAGAATCCGTTAATAAAGAAACATTTTTACTTAAAACAGTCCCTAATCCTCCGTTTACGTTCATGTCAATGGTTGTTACATAAAAGTTATAGGAAATACTGTTGGGTATAGGCTGCGAATAGCCATCAGCAGAATTATGAAAAAGATAATAAAGATTAGAGCTATTAGGCTTTGGAATTATCAATGCACCTTGTGGTATTCCAAATCCATCACTGAAAGCATTTGCATAAGCACCCGGGCTTAAACCACTTCCATTTTGCATAGTATCGTTAGTGGCATCCGCCAAATAATAACCATTGGTATAAAACATCATGTTACCTATAGCATCTGAAATATTCGCATGAGTATGGTTAAAATCCATTTCTAAACTATCGTATGAAATAGTAGGGGCACCATTAAAAAAGTTCATCCTTGTTTGCCCAAACGGTGAACCACCCCAACTTGAATAGCCCATCAGCCAATTATTGTTAATGCCTTGTTGCCCATAATGCAAGTTATACATTAACACTAAAATCGTTGAAATAATAAGTGCTTTTTTACTCATAATTTAGAAATTAAAAAGGAGGAACCCCAAAGTTCCTCCTTTACAAAAATTTAACGGATAATTATCAATTTACCATGCGCAATTAAGTCTCCATTGTTTCGCAGTTCATAAAAATAAACTGCGGGTTTTAAATCAGTCGTGCTAAATGTGTACTTTGATTCTCCCCCTCGTAATTTTATTGTTATCTGCCGCGCAAAAACTGATAAGTTAATTAAACAGCATATTAAAGTTATTGCTGCTACCGTTAAGTATTTTTTCATGTTTTCTATTGTGATATTAGGTAAATTTTATGTATATAATTACAAGCATACTAGCAACATAAACCAAACATCCTGTCAAAAAGCAGGAGAAGAATTACACACTTGGCGGAGTATCTATGTTTTCCATAGTCCTCTTAATTTAAAGTTTACACCAAAAAAAATAAAAATTCGTTACATAAAGAATATTAGTTGAAAAATAATTTTTATGGGGCGCCTCTCCCAGTTGCAAATTGCAACAGAAAAGAGCGACTAATTGCTGCAATCTTTTTATCTGCCAACACATCATGCTCTCCAACATAAAAAGGATTTCTCAACGGATACCCGCCCGTACCGAACGGTACGTTCGGGCGGGGAATAGAAGTTTCCTGGCAATAAAATAAAACAGCAAAAGAATTTAAGCTAAAGTAAAGTGAGGAAATACTTTATTTTTGTGATTCGAAAAAATGGTCCCGTAGTTCAACGGAAAGAACGAGAGTTTCCTAAACTTTAAATGTAGGTTCGATTCCTGCCGGGACTACGAGATGTAAAAAAGGAAGCAGTTCCCTGCCCGACTGAAGTCGTTCAGGCGGGGATTCTACCCGGGACTACTAAATAAAATCATTCATGCCATACTATGTATATGTGCTAAAGAACAGCGTGACAAAGAAGCTATACAAGGGTCAGACACAAAATTTGGAGAGACGCCTTAAAGAACATTCACAATCAAAGACCAAAACTACAAGCCATCATGCAAAGGCATGGGAGTTGGTATATCATGAGATTTTTGAAACCAGAGAACTTGCAGTATCAAGAGAAAAATACTTCAAGTCAGCGGCAGGAAGAAGGTTTTTAGATAAGAAAGTTTGAATTGAAGGTTCAACGGATACCCGCCCGTACCGAACGGTACGTTCGGGCGGGGAACAGAAGTTTCCTAAACTTTTGATGGCAGTTCCCTGCCCGACTGAAGNNACAATCAAAGACCAAAACTACAAGCCATCATGCAAAGGCATGGGAGTTGGTATATCATGAGATTTTTGAAACCAGAGAACTTGCAGTATCAAGAGAAAAATACTTTAAGTCAGCGGCAGGAAGAAGGTTTTTACATAAAAAATTTTCAATTGAAGACGCAACGGATACCCGCTCGTACCAAACGGTACGTTCTGGCGGGGAATAGAAGTTTCCTAAACTTTTGATGGCAGTTCCCTGCCCGACTGAAGTCATTCAGGCGGGGATTCCTGCTGGGACTATGAGAGTAGCTGCCCATTCATAATTTATTATAATCAGATATTTTATTTACTATCAATTAGTAAATACTTTTAAATTATTTATTTCATAGACTTCTGTTAGTGGTTACAGTATTGACCACCGTACTAAAATTCAACAGACAGACAAATAAACATACAAGCCAACCCTTCTGTATTTTTATTTTTGCCACCATACATCTTTTAAAACAATCTTAACCAACTGTACAAAGGCATATTGGGTTTTGTCTTTGCGCCTAAGAAGTAGAGAAAATAAAATTTAACTTTGAAAAATAAATTTTATCAATAAATGATTTAATGAAAAAATTGAACTACATAGACTTATTTGCTGGTGGTAGCAGACTGTCAGAGGGCTTTATTTGTGCAGGGCTTAATACGATTGCGCACGTAGAAATGAATAAAGATGCTTGCTATACTTTAAGAACAAGAAACAAAACTGCTCGATTTCAATGAGAGAATCTGCAAGAATACAATCTTTCCCTGATGATTATTTCTTTGAAGGAAGTAGGAAAGCTGCATAAAATTTTAAATATGCTTAATTATTATTATTCAGACAAAATATCAGATTTCATTCAAAAATTACCTGAAACAATTATCGGAGAAATTTCGATTAATGGAAGATTGGGACACATTAATACCGAATTATATGCTTGGGAATTTCAGATAAAACTTCTGAAAGAAATCTTACAAAACTACGAAGGACATTTGTTCTTTGAATTTTCAATTCCAAGAATGGGCAAACGTGTTGATTGTTTGTTAATCATCAAAAACATTGTTTTTGTTATTGAGTTTAAAGTAGGTGAAAAAGAAATTATAAATCAAAATGTTGAACAAGTTTGGGATTATGCGTTGGACTTAAAAAATTTTCATAAACCAAGCCACAAACTTTTACTTGTTCCGATTTTGGTTGCGACACATTCAAAATCAAGTTCATTTGAAATTATTACAACTAGTCATAATGATAATTTGGTAAATCCCTTAAAAACAAATGCTGAGAATTTAGGAAATATAATTAATGAAGTCCTCAACTTCTTTCAGGGTGATGAAAATATAAATAGCAGTGACTATGTTTCTGGTAGTTACTCTCCAACACCAACTATCATTGAAGCTGCAATAAGTTTGTATAATAATCACAATGTTGAAGAAATTACAAGAAGTGATGCAGATGCAACTAATTTAAAAGTAACAACAAATTACATCTCTGAAACTATTGATTACGCAAAAAGAAATGAGAAGAAAATCATTTGTTTTGTTACAGGTGTACCTGGTGCAGGAAAAACACTTGTAGGATTAAAAGTTGCAACCGAACATTTGGATAAAGAAAAAGGCAATACAAGTGTTTTTCTTTCTGGAAACAAACCGCTTGTTGATATTTTACAGGAAGCACTATCAAGAGATAAAATTATTCAGGAAAAATCCAGGGGGAAAAAGCTAACAAAAAAACAG
This sequence comes from Bacteroidetes bacterium UBA6661, assembly GCA_002455375.1. Lineage (GTDB taxonomy): Bacteria > Bacteroidota > Bacteroidia > AKYH767-A > OLB10 > OLB10. Next base: position 27,221 of record DKKR01000072.1, read on the forward strand.
GCAAGGGAAAGCGTAAAAGCATTTATTCAAATTATACATCATTATCGTGATGAATATTTGAGAGACCCAAAAGCACCATATGACCACGTTGCAATTTTTGATGAAGCACAAAGGGCTTGGACAAAAGAACAAACCGTAAAATTTATGCAACAGAAAAAAGGAATTGCCAATTTTCAATATTCAGAACCGGAATTTTTAATTTCTTGCTTAAACAGACACCAAGACTGGGCGGTTGTGGTTTGTTTAGTTGGCGGAGGACAGGAAATAAATACGGGAGAAGCGGGAATTTCTGAATGGCTATCAGCAATTAAAAATCAATTTCCTGATTGGGAAACAAGAGTTTCACCAAATTTATTTGACACCGAATATGCTGCACAAACAACAATTGAAGAATTAAAACAAAAGAGCGAAGTTGTATTTAATGACAATCTACATCTGGCGGTTTCAATGCGTTCTTTCAGAGCAGAATATTTATCCAAGCTGATTAAAGAGATTTTGGACATTAATGAAAACGCCAAAAATACACTTATGCAATTACAGGACAAATATCCAATTATACTAACCAGAGATATTGAAAAAGCTAAGAAATGGCTTAAAGAAAAAGCAAGAGGTAGTGAAAGATATGGTATTGTTGTTTCTTCACAGGCATATCGCTTGAAGCCATTGGCTATTGATGTAAAATCACAAATTAATCATGTTAATTGGTTTTTGGACGGAAAAGATGACATTCGTTCATCTTATTTTTTGGAAGATGTGGCAACAGAATTTCAGGTTCAGGGATTGGAATTGGATTGGGCTTGTATAACTTGGGATGGAGATTTACGATTTACGAAAAACGGTTGGAAAACATTTTCTTTCGTAGGCAACAAATGGCAGAATATTCACAAGGAAGTGCGAAAAAAATATTTGATTAACGCTTACCGAGTTTTGCTTACAAGAGCAAGACAAGGAATGATAATTGTTGTCCCTGAAGGAAACAAAGAAGACCACACAAGACAACCCGAGTTTTATAATTCTACTTTTGACTATTTGAAAAATGTTGGTATAAAAACAATTTAGATATGATTACTAATTACTGGATAAAAGACGCGGCCAAAAGTGAGGTTATTTCAAAAAAACAAATTCCCAACAACGGGAATTTTAGATTACTGACTAATTATTATAATTTGATTGATTTTAAAGGATTATCATTTCAATTTGAAAGTAAATCAGATTTACAAGCAGAAAAACTTTTCATAAAAAACGACTTCCAGTATTTCGTTATTGAATACGATAATTTGAAAGAATTAATTATTTTACCAAATGAAAAGCTATTTGATTATACAGAAAATGTTGCTTCTAAAATTAAAACCTGTAGTACCGAAATAGACGTTTTAAATTTGATAATTGAAGAAATGTAAATCTTAATAAGTAAGATTTATTTCAGAGAGATTTTATCGTTAACATAATTACTTCAAGCTTATGAATCTTTGAAGAAATTAAAAAAGTTTGGGCTTAAAATATAAACGCCTTATCCAAAAAACAGATTGACAAAATCATTTCTAATCTTAAACTTTTGATACAGCTTTCCAATAACCAAAGTGTATTTAAGATTCCTCCAATCACAATTCAACAAACATTCATTATTTCTAAAGGAGAATAATTATCTTTGCAGAATTGTTATAAATAGATAATTTAATGCATATCCATTTGTTTCGTGAGCAATTAAAACAAAAAGGACTAAAAGTTACACCACAACGTGTAGCTATTTACGAAGCTGTTGTTGCTCTGCACAACCACCCCACTGCAGAAAATATTATTGAGTACATTAAAACCAATCATCCGAATATCTCTGTAGGTACTGTGTATAAAGTTCTCGACTCATTGGTAGAAAACAATCTGTTACGAAAAGTAAAAAATGAAAAAGATATTATGAGGTATGATGCAATCATGTCACATCACCATCATTTGTATTGTTCAGAAACCGATCGTATAGAAGATTTTGAAGACCCGCAGTTAGATCAGTTCATCACTGAATATTTTAAGAAAAAGAAAATTAAAAACTTCAAAGTACAGGACATTAAATTACAGATTACAGGAACATTTAAATAAAAAAAATAAAACACACATATTATGGACAACACAAAAAGCGGCAAATGCCCGTTTCATCATGGAGCCAACACTGAAGCAAGTACAGGTGTTATGAACTGGTGGCCCAAAGCATTGAACTTAGATATCCTGCATCAGCATGATACAAAGACAAATCCTAATGGCGAAAAATTTAANNCAGGAGTGGTGGCCTGCAGATCATGGAAGCTATTCGGGTATGTTTGCACGTACTGCCTGGCACTTAGCAGGGACTTACAGAAAAGCTGATGGACGTGGTGGTGCTAACACCGGTAATCAGCGTTTTGCTCCTCTCAATTCATGGCCTGATAATGTGAACACCGACAAAGGAAGAAGATTACTTTGGCCAATTAAGAAAAAATATGGTAACAAAATTTCCTGGGGTGATTTGATTGTTTTAGCAGGTAACATGGCTTATGAAGTTGCAGGATTAAAAACATTTGGCTTCGGTGGCGGTAGAGAAGATATATGGCATCCTGAAAAAGATATTTACTGGGGATCAGAAAAACAATGGCTTGCACCAACAGGTAGTGAAGGCACACGTTTTTCCGGTGAAAGAGATTTAGAGAACCCTTTAGCAGCGGTAATGATGGGATTGATTTATGTTAACCCTGAAGGTGTTGATGGAAAACCCGACCCGCTAAAAACAGCGCAAGACATTCGTGTTACTTTTTCAAGAATGGCAATGAGTGATGAAGAGACCGTAGCACTTACTGCCGGTGGACATACTGTGGGCAAAGCACATGGTAATGGCAAAGCAGAAGTGTTAGGTGGTGTTCCTGAAGCTGCAGAGATTCAACATCAGGGATTAGGCTGGTTTAATCCTGATGGCTCAGGCAATAAAGATAAAACCATGGCCAGTGGTATTGAAGGTGCATGGACAACCGATCCAACGAAATGGGATAACGGATTTTTTGATTTGCTGTTGAACTACGATTGGGCATTGACAAAAAGTCCTGCAGGTGCATGGCAATATGAGCCAACCAATATGCCGGAAGAAAAAAAGCCTGTTGATGCCTTCAATCCAAAGGTGCGCAGAAATCCTATGATGACAGATGCTGATATGGCATTGAAAATGGACCCTGAATTCAGAAAGATATCAGAGAGATTTTATAATGACTTCAAATATTTTTCTGAAACTTTTGCTCGTGCATGGTTTAAACTTACCCATAGAGATATGGGACCTAAGTCGCGCTACCTCGGTGCCGATGTGCCAAAAGAAGATTTGATTTGGCAAGACCCTATTCCTGCCGTTAGCTACACATTGTCAGATGCTGAAGCAGATGAAATAAAATCAAAAATTTTAAACTCAGGTTTAAGCAGGACAGAGTTGATTAATACTGCATGGGATTCTGCAAGAACATATCGTGGGTCAGATTTCAGAGGTGGTGCCAATGGCGCAAGAATTCGTCTTGAACCAATGAAAAACTGGGAAGGCAATGAGCCTGAACGCTTGCAAAAAGTGTTGAATAAACTCACAGAAATTCAAAAAGGATTAAGCAAGAAAGTAAGTATTGCAGATTTAATTGTGTTAGGTGGCAGCGCTGCTATTGAACAGGCAATTAAAGATGCAGGCATGTCAGTAAAAGTTCCTTTTGCTGCCGGTCGTGGTGATGCAACATTAGAACTGACCGATGTAGATTCCTTTTCTGATCTGGAACCCTTACATGATGGATACAGAAATTATCAGCAAAAAAATTATGCAGTTTCTTCAGAGGAATTATTATTAGACAGAACACAGTTGATGGGACTCACTGCTCCAGAAATGGTTGTTCTTGTTGGTGGTATGAGAGTTTTGGGAACTAACTTTGGTGGAAGCAAACATGGGGTGTTTACAGACAGAGAAGGTGTTCTAACAAATGACTTTTTTGTAAACCTTACTGATATGAAATACGAGTGGAAGCCCGTTTCTGAAAATCTGTTCAACATTGTTGATAGAAAAACAGGAGCAACAAAATACACCGCTACAAGAGTAGATTTGGTTTTCGGCTCCAATTCAATTTTAAGATCATACTCAGAAGTGTATGCACAGGATGATAACAAAGAAAAATTTGTGAAAGATTTTGTGAAAGCCTGGGTTAAGGTGATGAATGCTGACAGATATGATTTGAAAAAATAAAATTGTTTAGTACTTCAAAAATGCGAACAGCCTCTTTTCAGAGGCTGTTCGCATTTTATATTTCCTGTTTAACTTGAGCCACTAAAGTTTTGAAGCTACCACAAAAGCTTTCTTATACTTTTTAGTTTTTCCTCCGGTATTAAATGCTTCAGCATAAACAATATAAATACCAATAGCCGCTCTATCATTTTTGTCGGTAATGCCATCCCACATAAAACTATCTTCCGGTGCCAATAGTTTTGATTTAACTAAGTTGCGAACCAATTGTCCTGCCTCATTATAAATTTTTGCATTCAGCACATAACCCGGTTCATTCATGTTAATGCTAAAAGTTATCACATCATTGTATCCATCATTATCAGGAGAAAAAACTTCAGGTGTTATCACAAAATCATTTTCCTGAAATTGTTCGTTTAAACTTTGTGAGTTTTTATAGCCCGGTGTTGCATAACCTACAGCTTCTGCTGCCGAATGCCAGTTGGTAGAATCCTGTGTACTTTTATTAAACCATATCCTTTCCAATGAAACACCATTCTGATCGTCAATGAGTGGAAAATGCCATCGTTTATTGTAGCTTAGCTGATCAAGTCTGTTCAATGCAAAATCAGTAATAACACAAACGCCCATGTCGTCATTAAAACCCGGGAGCGATGCTTTTAATAAATTATTGGCTGCAGCATCGGGATAAAAACTTTGCAGAGATGCAACATCACTGGTGAGCGCTATATATTCCTGAGGAAACAAAAGATATCCGCCATCGCTGACACTGTAATTTGTTGTTATCAGATTGTTGTCGTCAGTTGTTGCAACCTTAATGTTTTTAAGGTCAATTATTTTTGAAGAGTTGTTATATAGTTCCACAAAGTCATTGCCACCTGTTTTTGGGTTGAACAATATTTCATTTATCAGCAGATCACCGGCAACAGCAGTTTCTGCAATACCAATTTTTAAACTAAGGTTTCCTGCTATTTTATTTCCGGGGCAGTCAGCAATAGATGAGTTTAAATTTACATGATAAACTATTCCTGTTTGTAATGCATTGTTTAGTGTTAAAAAAGCATGATTGTCTGAAAGCACTACCGATGCAGGCTGTCCTATGCCATTGTCAATAGTATAACTTGATGTTTGTGAAGCTATCACATTGTCAGGATTCTCGCTAAATGTTATTCTAATCAATGTTGTGGTAATAGGATAAGCATCAACTGCCTGTGGAGGTGTGGTGTCACTGTAAGTACCTTTAACACTGTTTACTTTTCCCGGTGTTCCGCCTTGTGCATCATTTGATGCATGCCAGTTATATCTTGAATTGCAAGTAAAATCAGCATCAATTCTTTCAATGGTAAATCCTCCTGTTTTTTTGCTGTCATCGTTGTAGTTATCATCACTGAAAATTACTCTGTCTATCAATGTGCCATTGTTATCAGTCAGTTTCAGGTCATCGCCAACATCATTATTCAACGAAGGGAATGAACTTGTTCCTGTTGTATTACCATAAGGGATAAAAGATGTTGTCTCAGAATTTTTACAGATAATGATATATGCACCCGGCTGTAATGTTACTGCGCCAATGCTTGCTACGGAGGTTGATCCATCAGATAATGTCCAGCCATTGAGTGAAAGTAATTTGTTGCTTCTGTTGTACAGCTCTACAAACTCTGCATTAGGCAGTGGTGACGATACAACAGGTTCAAAATATATTTCGCTAATTACAACATCAAAAGGCTGTGCTGTTACAGGAGCATTCCATGTAAAACCTATGGTGCTTCCCGCAGCAATTACATTACTATTAAGATCAGATACATTATTTACAACAAGCGTGTATGCAGTGCCGTCTGTAAAAGGAGTGCCAAATGTCAGATGTACTAAAGAAAAATCATTTATATCGCGTGCTGCCGTGGACGGAGTACCCAAACCCTGCACTGCATAATTTGCTGTAGTTTGTGCCGTATTCAGGTCAACAGGTTCAGAAAATTTTATATCTAAAGCAGTATTCGATAATGCTATTGCCGAAGTTAATGTTGGTGGTGTGACATCTGCAATAAATGGAACAGAGAAATTGTCAAAGAAAAAACCTGTGGCATTGGATGAAGTGTAAGTACAGCTCACACCAAAATAACTTCCTGAGTTAATTGTTGCATCAGTACCCGAAGACTGTAAAGTAAAATTTGTTCCTGCCGCAGCATCGGCATAAATACTCCAAAGACCTGTGTTGTCTCTTGTTATTTTTACACTGATGGTTGATGCGGTTGCAATAAATCCGTTAGTGCCACGTGCTACTGATACAGATGTTGTACCTGTTTGCTTAAAAATTTCGATTGCATCGTTGCTGCCCGTTTCGCCAAACTGAACATAATAGCCATTGAGTACTCCTTTTAAGTTTTGTTGATCGCTCACCAAATAAACTCTTGCATAATTGCTTGAAGAGGGTGCAAAATTGAGCTTAATATAAAATTGCCATTCAGTATTATCCAGCATGGGCAGGCTTGTTGTCAATGCCAGATAAGAAGTTGCTGTACCGGTGCTGTTGAGTTGCAGTTGCTGCGAGGCATTGATAATAAACTGACTGTTGTCGCCACTCCAGGCAGGATTAGCAGTAAAATCTCCATCAGAAAAGTTGTCTGTAATTTGTGCAATACCAAAAAATGGAATTATTGCAAGAAAAAGTAGTATATGCTTCATGCCAATAAAAAATATAAGGCAGTGAAGATAAGCAAACCCCATTATTTAAAATAATTAAATTGAAACAGGTTTAAGTAATGTGTTTTTTATTCATTTTTGAGGTAGGAATAAAATATTATGAAAGTAGCAGTAGTAGGAGCAACAGGTCTCGTTGGAAAAACCATGTTGCGTATTTTGGAAGAGAGAAAATTTCCGGTGTCGGAATTAATACCTGTTGCAACGGCAAATTCTGCCGGAAAAAAAATAACTTTTTGTAATAAGGAATATACGGTGGTAACTTGTGAAGAGGCAGTTGCCATGAAACCTGATATTGCCTTATTCTCTGCCGGAGGGTCAACATCTTTAGAATGGGCACCACAATTTGCGCAGGTTGGAACTACTGTTATTGATAACTCATCGGCATGGCGGATGAATGAAAAATGCCCTTTGGTAGTCCCTGAAATAAATGCAGATGTATTAACTAAAGGAGATAAAATTATTGCCAACCCAAACTGTTCTACTATTCAGATGGTGATGGTACTTAATCCGCTGCATAAAAAATACAAACTCAAACGAGTTGTTGTATCAACATATCAGTCAGTTTCCGGAACAGGAAAAAAAGCTGTTGATCAGCTGATGAATGAACGCAAAGGGATTTCAGGTGCTATGGCCTATCCATATAAAATTGACATGAACGTGTTGCCTCATGTTGATTCGTTTTTAGAAAATGGATATACGAAGGAAGAAATGAAAATGGTTAATGAAACAAGAAAGATAATGCGTTCGGATGAAATAAAGGTTACAGCAACAACAGTGCGCGTGCCGGTGGTTGGAGGTCATAGCGAAGCGATCAATGCAGAGTTTGACAATCAGTTTGAATTGAGTGATGTAAAAAAACTTTTATCCCATACAACAGGTGTGACAATTATTGATGACCCTTCACAACTTCAATATCCGATGCCCACATTTGCTGAAGGAAAAGATGATGTTTTTGTAGGAAGAATCAGACGCGATGAATCGCAACCACAAACATTAAACCTTTGGGTAGTATCTGACAATCTCAGAAAAGGCGCAGCTACCAATGCTATTCAGATTGCAGAGTATTTGATAAAGCAGAATTTGATATAAATAAAAAGCCACCCCACTAAGGATGGCTTCTTTCAGAAAATTATTTTTTAGTTGCGTCTTCCGCCTAAGTAAATCAAAACATAATACATCAGCGTAGCCAAGGCACCTAATGCAGCAACAACATAGGTCATGGCAGCCCACCATAAAGCATCTTTTGCTTTTGCATGTTCACTGCTTGTTACCATGCGGCTATCGTTAAGCCAAACCAATGCTCTTTTACTTGCATCAAACTCCACAGGAAGTGTAATAAAACTAAACAACACTGTCATGGCAAACAACACGATACCTGCAAGTAGCAGCGATGGAAAAACATTAATGAGTAATACACCGCCAAGCAATACCCACTGCACCCATTTTGAAGCAAAACTTACTACAGGCACCAATGCCGAACGAACCTGAAGCATGGTGTAGGCTCTGGCATGTTGCACAGCATGGCCACATTCATGTGCTGCAACGGCAGCAGCAGCAGCATTACGTCCATAATATACAGGCTGACTCAGATTAACAGTTTTGTTAAGCGGATTGTAATGGTCTGTCAACTGACCTTCAACAGAAATAACTTTTACGTCATTTATGCCGTTGTCACGAAGCATTTTTTCTGCAATCTCCTGACCGCTAAGGCCTGTTCCTAAAGTTTCATGCGAGTATTGTTCAAACTTTCGCTTTAACTGGGCACTTACCAGCCACCCAACAAGCATAAAAACTATTACTATAAGATATATTCCCATTTATTGATTTTTTTAAATTTCAGACTGCTTTTTTTCTAATTATTTGTAACTACAATCAAACAGTGTGCAAATATACACAACCTGCATTTTTGTCAGTGTTTTTTATGATTATTATTGAATGAATTACTCCCAACGAAATGTTTTGGCAGCTATTATGTAAATAATAACGCCCCAAAGCAGCAATACCAATAACTGTGACACGACATCTACTAATCCTGCACCTTCAAATGCAACTTTGCGCAAAGCATCGTTAAGGTAGGTTAAGGGTAATGCTTTACAAAATGGTTGCAGCCATTTTGGGAAAACATCAATCGGAAAAAATGTTCCCGACAACAAAAACTGCGGCATGGTAATGATGTTGGCAATGGGAGGAATGGTGCTTTCACTTTTTGCAATTCCCGAAACCACAAAGCCAAAGCCCATAAAAACAACAAGTCCAAAAGCACAGATAAGTAGCATGGTAAGAAAAGTACTAATGCCGTTAATGAGTGTAAAGCCAAATGCAAATCTACCTACACCTATGATGAAACAAGCACCAAGTAATGAAAATACCATTCGGCTTAATGTTTCGCCCAGAACAATATAAATACGTTTTATAGGAGTGGCAAAAAACCGTTTTATGACCAAGGTTTGTCTGAGGCTGAAAAAAACAAATGCTGTTCCAAAAACACCTGTTGACAATAGCGCAAAACCTAACTGGCCCGGAAGTATAAAGTCTATTTTCTTGTATTCACGTCCTGCAATTTCTTCGCTTTTTAACTGTGCCAGGGGATGTGCCACATGTGCATCGTACAAATTTATTTTGCTTATAAGATTATCTAAAATATTTTTAGATAGTGCTCCGCCTTCAGGTGCAGCGGTGGAACTTATAAGTTTTGCCGTATAATCAGTTTTGCCTTCAGTAACATTTTTTGTGATAACCAACATACCATCAATCTTTCCTTGCTGAAGTTTTTTACTTGCTACTGCAGAATCGCCTTCAACCCAATTAATAACATCAATATTTTTTGTGGCTTCATAAATCGGATTTTGATGATCGCTTGAAGGGGTTAGAAATAATTTGACTTTAAGCCCTGTACCCGATAAAAATCCAAAAACCAAAATAAAAGTTAGCGGAAAAACCAGGGTAAAAACTACTGCACTGGGGCTGCGTGTGATTGACCTGAAACTGGCTTTTGCAATAGCCAGCATGGCCTTTGTTTGAGAATAACTCATCTTATTTGTATCAGAAATGCTGCAAATGTAGTTAAGTTGGTTTTTATGAATTAAAATAAAAAATGTACGTTTGCCGTAATAACATAGGTTCGTCAATTCAATGAATCACACATTCTCATTGTTTCAGAGCATGGAAAGGGATAAGATTATCCTTTCTTTCAAAGGAGATATTACTCAGGATTTGCTTGCATCTGTATATCAGATTATGGAGTCGAGAATGGATCAGGACAAGACTGATTCCAAGAGAAAGAAAAGATTTTATCACATTTTAGTCGAGTGTCTTCAGAATGTATATCACCACATGGAAGATTTCAGAAATGTGACAGAATTAGATGAAATTTCTGATGGCTCTGCAATTTTTATCATTGCCAAAGCAAAAGGTGAGGGCTACAGAATTATTACCGGAAACTATATCAAGAAAGAAGAATCGGAAGACCTTAAATCGAAGCTTGAGAAAATTAATTCTATGAACACCGAAGAACTAAGAGCCTATTATCTTGAAACGCTGAGCACCACAGAGCTTTCGCAGAAAGGCGGTGCCGGATTAGGAATGATTGACATTGCCCGAAAGTCGGGACATAAAATAGTTTATAGTTTTGACGGAGTAACCGACACTGTTAATTTTTTTACCCTTGAAGTAACAATTAATTAAATCAAAGAAAATGGATAAGCTGATTATTGAACCGGGCATAAAAACACCTCACATTATTTTTGACGCTGCCAATGGAAGTCTTGAAATTAAAGGTAAATCCATTCCGGAAAATTCAATTGAATTTTATAAGCCGGTTTACGATTGGCTCGATACTTATGCAACGCAGCCCAAAGATCAAACCTTGCTGACAGTGCAATTAGAATATTTTAACACCAGCTCTTCTAAATGTTTGCTCGACTTGTTCAGGAAACTTGAAAACATTCATTCTTCAGGCAAAGGAAAAGTAAATGTAAAATGGCTTTATGAGGAAGATGATGAAGACATTATGGAAGCCGGTGATGACTATCAGACCATCGTAAAACTTCCTTTTAGTATCGAGAAAATTTCAGGATAATTACTTTCCTTCAAAAATTTCGTCAATAGTTTTTACAGCAACAGCATGATAACCCGGACGTGCTGTTTGATAAACTTTTTCTATCCATGGTTTTAATGTTGTATCTGCTGCCGCTTTTCGGTAAAGTGGGGCAATAAATTTTCTGCGCCCTACTGTGTTTAGAAAATTTTCTAATGCTTGATATGCAGGCTTGTAATGACAGGCAATAGCTATCATAAACCAATCAAATGCAATTTCCGAATTTTGAATTTGCGTGAAATGAAAATGATTATCCAAAGCAACAGCTTTTTCGTAGGTCATCTCAGGAGCAACAGTACGCAGAAAATGCAGGTAATGATGTGTTGTCCATCTTGTAGTATCAGGTATTGCAGAAGTTTTTATAAATGCAGCTGCAGCTTTTTCTACCGTATCAAAATAACGGCTTTTAATTACAGGAAGACTTTTAGGTAATCCTGTTCCATAAACCCATTCATCAACATTTACTTTTTGCTTTATGAGTGGATTCTCCTGCAGCAGATTGGCATCTAAATATTTTACAAATTTCTCTGTTGTCATAGTTTGAAATCGATGCTCTTCAAAATACTTTTTTAGAAATGCATCCCATACATCACGGCCGGCTGCTTCTTCAAGTGCCATCAGAAAAAACCTTCCCTTTTCATAAGCAATATCACCCATGCCATCATCAGGATCGCGGCCTTTGAGGTCGAGAAAAAGTTTAGTATCCGGATTGTTATCACCCATAACGGCAACGGTATGTTTCAGTTCATTTTGCGAAAGCAAGTTCAGCATGTCGGCATAATCTTTTCCATAAATTTTTTCCATGATGCGCGATTCAAAGTAAACCGTAAAACCTTCATTTAGCCAAAAGTCGTTCCATGTAGCGTTGGTCACTAAATTACCGCTCCATGAATGTGCCAATTCATGCGCAATAAGGCTAACCAATGAACGGTCACCTGTGATGATTGTTGGTGTCGCAAATGTGACACATGGATTTTCCATCCCACCAAAAGGAAAGGAAGGTGGTAATACTAAAACATCATATTGTATCCAGGGATACTTTCCATAAAGCTGCTCAGCAGATGCAATCATGGCGGGTAAATCTGAAAACTCATGAAAAGCCTTGCCCAACATAACAGGTTCTGCGTAAATGCCACAACGGTTGTCATAGGCTTTGTAAGCAAGGTCGCCAATGCTTAAGGCCATCAGGTATGATGGAACAGGCAAGGGCATTTTGAATGAATAGTTGCCATTGCCAATTTGTTTGGGGTTTTGCGGACAACTCATCAATGCCATAAGCTCTTTAGGACAATGAATGGTAGCTGTCCATGTGAATTTTATTCCAGGTGTATCTTGCAACGGTATCCAGCTGCGTGCCAGAATTGCCTCTGATTGTGTGAATAAAAACGGATATATTTTACCTGCTGTTTGCTCAGGTGATAGCCATTGCAATGCACGTGCATCGGGTGATGTTTCATAATTAATAGTAACCACTTTTGTGCTTGCTGTAACAGGAATGGCAAGCTCACTGCCTAAAATTTCATCTGCAGGTTTTAAAATAAATTTAACAGGTGCATCATTTACTTTTACACTTTCTATTTTCAGATTGTAGGTGTCTAAACGTAATGTGTCGGCATGGGTAAGATTCTTTACTTGCAAGTCAACAAATCCAACTAATTTTTTAGTTGAGAAATCAGCTTTAAGATTCAGATCAAGATGCTGCACAACAATTTCTGCAGGGTTGGAGTAAGAGTGTGCATCTTTAATATTTACTCCCCTTTCATCTCCCGGTTTATCAGCAAACATGGCAAATGGTATTAGCATTAAAAATAAAATACTTTTCATTGATTAATTATTATGTTCTAAACATATAAATGTGTGGAATATTATCTTCCATAAATTCTTCACTAATGACTGTAAATCCAAATGATTCATAGAATTTACAAAGATAACTTTGTGCCATAATTTTTATTGGGCTGTTTGGGAATAAGCTCCTACATTCATCTAATGCTTTTTCAACCACAAGTTTTCCCAAACCTGTTCGTCTTAGTTGTTGATGTGTAACAATGCGTCCAATTGAAACTTCATCATACAAAACACCGGGAGGAATAATTCGTGCATAGCCAACAGTTTGTTGATTTGCCAAAGCCATCAGATGAAAAGAAAGTTTGTCGGTTTTGTCAATATCACTATAAGGACAATTTTGCTCCACGATAAAGACCTGCTGCCTGATTTGTAAAAAATCATGCAGTTCATGTGCTGTAAGATCATTAAACGGTTTAAACTTCCAGGAAATTTTCATTCTATGATGGCATGATAAGGCAGCGAATATAAAACACATTTTGTGAATAGAAAAAGAAGTAATATGATGGCATGCTTTGTTAGCAGCATTTTGATGATTAACATTATTTGCATCAAACTAATTAAATAACTTTGGCGCCATGTCATGGCCACAACTTATTGTTACTGACAGCAGCCGAAGTGGAAAGCTTCCTTTTGCTCCTTTCAAAAGGACACAGGAAGAGTCTGCACAGCAGCCAAAGGCCGATAAAATAATCAAGAAGGTTGTGAGGCAAAATCTCCCTATAAAAACCGATAGTATAAATGTTACTGCCACGGTTGTAGATACAATAAAACCTTTTGCAAACGATAGTGTTCAAGCTGCCAATGATTCTTCAGTTGCAGATATGTCGAGATTGTTTCGTTTTACTGATGAGGAAAATGATGAACTGAACAATTCAGATCAACAATTTATTTCATCTTCGGCATATTTCAGGCAGCATCAGCTTGAGGTAAAATCTTTATCTCCACAATTATTTAATAAGACTGTTCCGGATTGGTTTACCATAGTCATTTTTTTTCTGATTGTGGGCATTACAACAGTAAAAGTTTTTTATCAGAATATTTTCAGGCAGTTGGTTGAGGCTGTTTACAGTTTTGCCGTTACCAATCAGGTGGTGCGCGATGAAAATTTGTTAGTGCAACGTGCATCAGTTTTGCTGAATGTAATTTTTTATTGTAGCTCCGGTTTGTTTTTTTATTGGATTAGCGTGCGCTACAATTGGAATCATCCAATCTTAAATGAAGGGTTGTTGCGTTTTTTGTTTTTTGCTTTCGTGACAGCAGTTTTTTTTACTGTAAAAATGTTGTTGTTGAAACTTTTAGGAACAATTTTTAATCTCGATAAACCGGTAGCTGTTTTTATTTTCTCCATTTTTTTGACTAACAATTTATTGGGTGTTTTACTGGTGCTGATTACTTCATTTATGGCATATTTATCCGGTGTGAGTCTGATAAATTACGTCTATCTGGTATTAGGAATTCTTTCTCTGGCATTTGTTTTTTTATTGTACAGGGCATTTTTGATTTCACGGACTGTGCAGGGTTATTCTTTGTATTATTTAATTTTATACTTTTGCACCCTTGAAATTGTACCGATTGTATTGATAATAAAACTTGCATCGGAGTAATTAAACAAGGTGATTAAAAAAGCATGGCCGGAAATTCGAAAGTAAAGACAATACTCGTAACGCAACCCAAGCCCGAAACGGAAAAGAATCCATACTTTGATCTTGCAAAAAAGTTCAATGTAAAAATAGATTTCCGTCCTTTTATTCAGATTGAAGGAATACCTGCAAAAGATTTTCGCAAAGACCGCGTTAACGTTGCAGAATTTCAGGCAGTGATTTTAACAAGTCGTCAGGCTGCCGACCATTATTTCAGAATGGCATCAGAAATGCGCATGACTAATTTTGATGAAGTGAAATTTTTCTGCGTGTCTGAGTCAACTGCCTTTTATCTCCAGAAATATATTACTTACCGCAAACGCAAAGTTTTTTATGGCAATAACAGCATAAACGATTTGACTGATGTGTTGAAGAAACACAAGAAAGAAAAGTTTTTGCTGCCTTGCAGCGAAGTAATGAATCCCGACATCATTAATACCTTAAAAGATGGCGACCTTAATTTTATAACTGCTGCTATGTACAGAACTGTTAGCAGTGATCTTTCAGATGTGAATATTGAGTCGTTTGATATGATTGTGTTCTTCAGCCCATCGGGAGTTCAGTCGCTGTTGAAGAATTTTCCTAAATACAAACAAGGCAATACCAGAATTGCAACATTTGGCTTAAGCACATCGCAGACTGCAAAAGATGCTAAGTTAAAAGTAGAAGTTGAAGCACCTGTTCCGCAGGCACCAAGTATGACAATGGCTATTGAGCAGTATCTGAAAAAAGCTAACAAATAATTTTATTATTTAATCTCACTGAGTTTTTGCTGAGCCGCTGTGGCATAAAATCCTTTAGCCGAAATTATTTTCTGCAATAACTCTTTTGCTTTATCCATCTCACCTTTTTGCAACAGCAGCAACGACCTGTGCCATGCAGACTCCTGATTAAATGTATTATTTGATTGCGCATCTAAACGGTCGAGGAAATGAAGTGCTTTATCATACTGCTGACTTTCGCTATAAGACATTGCCGTATAAAACAATGCATTTACATCGCTATGATTGTCTGAAAGTAAGAGTTGCAATTTGTTAATCGCAGAAGCGTATTTCTTATTGTTGTAATCAGCCAATGCTTCAGACAAAAAGTCCTGATATGCTATTGTGCGAGACTGCATGTTGTTTAACGTTTTGGATTTTTCCATATCCTTTCTCGATTCATAACGGGCAGGAATGCCATTGTCTTCCTTTGTTATGTTCTTTTCGCGTTTGTACTCACCGGAATAGTCATACACTTTTAGTCCCTCAATATTTTTTGTTGCCGATTTCACAGGAGCAACAGCACCTGCCGATGCAGACTCAGTAGCGATGGGTGCTGCAACATCTACTGACGGTGGCTCGGCAACTGCCTCATTGTTCTGAACAGGTTCTGTTGCAGCAAAGGCTTTATCCTCTGTACTTGCTTTTGCTACCATTGCATTTTGTGCTGCCATAATATTTTTTGATGCTTGTTGCATTTTTTCTTCTGCCGGAGGAGGAGGTGGTTGAGGTTGAATGGTAGATTCATTCAATTTAGCATCGCTGTTGGATGGCGGTGTTTCTGTATTTAGTTTTTGTTGTGCAGCAGGTGTACTAATATGTTCCGCTGTGTTTTCTTGTTTGAAAGAATAATTAGAAATAATCCATCCCGTAGCAATTAAAATTGCAACAGATGCTGCAGCATAATACCATCTGTTTATTGATGGTGTTTGCTTTGCAGAAGAAGGATATTTATCCGACACCTGCCTGATGGTTTCATCAAGTGGTTTCATAGAGGTCAACAAGGCAAGGCCTTCTGCTGCATCGGAGCACAGTTCACAGTCTGTCAGGTGTTTTTCAATAGCATGCTTTTCGGCATCCGTCATTTTTCCCTGCACATATTTTGTCAGTCTCTCTTTACCAATGCAGTCAGAGGTTTTAAATATTTCAATTTTACGACTTGACATGATTATTTTTCTCCATATAAATTCTGAGATTCCTTTTCCCATTCTGAATAAAACTCTTCACCTGCTTGAAGTCAAAACCTGTAAGGTCTGTTATTTCATTATAGCATTTTTCTTTCAGAAAAAACAACTCAATACATATTCTTTGTTCTTCATTCAATGTTTTTATTGCTTCTTCAAGCATCACCAATTCTTTTTCTTTTTCATAGACTTGGTCAGTATTTTCTGTTACAAAGTCTGTTGTTGCAGCAATTTCATCGCGGTTGTAAATGTCTGCTCTGTTTTTTGCTGCCTGTTTGCTGCGCAATTGCATCAGACAAAAGTTTTGTGCCACACGATGCACCCAGTACGAGAACTTCTGTACATCATGTTTTAACAAATCGGCATAAAGTTTTTCAAAAATCTGCAATACGGCATCTTTACTGTCGTCAACATCTTTAAGATACTTCATACACACACCAAACACTAAATGAGAATAGCGGTTAAACAGTACACCCACAGCTTGTTTATCACCTTGCTGACGATATTGCAACACAAGCTCTTCATCGCTAAGCGCATTCTTATCCTTACTCCGGATGAGCCACATAAATAATTTTTACTTTCTGATTAATGGTAGGATGCCCTGCTAAAAGCGATTCCATAAAATAAACTCAAAATATCTTAAAAAATTAAAGCACTACTTCTTGTATGACATGAATAGGAATATCTTTTCCTGCTTTTAATTCCACATGATCGTTGGTGACAGCCCAAACCGTTGTTTCTACCGCACAGGTGCCTTCAGTGGTTTCAAACACGATACGCACTTTTTGTTTGTAATCGTTTCCTAATGCCATGGCGCCATCGAGCAAAATTTTTCGCCTTGCGCGATCAATTTCATTCGATAATACTTCGTGTTGAACAAAATGGTAGTCAGATAAATCTTCTTTAGCAATGATGGTGAGTTCCATATTGAGTGATTTTTGATACATCAGAGTTTTAGCGGCATATAAAAGTAGGCATTAATTCCGATATATTCAATAAAATTTTAAAACGGCCATTTTTCCTGACTTCCCGGCCATCCAGATCTGTTTTTGTGAAGGCGTTATACTGATAGTGTAAAATGTTAGCGACTGTCCATCAGCGTTTTTAATATCCTTAATGTGGTGTTGACTGTCAACCATATACGTGCCATTATGCCCGGTTACAATCAGGTAGTTGTCATTTTTTGTTTTTATTGTTTTGATGCATGACACAAAAGCACCATCAGGAAGTTTTATGGGTTGCCATGTCTTGCCACCATCGTTTGTTTGGTATAAGGTTGTTGTAGTGTCTGATTGCAGATAATTGCCTCCGCCAATAAAGCCATTGAGTTTGTTTTCAAAATGCATGGTAAAAATTCCTGTCATAGTGCTGCCGCTAATCATAGGTGTGTTTTTCGGAAGGAATGCACCGTTATTTTCAGAAATAAAAAGTCTTGATGTGCTTCCTCCGGTAGCAAAAATCACGCTGTTTTGCAGCCATTGTATGTTGGTGTTGCTTGCAGCAAAGCAACCTTCACCTTTCATTGCAGGAGATGTAACTTTTAGCTCCTGCCAGTTGTTGCCGCCATCGGTTGTTTTAATAATCATAAAATGTCCATCTATGGGGTCGCTTATGGCAATGCCTTGCAAAGAATCTTTAAATGTCATGCTGTCAAAAAAAACACCCTTGCTGTGATTGCTGTAAACACTTTGCCATGATGCACCATAATTATTTGTTCTCAATAGATATGCCGGTGAATCAATGCTCAATAACAATACTGTTGAATCGTTTAAAGCAGCTATAGATCTGAACTCAGGATACTTTCCATCAACGGCAGCAGAGTCTATATGCCAGTTGTTTCCACCATCTTTTGTAAAACCAAAAACACCCTTGTTAGCCGCAAACCACACCACACTATCGTTTACTGCCTGCAGGGCACGAATACTTACCTGAACCGGCAATTGTATCGTTCTTAATTCTATCTGTTGTGCCTTCAGTGATAATGTAAAACAAAAGCACCACAGTATGAGAAAACTTTTTTGCATTGTGTTTCAAATGTAGTGTTTTTTCAGGCCTGCAATGGTTGTATAAGTAATACAATGTAATTTTTCTTAGGACTATTCTCTTTCCCTCATTCCCGCGAAGCTCCTGTTTTGTGGGGCAAGGTGCTTAATTTATTACATAAAAAGTTAAATGCTTATTTTAAAAATAAGGAAGTAATAAAAGTGCTTATATTGTAGCCATCAGAATGTTTGTATTGTAATCATGTCAGAACAGCTTAACCGTGTCATAGCACACATGGATTTGGATTGTTTTTTTGTATCCGTATCGCGGCTGTTGCATCCGGAACTAAACAATAAGCCGGTAATTGTTGGCGGTGGCGAGCGTGGTGTAGTGGCTGCATGCAGCTACGAAACCAGAAAATTTGGTGTGCACTCTGCCATGCCCATTAAACAGGCAAAACGACTTTGCCCGGAAGCTATTATTGTTCGTGGCGATTATGATGCTTACAGCAATCATTCCGATATGGTGAATGAGATTATTTGCGAAAGTGTGCCGCTGTATGAGCGCAGCAGTATTGACGAATTTTACTTAGACCTAACGGGCATGGATCGTTTTTTTGGATGCTATAAACATGCCACAGAACTCAGGCAACGCATCATGCGCGAAACAGGGCTGCCTATTTCTTTTGGTATGAGTGCCAACAAAACCGTAAGTAAAATTGCTACCGATGAAGCAAAGCCCAACAATCAGATGCAGGTGAACTGTGGCGAAGAGAAATTTTTTTTAGCTCCGCTGTCGGTACGAAAAATTCCTATGGTGGGCCAAAAGACCTACACACTGCTGCGCAGCATGGGTGTAGAGAAAGTAAAAACCGTACAGGAAATGCCTGTTGAACTGATGGAGCGTGTGCTGGGCGAAAACGGAACTACCATCTGGAAAAAGGCCAACGGCATTGACACCACCCCCGTAGAGCCTTATCACGAGCAAAAAAGCATGAGCACAGAAGAAACTTTTGAGCAGGACACTATTGACGTGCAACGTCTGCAACATATTCTCATTGCCATGACAGAAAAACTATGCTTCCGCCTGCGCAGCGAACATAAGGTCACCTCCTGCGTTGCCGTGAAAATACGCTATAGCAATTTCGACACACATACCATGCAATGCCGTATTCCCTACACCGGCTGCGACCACATCATCATCAAACATGTTAAAGATTTGTTCGGCAAACTGTATAACCGCAGACTGCTCATTCGTCTGGTGGGCGTAAAGTTCAGCCACCTGGTGGGGGGCGGACATCAAATCAATCTGTTTGAAGACAGCGAAGAAATCATCAACCTCTATCAGGCAATGGACAACCTGCGCCTGCGCTTTGGCGAAGACAAAATTCAACGTGCCGCTGCTATGAATTTTTCACTGCGCGGCTTCAATCCGTTTAATGGGTTGAGTAAAAAACCGGAAAGCAAATAAAATCCGGAAGCGTGTTAAATATTAAGAAGGGCGAATTGATGTTAAAAAGTAGAATTAATTTATCATCAATACCAAATCAGGCAACAAGCCGAGCTTTCCATTTTTGAGTATATTGCAACTTTTTATATCACTGTTGGAAGGTACAAACAGTTAAAGAACTTAACTATTCTAAAGCATCAACAATTATTAAACAACACTAAACATGCTACAAAAGGTTATAAATTATTGTCCACTTTTTTCTTGGAATTCCAAATAACGAATCTGTTACGTTCCGAACCATCGGAATTACGAATAGAAAAATAAATACTGTTTAAAGAAACGCTTTGCGAAATCGGGGCGTTTTTTTGTTGGGAGAAATGCCAAGGAAAAATATTTATCAACTGCTTGAATTTTTAATAATATTTTCATATACATTTACACTGTTTTTCTTTTTCAGGTGTAATTAAAAATTTGGTTACATGATTAGAAGGTGGTTGCTTTCATTGGTATTTTTTTTATTGCTTTTACGCGGTAACGCACAGGTGGCGAATGATAGTTGTTTATCTGCGACAAATTTAGGTTTACTTCCAATAGGTTCTGTTTTAAGTGTTCCTTGTTTAAGTGGGGCACCTGAAATTTTTATTGCAGATTCAACCACAATGGCTGTTGCTAATTATCCTTATCCGAGCATTCCTAACGGATGTAACGGATACGTGAGTACAGTTGCCTCACCTGCAAAAGACAGATGGTATAAATTTACGGTAAACTGCGATTTTACTTTTAGGGTGGAAAATTCGGACACTCTGCACTTAAGTTTTTGGTTGGGTGATTCTTGCAGTAATTTACTACCAATTGAATGTTTTACTATACCTGCTAATACAACTTTTATTCAAGCACTATCTGGGTTAGGAGGACATTGGATTTATTTGCAAATAAGTGGACAAGATAACATAAATGCAAACCATTATAATATTTGTTTTTCTACATCAATTCCAATGTGTGCACCTTCTTTTAATTTGGGTGCTTTTACTCCTGTGCTATGTTTTGATTATAACCTGCAAGTTATAAACTCTACAAGTGCTTCGATAAATGATGGAGGCATTATTATTAATATAACTGAAGGGAACCCTCCTTACACTTGCTCATGGAGTGATGGTGCAACTGGTTTTATAAGAGATAGCTTGCAGATAGGGCATTACACTTTTACAATTGTTGATGGGATTGGGTGTGAATTGACAGACTCGGTGACAGTGGGCATTATAACTATCCAAAAAGATATTATTGAAAATGATTTACATGAAATAAAAATTTTGTTCAACAATTTAAACCATACCCTATTATTAAAAAGTAATAGCTCGTCAATTATTGGTAGAGAAATCAACTTAAGTATTTTTGATATAGGCGGGCAAAAGGTATTTAATAATAAAACAAAAGCTAATATTCCTTTTGAATTTTATTGTAAAAATGGGATCTATTTATTTCAAATTTCCGTTCAAAATTGTGTTATAAACAAAAAAATATATATCAACTAATCATGTTCTAACCAATAGAACCCGTNNTAGTTATCGGGGTGCGCCAGAGGAAGACTAAAAGATGGTAAATAATCTAAAAAATCAAAAAGTTGTAGAATAATAATGCCTTGACAAAACAAAATTCAATATTTGCTTTAACGGTCTTAAGTTTTAATTATAAATATCAATAGTTAAACTCAGGTGCCTAAGCTTAATTAAGAAAGCTTTATAAAAACTTTCTGATGAAAAACTTAATACCATTAACCATTAAAAGATATTTTGCTGTATTTGTTTCTATATTCTAAAGGTGTAACACCAGTATGTTTTTTAAATAAATCCCTGAATGACTTGGTGTCTGTATAGCCTACGTCAAACATCACTTCAGTAATATTTTTTCTGCTGCTTTCAAACTTACGCTTTGCAGTTTCAATTTTTACTCGTTGAATATATTCCAGGACTGAATGATTGGTTGACTTCAGAAATCTTCGCTCAAAAGTTCTTCGGCTCATCTTTGTAAAGTCAGCAAGTTGGTCCACTGTTATTCGTACATCAGTATGTTTTTCTATATAACTCTGTGCTTTTAAAATTTCAATATCCGTATGATTTTTGTGACCATTAAAAATTGCAAATGACGCCTGACTGTTTCGATCCAAATCAATAGCAAAGTATTTTGAAGCAAGTATAGCAGTATGACGATCAGAATATTTTTCCAACAAATAAAACAGTAAATTCCACAGTGAGTTTGCACCACCGCTGCTGTAAACACCACATGCTTCTGTAATGATAGCGCCATCAACTACAACTGTATTTGAAAATAAATCATTAAACTCATTAAAATAAGCCCAATGTGTTGACACTTTTTACCGTCAACCAATCCGGAAGCCGCTAATAAAAAAGCACCGATACATAAACTTGCAACTTCTGAACCCTGACGATGCATTTTTTGTAACCATGGAATGGCAGCAGAATTTTTCTTTAAGGAATGTTTTACGTCACCATAAAGTGCAGGTATAATTATTAAGTCAGAATCATTAACATTACTTATATGCCTATCAATACGAATGCTGTATTCACCATCATTGGCTTTGATGCTTTTTTGCAAGCCTACGTACTCAACTTTAAACTTTGGTCTTTTACCTGAGGCTATAAGAATATCATTTGCAGTATTGAATAATCTGTATGCCGGTGTTATGACTTCTATAGCTGCATGATGCGGTACATAAACAGAAATTAACATTCCGGCAATTTTTATTTGGTAAAGTTAAAACATTTTGTCATTATCACACCTTAAAACTGTCGTTTCTGCCACCATTAGCTGTTGAAACTGTTGCTCATCTTTGTAATGCTAAATCAATCATTCACTTTTAAACAAAAAATTATGCAAACAAATAATGTAAATCTACACAGGGTTTTTGCTTCTCCAATAGAGAAAGTGTTCAGAGCATTTTCTGATGCCGATGCCTATTCCACATGGTTGCCACCGTATGGGTTTATTGCCAAAACCCATCAGTACGATTTTAAAAAAGGAGGCAGTTATAAAATGTCGTTTGTTAATTTCACCACAGGTTTTATTCACTCATTCGGTGGAGAGTTTTTAGAAATTAATACCAATGAACTCATAAAAATTACAGACCGCTTTGATGACCCAAACCTACCCGGTGAAATGATTACTACTATTCAATTTAAGAAAGTGAGTTGTGGTACTGAAGTGAATATTTCGCAAACAGGAATTCCCGAAGCTATACCTTCAGAGATGTGTTATTTAGGATGGCAGGATTCATTGGACAAGCTAAAAAGATTGGTCGAACCTAATATACCTGATGCCTGATTTTTCTGTATTAAATTTAAACAAACATAAATCAATATAATAACAAAATTCAAAAAACAATCATTATGCTAAAACAAGTATTTATAAATCTTCCTGTAAAGGATCTGGAAAAATCCATGTCATTTTACGAAGCAATTGGTTTCACAAACAATCCTCAGTTTACAGATCATACTGCTGCCTGCATGGTTTGGAGTGATACTATTTTTGTAATGCTTTTAACGCATGCTAAATTTAAACAGTTTACATCCAAACAAATTATTGATGCAAAACAATCAGTAGGTGTTTCAAATGCACTGTCATTTGAAAGTATTGAGACTATGAAAACATTTGCAGCTAATGCAGTCAAGGCCGGAGGCAGAGAATATGCCTCAGCAAGTGATTATGGTTTTATGCAACAATATTTTATTGAAGATTTGGATGGGCACAATTGGGAGCCATTCTATATGGATATGAGTAAATTCCCAGGATAAATAACAAACTATAAAATTAAGAAATATGGCAAAGAAAAAAATAGCTCCATGTTTATGGATTGAAAAGGATGCTAAAAAAGCGGCTAAATATTACCTCTCAATATTTAAGGATGGCAAGATGCTTTCCTATAAGGCATATAAAAACTCAGGTACGCCCAGTGGCGATTTTGATATTGCTTATATCAATATTCTGGGAATGGATGTTCAGATTCTTGCTGCAGGACCTCTGTTTAAATTTAGCGAAGCAGTATCTTTTGTTATCATCTGCAAAGACCAAAAAGAAATTGATTATTACTGGAAGGCATTAACAAAGAATGGTGGCAGCGAAGGCCCATGCGGATGGTGCAAAGACAAGTACGGCCTGTCATGGCAAGTTACCCCCGAGCAATATTTCAAATTAGAAAATCATAAAAACAAAGCCAAGCAGGAATATGCTTTCAAAGCTTTGATGAAAATGAAAAAAATTATCATTGCCGACTTAGTAGAAAACAAGTAAATTTCAGCGGAACTATAAGATTCAATAACGGATGAATAAAATTGCTGTGAGTACCTCTATCAGTGAATCAATAAGAAAAGTGTGGGATTACTATACCCATTCCAACCCTATTGTTAACCGGAATTTTGTTGAGGCATGATGGCAGGCTATTCTGAGCAATTTTAAAAGTTGTACCGAGCATAATTAATCCATGCAATTATGTGCGTATATCCATTTTAATGGTAATTGCAAAAAAGCAATGACCTTTTATAAAAAGTGTCTTGGTGGAAAACTGAGTTTCCAAACGGTTAGCGAATTGCCGCAGTCAGAGTCACTTCCTTCCTATATGCAAAGGAGTATTCTGACAGCTTTATTACAAACTAAACATTTTCAGTTAGCAGGAACAGACCTGAACAATGAATCAGTTTATTTGCCTGACAATAGTTTTTCGCTGCTCTTACAATGTGATAGCGAATCGGATATAAAGCGGTTGTACAGGCAACTTTCTGCAGGTGGAGTGAAGACACAGTTGCTTCAGAAAAATTTTTATGGTGTAGTAATTGGTTCTGTTAAAGATAAGTTTGGCATTAACTGGGTGCTACAGTGCTGATTGCACTGTTTTTTGAATTTATTTTCTTTCAGAAAATTTGTTGCAGTTTTTCTTAATGTTTATATTACAACCGACCGAATGATTGCAATGTAAACATATTGTATGTGTGTAGCGGCAGTTATCGGGTTGCTTCAATATGTTGCCATGCACCTCTGTTGTCACTCATACTTCTCCTTAAAATACGGCACCATTAGTCCGGAAGATTTGTTATGCCTTGCCGCACAAAAAAATATTCGGTCGCTGGCACTCACTGATATCAACAACACCTCGGGCATACTCGATTTTTTTCGTTTAGCACAACGATATAATGTTTGTCCTGTGGCAGGCATTGATTTCAGAAATGGTGTGGAGCAAAAATTTATCGGCATTGCAAAAAACAGCGAAGGGTTTCATGAGCTCAATAAGCTTTTATCAGAATATTTATTTTCCGGAGAAAGATTCTCAGACAAAACTCCGGCACTCCAACAGGCATGGATAGTTTATCCATTGTTGTCGGCACCACAACAGTTGCTCGAAAACGAATTTGTAGGCATTAAACCAACTGAACTTTTTCAGTTAAACTTTTCGCAGTGGAAAAGTAAGTTACACAAACTGGTTGCTCTTGCACCGGTAACTTTTCGCAACAAGACAGATTTTAATTCACACCGGCTGCTGCGTGCCATCAGCTACAATACGCTGCTCAGCAAGCTGCCCGTTGCCGGACAGGCACCGGCAGATGAAATTATGTATTCACCGGAAGAGATGAAATACATTTACAAAGAATATCCACAACTGATTTACAACACAGAAAAATTATTGGAGTCCTGTCATATAGATTTTGAATTCGGAAAAAACAAAAACAAAAAATATTTTTTGGGCAGTGCCAAACGCGATCATCACAAACTGATGAGTCTTTGTTATGAGGGTTTAAGTTATCGTTACCCGAATACTGACGACACCATCATTGACCGTTTTGAAAAAGAGATTCAGATGATAGGTGAGTTGGGTTTCTCATCATATTTTCTCATCAACCACGACATTGTGCGCTATGCACGAAGTAAGAATTATTTTTATGTAGGCCGTGGCAGTGGAGCCAACAGCATGGTAGCCTACCTGCTGCGCATTACCGATGTTGACCCCATAGACCTCGACTTGTACTTCGAGCGGTTTATCAATCCGCAGCGCACCAGCCCTCCCGATTTTGACATTGATTTCAGCTGGAACGAACGCGATGATGTGATTGATTACATTTTTAACCGAAGTACTTTTGGCAGAGAACATGTTGCGCTGCTGGCCACCTACAGCACCTTTCAGCGCGATGCAGCCATCCGTGAGTTGGGAAAAGTTTTTGGCTTACCCAAGGCAGAGATTGATTCGTTTTTTGAAAGTGGAAATGCCAAACGCGACCACATCAGTAACTTAGTGTTGCAATATGCGCAGCGCATCATAGACCTGCCTTCGCACCTGAGTATTCATGCGGGGGGCGTACTTATTTCAGAAAAACCCATGACGTATTATACCGCTTTAGATAATCCGCCCAAGGGGTTTCCACTTACACAGTTCAGCATGCTCGAAGCAGAAGATTTAGGTCTTTATAAATTTGATATCCTGTCGCAGCGTGGACTGGGAAAGATTAAAGATGCTGTTGCTATTATTGAAAAAAACCGACAGGTAAAAGTAGATATTCACGACATCAAACGGTTTAAAGAAGATGAGGCTGTGAGGCACAACCTTGAGCAGGCAAACCTGATGGGATGTTTTTATGTGGAGAGTCCTGCCATGCGTATGTTGCTGAAGAAGCTAAAAGCCAAAACCTATCTCGACTTGGTGGCTGCAAGTTCAATCATCCGTCCCGGGGTGGCACAAAGTGGCATGATGCGCGAGTATATTTTACGCTTTCATGATGAGAGCCGCAGAACCTACATACATCCGATGATGGAGGAGCTGATGCGCGAAACTTTTGGGGTGATGGTTTATCAGGAAGATGTGATTAAGGTAGCACATTATTTTGCCGGACTTACCCTTACTGAAGCCGACATGCTGCGCAGAGGGATGAGTGGCAAATACCGTGGCCGTGCAGAGTTTGAGAAAGTAAAAGATGCTTTTTTTAAAGGCTGCGCACAAAAGGGACATGCGCCCGACACTACTGCTGAGGTGTGGCGGCAGATTGAATCGTTTGCCGGCTATGCCTTCAGCAAGGGGCACTCGGCATCGTATGCCGTAGAGAGCTATCAGTGTATGTTTTTAAAGACGTATTTTCCGCTTGAGTATATGGTGGCATGCATCAACAACGGTGGAGGCTTTTACGCAGCTGAATTTTATGTGCATGAGGCCCGTCTGAACGGAGGCATTATTCTGGCACCCGATGTAAACCACAGTGCTTATGAAACCACCATCAGCGGAAAAAATGTTTATCTCGGATTTCATTTGGTGGGTGAGCTGGAAACAAAGACGGCTGAAAATATTTTGAATGCAAGAACACAGGAAGGCCCTTTTACTTCGCTGGCAGGTTTTATGCAACGGGTAGAAATTTCATTGGAGCAGTTGCGGCTGCTCATACGCATAAATGCTTTACGTTTTACGGGCAGAACTAAGCAGCAATTGCTTTGGGACATTCACGAAATGATAGGTCATGAAAAAAAAACCTGTACGGCAAGGCAATTATTTGAAGCCGAACACCAACATTTTGCACTGCCAGAGTTGCATAGCAGCCAAACAGACGACACCTGGGATGAAATAGAAATGCTGGGCTTTCCGTTAGGCTCGCCATTTGATTTGCTCATGGCAGAGCCGCTCCCATGCAATGAAAAAAATATTATTACACTGGCTTCGGAATTGCCGCAGCATTGTGGCAGAACCGTTGCTATTGCCGGTTATTTTGTGACACGCAAACCCACACGCACCAAGCATGGACAGCCCATGGCTTTTGGTACTTTTTTAGACCACAACGGACAGTGGATTGACACCACACACTTTCCTAACGTAGTGAAGCAATATCCCTTTCGCGGCAAAGGTTGCTACCGCATCACCGGAAAGGTGGTGCAGGAGTTTGGTTTTTACAGCATAGATGTCACCTCTCTGAGTTTGTTGCCCTACAAAATAAGGTTTGCCGATGCTGCCGGAAATTGAAACCAAACCCACTCTGTTATATACAGGTGAAGAAAACGTGCTTGAAATTCCGCTACTAAAATCAATCCCTGCGCTATCACCAAAACACCACATATTGTTTTGGTTTTGAGCTATGGCATTTGCACTTAGCAACCCTTTCGGGCTTGGAGAAAGATATATACCTGGCAGAACGGATTGTTTATAACCGGCAGTCTTAGAAAATGTATAGCTATCTGAAAAACAAGGACCTACATACGACCTTAGGTTTGTTAAAAACCTTTATATTTGCCGCTCTTAAAAAAATACCGAAAAAATCAATTATTCATGCAAAGCAAAGGCGCAATTAAATTTTTAGCCATTCTGATTACAATCATCTGTCTGTTTCAGTTGTCTTTTACAGTAGTTACAAACCGTATAGAAAGCAAGGCACATCAGGCAACTAATGGCAACCCCGAAGCATACAAGGCATACATTGACTCTATCAGTCAGTTAACAGCTTATAATCTGGGCTTTAAAAAATACACCTATCAGGAATGTAAAGAGCGTGAAATCAACCTTGGTCTTGACCTTAAAGGAGGTATGAACGTAACGATGGAAGTTAGTGTTACTGACCTGATTCGCAATATGGCCAACAATCCTAATGACCCAATGTTGGTGAAAGCCCTGGATGATGCCCATCAGGCACAACGTACAAGCCAGAAAGGATTGGTACAATTGTTTGGCGAAGCCTTTGAACGCAACAATCCGGGAGCAAAATTAGCAGGGCTTTACAGCACCATGGATTTGCAAAGCAGAGTAAATTTTAACTCTACCAATGCCGAAGTAATAAAGGTTATTCAATCAGAAGCAGATGCTGCTATCAGCCGTACCTACAACATTCTTCGCACACGTATTGATAAATTTGGTGTAACGCAACCCAACATTCAACAGTTAGGCGGAGGACGTATTTTGATTGAGCTACCCGGAGTAAAAGAGCCGGATCGTGTGCGTAAACTGTTACAAGGAACTGCACAACTGGAATTCTGGGAAACCTATGATAATGCAGAAGTGTTTCCACAGTTAGAAGCAGTAAATAAAAAACTTGCTGCACTTGAAACTCCAGTACCAACAGACTCTACTGCAAAATCAGATACAACTGTTGCTGCTGCCGGTGATTCTTTAACTGCCGCTGCAGATACAGGTGCAATGAAAAAACCTGCACTACTCAGCAAATTAGAGAGTGATACTGCTGCTTCTAAAGACACTTCTTCCAGTGCACAGTTCGCAAAATTCTCTAAAGAGAACCCTCTTTTTGCACTGCTTACACCTGCAATTTTTACCAATGCACAAAACCAAAGCGAATACCGCAAAGGACCGGTAGTGGGTTATGCTGCTATTAAAGATACAGGTAAGCTGCGTGAAATTCTGGAACGCCCCGAAATAAAAAATATTCTTCCACGCGATTTGCGTTTGTTGTGGACAGCCAAGCCACCAACAAAAGAATCAAAATTCTTAGAGTTAGTAGCCATTAAAGTAAAAAGCCGCGATGGCAAAGCACCAATGGATGGCTCTGTAATTACAGATGCCCGACAGGATTTTGGTCAGTTTAACAGCTCACCTGAAATTTCTATGTCAATGAATCCTGAAGGAGCTAAAACATGGAAAAGACTTACAGGCGAAAACGTTGGAAAAAGTATTGCTATCGTTCTCGATAATTATGTTTATTCTTTCCCGAATGTACAGGGAGAAATTGCAGGTGGTCGTTCTTCCATCACCGGAAACTTTGAAATTTCAGAAGCACAGGATTTGGCTAACATTCTAAAGGCTGGTAAACTTCCTGCTCCTGCACGAATTGTTGAAGAAGCAATTGTTGGTCCTTCATTAGGTGAGGAAGCTATTCAAAACAGTTGGATGTCGTT
Organism: Bacteroidetes bacterium UBA6661; assembly: GCA_002455375.1. Taxonomy (GTDB): domain Bacteria; phylum Bacteroidota; class Bacteroidia; order AKYH767-A; family OLB10; genus OLB10. The sequence continues at coordinate 56,980 of DKKR01000072.1, forward strand.
TGCTGGTGCATTTGTTGTAATCCTGTTGTTTATGGGATTCTATTATATGCGTGCAGGTTGGGTAGCCAACATTGCATTGTTTGCCAACATTTTCTTTATCATGGGAGTACTTGCATCGTTAGGTGCTGTACTTACACTTCCTGGTATTGCAGGTATCGTACTCACCATAGGTCTTTCTGTGGATGCCAACATTCTTATTTTTGAGCGTGTGCGAGAAGAGTTAAAAGCAGGTAAGGGCATAAGACTTGCAGTTTCTGATGGTTTTAAACATGCCATGCCTTCCATCCTCGACTCCAACATCACTTTGCTCATTCTGGGTATCGTGCTTTATATTTTTGGTTCCGGTCCGGTACAAGGTTTTGCTACTACACTGGTTATTGGTGTACTCACATCATTGTTCTCTGCTGTTTTACTTTCACGACTCATTTTTGAAGGTATGCTGGATAAGAACAAACCAATTTCTTTCGGTAATGAGTTCTCTAATAACATTTACAAAAACATTCACTTCAACTTTGTTGATAATAGAAAGAAATATTACATCATCTCTTCAATAGTAATTATTGCAGGTGTTGTTTCTTTCGCAATAAAAGGTTTGAATTATGGTGTTGACTTTGAAGGAGGACGCACCTACACCATTCAGATGGATAAGAGTATTTCTACTGAAGACATCAGAATGGCATTAGAGCCTCAGCTTGTAGAAGCACCTGAAGTAAAATCAGTAGGTACAACAGACCGTTTTAAAATTACAACTGCCTATCTTATTCACGATACCGCAAGCAATGTAGAGAATGTTATTGTTGACAAACTTTATAAAGGACTTACACCACTTTACAGTGCAGCACCTGATTTTGAAACTTTCAAAACAAAGAATATTATTTCATCGCAAAAAGTAGGACCTACCATTGCAGATGACATAAAGCAAAGTGCAGTTTGGGCTGTATTGATCTCATGTGCGCTGATGTTTGTTTACATCTTTATCCGATTCAAAAAGTGGCAATATGGACTTGGTGCAGTAGTTGCCTTGTTCCATGACGTATTAATTGTATTGTCATTCTTTACCTTGCTGTCAGGAGTTATTCCTGTGGCACTTGAAATAGATCAGCATTTCATTGCAGCTATTCTTACTGTAATGGGCTATACCATGACAGAATCTGTAGTTGTATTCGACCGTATCCGTGAATACCTCGGACATCATCACACTGCAGATGACAAACATGTAATTAACGAAGCGTTAAATGCCACGTTAAGCCGAACCATAAACACTACATTAACTGTATTCTTCGTGTTGATTGTAATCTTTATTTTTGGTGGTGAGGTAATTCGTGGTTTCATTTTTGCACTCCTCATAGGACGTATCATCGGAACTTACTCTTCACTTTGTATTTCTACACCAATTGTAATTGACCTTGGTGGAAATGCACATGAAGGTGTAGCAAAAAAATAATTTCTTAAATAGCACTTTATTGAAAAAGGCTGTCACAAAAAGGCAGCCTTTTTTGTTGATATTATCCTATACGAGGGTTGAAGTTTAAATTTATTTACACCTTACCTGTTTCTGCATATTGCCTTTTTACTAAATGTGCTGCAATAAAATAGGAAGCAAGTGCACCGATGCAAAAAACCACTAAAAAGACACTTACAAAATCAGTTACCTGCATTTGAACCGGATAGGCTTCTACAACAAAAGAATCGGCATTACCTAATTTGATGAGATGAAAATGTTGTTGCAGAAAACAAATGATGCCACCGGCAAGTAAGCCACCAACAACACCCACAAGTGTGATTAAAAGTCCCTCCATGAAAAATATTTTTTTAACCATTGCAAAACCAGCACCTAAATTTTTAAGAATGATAATGTCTTTCTTTTTCTCAATCACAAGCATAGTCAGCGTTCCCAGAATATTAAAAATACCAATCACCATAATAAATGAGAGAATGAGAAACACTGCCCACTTTTCTGAGCTCAGGATTTTATAGAGAAACTCATGTTGTTGTGCGCGGTTTTTAACCGTAAACTCATGACCGGAAATTTCTTTTATTTTTTGAATAATAGCAGTCTCATCAACACCGGGTTTCATCATAATCTCAATTGCTGATGCTTTTCCTCCGGCAGCAATAAATTCCTGAACAAATGACATGGGTGCCAGAATATATTTAGAATCAAAATCCTGCTGAATGGCAAAAATCCCACCAATTGAAATGTTCATTTGTCGCAATGCATTTTCAAAATCACCGGGAGAGGTAATGTTTTTATCAGGAAGGTAAAGCATCAGTGGCTCGTTGCCTGTGTCCATATTTACAGACAATGCGTATGCAACGCCACTACCTACAATGGCAAAGTTGCGCTCTCCGCTTTTCAGAATCGGCAAGCCGGTAATTACAGCTTTGTTCAACCCTGTTTTTTTCATCAGCTCGTTGTCCATACCTTTCAAGGTAACTATGTCCTGTTTTTCACCATAGCGGGCAAGGCAGTTTTCCTCTAAGGTAAAAGCTGCATATTGTACTCCATTTATCGCATTTATCTTATCAAGACTGATTGATTCGGTATTAAAAGATTTTCCTTCAATTGCTGTAATTTTAATGTCGGGGTCGAAGGTGTCGTAAAGAGAAATTACCAGATTGCCAAAGCCATTAAAAACACTCAACACTACAATTAATGCCATAGTACCTGTAAAAACACCTGCAACAGAAACCAGGCTGACTAAGTTGACAATATTGTGTGACTTTTTGCCAATCAGATAACGAGATGCTATTTTAATAATCAAATTCATGCTTGTGGGCTAAAGTCAGCAAGAATAATCACTTTTACAACAATGACTTAAAAATGGCCCTTCTTTTTTGCAACCTTAGCTTTCTGTTAATAGGCAATAATAGAGCTAAATAGTATCTTCGCTGCCTCAAATTTGTAATGAGATGAAAAAACTCCACATGGTTGACCTGATCAGTCAATATCAGAAAATAAAACCCGAAGTAGATAAAGCTATTTCAGATACTGTAACATCATCGGCCTATATAAACGGACCGGAGGTTAAAGCTTTTCAGGCAGAGTTAGAAAAATATTTGAATGTTGGTCATGTAATAAATTGTGCAAACGGAACTGATGCACTGCAGATAGCCATGATGGCTCTTAATCTGCAACCCGGTGATGAAGTGATAACAGCAAGTTTTACTTATGTGGCTACTGCTGAAGTAATAGCATTACTAAAATTAAAACCTGTGTTAGTAGAGGTTATTCCCGGAACATTTTCTATTGATCCTGTTGCCATTGAAAAAGCCATCACACCAAAAACAAAGGCAATAGTGCCTGTACATTTATTCGGACAGTGTGCCGATATGGAGCCTATTATGCAAATTGCTGCAAAACATAAACTTTATGTAATTGAAGATGTGGCACAAGCTATTGGTGCAGATTACACTTTCTCTGACGGCAGAAAACAGAAAGCCGGCACCATCGGAACCATTGGTTGTACATCATTTTTTCCAAGTAAAAATTTAGGTTGTATGGGCGATGGTGGGGCGCTTTTTACCAATGACGATACCCTTGCAAAGAAAATAAGAATGATTGCCAATCATGGTCAGTCTGTTCAGTATGTACATGACGAAATTGGAGTTAACTCAAGACTTGACAGCATTCAGGCAGCAATTTTAAGAGTAAAATTAAAACATCTTGACAGTTATGCAGCAGCACGACAAAAAGCAGCAGCATATTATGATAAGGCATTTAGTGGTAATGCAAAAATAAAAACACCGGAAAGAAGCAAAAACTCTACTCACGTTTTTCATCAATACACTTTAGTGGTTAATGGTGTTAACCGCGATGAATTGCGTCAATATTTAGCAGAGAAGGAAATTCCCGCTATGATTTATTATCCTATTCCATTGCACATGCAAAAGGCATATAAAGACGATCGTTATAAGGAAGGAAATTTTCCGGTAACAGAAAAACTTTGTGCCAATGTATTGTCATTACCGATGCATACAGAGTTGGATGAAGAGCAATTGGAATATATTACCCGTGCAGTACTTGAATTTTGTAAATAGAAAATAATTTTATCCGTATAGTATTTTAATATGAACATTGGAGTTGTAGGTACAGGTTATGTAGGTTTAGTTACCGGAACCTGTTTTGCTGAAATGGGCAATCATGTAGTTTGTGTGGACATTGATCAGGCAAAAGTTGACAGCATGAAGCAAGGAAAAATTCCTATTTACGAACCACATCTCGATGTGTTGTTCGAGAGGAATATCAGACAAAATCGTTTGTCGTTTACTACACAGCTTGCAGATGCAGTAAAACATTCATCCATTATATTTCTTGCCCTACCAACTCCTCCCGGTGAAGATGGCTCTGCAGATTTATCCTACGTGCTGGGTGTTGCCGACCAATTAGGAAAAATGCTTGATGGTTATAAAATTATCATTAACAAGAGTACGGTGCCTGTTGGTACGGCAGAAGCAGTGAGAGATGCTATTGCTAAAAACTATAAAGGCGAATTTGATGTCATCTCTAATCCTGAATTTTTGCGTGAAGGTTTTGCAGTAGATGATTTTATGAAACCCGATCGTGTTGTCATTGGAACACGTTCAGAGAAAGCAAAAAAAATTATGGGAGAACTGTATGCACCTTTTCTGCGTCAAGGCAACCCCATTTATTTTATGGACGAGCGCAGTGCAGAACTAACTAAGTATGCAGCTAACTCATTTCTGGCAACAAAAATTACTTTCATGAATGAGGTTGCCAACCTATGCGAAAAAGTTGGTGCTAATGTTGATGCAGTGCGCATTGGCATAGGCTCTGATGACAGAATTGGTAAGCGGTTTTTATTTGCCGGTATTGGTTATGGTGGAAGCTGTTTTCCAAAAGATGTGCAGGCATTGGAACATACATCCGGCAAGTATGGATATGACTTTAGTATTTTGCAATCGGTGATGAGTGTAAACAACAAACAAAAAATGTTGCTTGCAGAAAAAGTATTGGAATATTATGGTGGCAATGTAAAAGGAAAACGATTTGCATTGTGGGGTCTTGCATTTAAACCCGATACTGATGACATTCGCGAAGCACCATCACTTTATATTATTGACATGCTAATAAAAGCAGGTGCAACCATAAGAGCATTCGACCCTGAGGCAATGAGCAATGTAAAAAAACAGATTGGAGATAAAATTGAGTTTGCTAACGATGAGTATCATGCATTAGAAGGTGCTGATGCTTTGTTGATAGCAACAGAATGGAGTGCCTTCAGAACACCTGATTTTGATAAAATGCAATCAACTTTAAAAAGCAAAGTAATTTTTGACGGACGCAATTTGTACGAACCACAAAAAATGCAGGAAGCAGGATATTATTACAACAGCATTGGCCGACAAACGGTAAAACCATGACAAAAAGAATTTTAATTACCGGTGCAGCCGGCTTTTTAGGATCACATCTTTGCGACCGCTTTATTCAGGAAGGTTATCAGGTTGTGGGAATGGACAATCTCATAACAGGCGATTTAAAAAACATTTCGCACCTCTTTAAACTCCGTGAGTTTGATTTTTATCATCACGATGTTTCAAAATTTGTGCACGTACCCGGCAAGATAGATTACATTCTGCATTTTGCATCACCTGCATCACCGATAGATTATCTTAAAATTCCTATTCAGACCTTAAAGGTTGGCTCATTAGGAACACATAACCTGCTTGGTTTTGCATTGGCAAAAAAAGCACGCATATTGGTAGCAAGCACATCAGAAGTTTATGGCGACCCATTGGTGCATCCACAAAACGAAGATTATTGGGGCAATGTAAACCCTATTGGCCCACGTGGAGTGTATGACGAAGCTAAACGTTTTCAGGAAGCCATTACCATGGCCTATCATACCTACCATAAATTAGAAACACGCATTGTTAGAATTTTTAACACCTATGGCCCACGCATGAGACTCAATGATGGTCGTGCATTGCCTGCATTTATAGGGCAGGCTTTACGTGGCGAAGACCTTACGGTGTTTGGTGATGGCAGTCAGTCACGTTCATTTTGCTATGTGGACGATTTGGTAGAAGGAATTTTTCGTTTGCTTCACTGCGACTATGCCAAACCCGTTAATATTGGAAATCCTGTGGAGATAACTATCAAACAATTTGCCGAAGAAATTATCAAGCTTACAGGCACAACACAAAAAATTGTTTATAAGCCACTGCCTCAAGACGATCCTAAGCAACGACAACCTGATATTACACGTGCTAAAGAAATTTTGGGATGGACACCAAAGGTTTCGCGTGAAGAAGGTTTAAAGATTACTTACGAATATTTTAAGTCGCTACCACCGGAAGAGTTGAAACGCTCTGCACATAGGTTTGCATGATGTTTTAATCAGGACAGGAATTAAAAACTTATCCCACATTTTGTATTTAGTTTAGTAAGGATAATTTTCTGTTTTATCACCATTTGGAAATATTGACTTTGTTTAAAGAATTTTTGTATTTGAAAAAAGAATTATTTCTTCTTTTCTTTTTGCCTGAAATATTTTCGAAACAAAAAATTCTTTTGTAATGCTTTTAAATCTTCTTCAAGAAGAAATGAGCTTTTCTTTAATTGGTTTAATGTTTCATTAAAATCATTTTTCATGATAGTGTCAGTCAGCAAAGCCTGTACAGTTCCTTGTCCATTGACGAGCAGACCGGAAAACTGATTTATGTTATTTGTTGCCTCAATTAACGAATCGGAAAGTTGTTGCAGGTTAGTAAGCAAAACTGTTAATTGATTTTCTGAAATACTGTCTGCAATAAGTTTACCCAATACTCCTTTGCCATTTTGAACATCTTTGGTAATATTATTAATATCTTTTGTAAAGTTATCAATGTTATTTGTAGCCGAGTTAATTGATTGAATAGATTGTCTTAAATTTTCAATTACAGTGGAATCAGAGATAAGTGTAATAAGATTGTTATTCTTATTAAAACGTTGTACCAAGCCCTTTAGGTCAGATGTAATCGCAGCAAGATTATCATTAGTTTTATTTAATGTACGTATCATCTCATCGGATTCGACAGGACGCAGCGATAATAAAACATCACCAGCTTCTATTGGTGCAGATTGCTCAGGCAGCGAGTTTATATTGACAAGTTTATTTCCCATCAACCCATCTGTTCCAATACTGGCAATGGCATTTTTCTTAATATAACGAGCCATCTTCTTTTCAATTATCATTTTTACTGTAATGGCTGAATCACTTTCAAAAATAATTTTCTGAACAGTGCCAATGTCAATGCCACCATAACGTACATTGTGCCCGGGCATTAATCCATTTACATTATGGAAAACTGCACTTATCTCAATTGTTTTACTGAAAACACTGCGCTTGCTTCCAATCATATAGAGGGCAATTACCAACACTAGTAATCCCGCCATTACAAAGAATCCTAACTTAATATTGTTTGCTTTTGTATTACTCATGATGCAAATTCAAAAAATTGATTAATATTTTTATCAGATGATTTTTTTAGTTCATCATACGTTCCTTCAGCATAGTTCCTGCCATCAAGCAGAACGATAATTTTGTTGGCTGTGAGTTTTGCAACTGACATATCATGCGAAATTATTACTGATGAAGTATGATACTTTTTTTGCAAGTCAAGCATGAGTTGCACAATTTCTCTACTTGTTATCGGGTCGAGACCAGTTGTAGGTTCGTCATAAAGAATAAGCTGTGGCTTCATGATCAATGTGCGAGCAATACCAATTCTTTTACGCATACCTCCTGATAATTCTGAAGGCATCATATTGATGGCATGAAGAAGCCCTACATTATCCAACGATTCTTCAACAAGGTCTTTTACTTCAGTAGAAGTTAAAGAAATCCAGTGTCTCCGCATTGGGAATTCAAGATTTTCTCTAACTGTCATTGAGTCGTACAATGCGCTGTTCTGAAAAAGAAATCCAATTTTAGTGCGAATCTTATCTAACGACTCCTGATTTAGCTCAAGCATATTGGTGCCAAAGACATGGATATTTCCTTTATCCGGTTTCAATAATCCAACAATACATTTTATCAGTACTGATTTTCCTGAGCCTGATTTTCCTAATACAACAATATTTTCTCCTTTAACTAATTCAAGATTAAAGTTGTTAAGTACTACATTACTGCCAAATGCTTTGCAAAGCCCTTCTATTTTCAGAATGATATTAGTATTGTCCATAATCAGTTCAAGCCTAATAAATCAGTAATCTGAACAGCAATTAAATCAAGAATAAAAATTATTAATGAAGCTACTACCACAGCTGAATTTGCAGCATGTCCTACACCTTCTGTCCCTTTTTGAGAATTGTATCCTTTAAAACAACCTACTAGTCCAATGGTTAAACCGAAAAAGAATGATTTGACTAAAGCCGGAATAAAATCACTGTATTCAAGTGAATTGAAAACCTTGTTATAAAACAATTTCCAACTTACTACATCTTTAAAATTAACACCAATATAGCAGGCATAAATAGCAATTAAATCAGCTAGTATAACCAGTATGGGTAACATAAATGCAATACTCAAAACACGTGTAACGACTAAAAATTTAAAAGGATTTGTACCTGAAACTTCCATAGCATCAATTTGCTCAGTAACCTTCATGGAACCTAATTCTGCCCCAATACTTGAGCCAATTTTACCTGCACAGATTAAAGCAGTTATTACCGGCCCTATTTCCCTTACAATTGAAATAGCAATCATTGCCGGCAGCCATGATGTTGCACCAAACTCAGCTAATGTGGGTCGTGATTGTACTGTAAGAACAAGACCCATAATGAATGCAGTAATACCTACTAATGGTAACGACTTGTAGCCGTTTATAAATGCTTGTTTAAAAAGTTCTTCCCACTCATAGCGTGGCTTAAATCCTTCTTTGAAAAAACGTATAACAAAAGCTGACAGTTGTCCCGTTTCATGTAATAAATCCGATATACCTTTAGGCAACTTCATAAATCAAATTCCAAGTTGAAAAACATTTTCATAATGCAGCTAAGATAATTAATAAGTAATTGCGAAGCTATTTTAAAGAGAAGGGTTGAGCGATGAAATCTAATTATATTTCAAATAGTAGAGTTTTCTTAGCATCTTTGCATTATGGCTGAAAAAGATAGTATCCCAAAAATTCAAACCGATTCCCATATTGAAGTAAAGCAGGTTTATACATCGTGCAAACCAATGAACGAACTGCCTGCAAAGTTTCCATTTACACGTGGTGTACAGGCCGATATGTACAGAAGCAAACTATGGACCATGCGGCAATATGCAGGATTTTCTACTGCGGAAGAATCTAATAAACGTTATCACTATCTGCTCAATCAGGGCACAACCGGTTTGTCAGTTGCTTTTGATTTGCCAACACAAATTGGCTACGACTCAGACCATGAACTTTCAGAAGGTGAAGTAGGAAAGTCCGGAGTGGCTATTGACTCATTGCGCGACATGGAAGTGTTGTTTGACGGTATTCAGTTGCAGAACATCACAACATCAATGACCATCAATTCAACAGCTGCTGTTTTGTTGAGTATGTACATTGCCCTGGCAAAAAAACAAGGTGCAGACCTTTCTAAAATTTCTGGAACTATACAAAATGATATTCTGAAAGAGTATGCAGCACGAGGCACCTACATATATCCGCCTAAGCCAAGCATGCGCATCATCACCGATATTTTTGATTTCTGCAGTCGTGAAGTTCCAAAGTGGAATACCATTTCTGTTTCCGGTTATCATATTCGCGAAGCAGGAAGTACTGCTGTGCAGGAATTGGCATTTACTTTATCAGATGGCAAAGCCTACCTCAAAGCAGCTATCGAAGCAGGATTGGATATAAATATTTTTGCGAAACGAATTTCTTTCTTCTTCAATGCACACAATAATTTCTTTGAAGAGATAGCCAAGTTTCGTGCAGCACGAAGAATGTGGGCAGCTATCACCAAAGAACTTGGTGCCACTGACCCAAAGGCTATGATGCTGCGTTTTCATACACAAACCGGAGGCAGTACATTAACGGCACAGCAACCACAAAACAATATTATGCGGGTAACCATGCAGGCACTTAGTGCAGTCCTCGGTGGAACCCAATCATTGCACACCAATGGTTTTGATGAGGCACTGTCGCTGCCAACTGAAAATGCTGCACGCATTGCATTGCGCACACAACAGCTGATTGCCTATGAAAGCGGTGTCACTCAAACAGTAGATCCTCTTGGTGGTTCTTTTTATATTGAATCTCTTACTGATGAAGTAGAAGCTAAGGCTTGGGATTACATCAGAAAAATTGATAATATGGGAGGTGCTGTTGCAGCTATTGAAGCAGGATATATTCAGAATGAAATTGCAGAGTCGTCTTATAATTATCAAAATGCGATTCAAACAGGTGAAAAAGTTATTGTTGGGGTTAATAAGTTTCAGGTTGAAGAACCGGTCTTTGATGATATTTTTTCTGTTGATGATACCATCAGAAAAGTACAAGTGCAGAAGCTTGTACAACTGCGCTCAGAGAGAAATAATGAACAGGTAGGTCAGGCATTAAACAACTTGGAAACAGCCGCTAAAGATAATACCAACCTGATGCCTTTTATTATTCAGTGTGTTGAGCATTATGCAACTCTTGGCGAAATTTCTGATGCATTGAGGAAAGTGTTTGGCGAGTATAGATAATGTTGTTTAATTAACAGAATTTGCTGGTTGATGTGACAATTCGATTCTTAGAAAAGTGATTTTTCTCATAAATCATATTTGCCAATGTACTAATTTTGCAATTGTGAAAAGAGCCATTTTATTTATTCTTACATCTGCTTTTCTTTGTAGTATATTCTGTCAAAGCTTAATTTTTGCGCACTATTTTTTCAATAGAACATATTACGCTACGGTATTGTGCGAAAATAAGTCCAAGAAGGAAATGCATTGTAATGGTCATTGTCGATTAGCAAAAGAACTAAAACAGCAAGAAAAATCGGCAGAAATTCCATTTACTTCATTTAAAGAGAAAAATGAAATTGTGCAGTATTTTGAATTAGAAGAACCTTTTAGCTTCTCTGAATTTTTTACCGATCAAATTTTCGTGGTTTTTAAACCATTTTTAGAACCTGAAGGATATTTTCAGACCATATTCCATCCACCAGCTGTATAATTTATTCTTCAATTTTTTATTTCGAAACCTCAGCAATAGGCTGATGGCTTCTTAAGTTGAATACATAAATTATTAATTATGAGAAAAATAGTATTTATATTATTGGCTCTAATACCATATTATGCACAGTCATGTGACTTTTGCAATGGCTATCTAGGGTTAAATCCGCATTTCAAAAAGAACAGTGTTTCAATAAGAAACCAAAGTAGGTTCTTCAAGGGAACCGAAATGTCGGCAACAGAACTTGATGGCATGGGATTATCCAAAAAAGATTTTTTTGAAACCAGGGTTAACTATGAGCTATTTGCACAATATTACCCCACCCAAAAACTACAACTTATTTTATCTGTACCCTATGTATTTAACCGTGATGGTATGAGTGATAAAGCAGCACATGCTATGGGTGTGACACATCATAATTTAAACCATGAATCAAAAGAAGCCACAAATACCTATCAAGGTATTGGTGATGTAGTGTTGGTTTCACACTATCAAGTATTCAATATAAACTCTACAGAAGAAGATAAAGTCGGTCAACGATTGATGGTGGGTCCGGGTATAAAATTACCTACCGGAATTTGTGATGTTCCCGAAGGTAGCGAATCACATACTTTTGTACACCAACCTGGAACAGGTAGCTGGGATCCTATGATAAGTATGATATATCTTGTGAAGTACAAACGTTCAGGTTTAATGGCAAACCTATCATATATGGTTACAACAAAAAACAAACAAAACTTTCGCTCTGGAAATAAACTAAATACTAATGTTACAGGTTTTTATCAGATTACTTCTAAAAGGTTTAACATCTATCCTAACATCGGATTTTACTGGGAGTATGCAGCCAAAGATATTTACTTGAGTGAAAAACAAGGAAACAGTGGTGGTAACATTTCTTACCTGCATAACGGAATAGACATCTATTATAAACGATTTGCTCTGAATACTGCATTTCAGCTACCAATACTCAAAACACTCAATGGAAATCAGGCAGAAATTTCTTTTAAAGTACTAACAGGCTTTTCTTTTACATTTAACTAAAAAAATAACGAATAATAAAATAAAAAAATGAAAAAAAATACAACAATAATTGCTGTAATTGCAATTGCAATAATAGGGTTTTGCATTTCCGGATGTAAAAAAGATAAAGACAACGAACCAACTGAGCGAGAGCTGTCTTTTCATCTACACACCTTGGTTGGAAACACGATTGCTAACTATAATGATGTTTTTTCTGACAATACAGGAAGAAAATTTAAAATAGATGATTGCCGATTCTATATCAGCAACATTGTACTCATTAAAGATGACGGAACAGATTATCCACTGACAAATGTGGTGCTGCTGGCCAACCCTAACGTTCAGGAGTACAACCTCGGAAAAGTACCAGTAGGAAAGTACAAAGGATTTCGTTTTCTGATGGGATTAGATTCTGTTACCAATCATGCTGATCCTGCCTCCTATCCTTCAACTAATCCTTTGAGCTATCAGAACCCAACAATACACTGGGGTTGGAACAATGGCTACATCTTCATGGAGTTTCAAGGAAAATTCGACTCCACTTTTGCTGCCAATGGCACACCGGATGCCGATTTCTTCTACCATGTAGGCATGGATAACCTAAAACGTACTATTGATTTTAGTGCATCAGCCTTTGAAGTTTCTTCAAATAGCGATTACGAAATAGGCATTCTTTTCGACCTGAAAAAAGTTCTCAATAATGTGGATATGCGCACAGAGTTTGGTACACATACAATGGATAATATGCCACTGGCTGTAAAAATTGCCAACAACTGGCAAGGTGCTTACAGCATTGAATAATTTGCTATCTTCGGGGTAGAAAATTTTATATCATGAATATTTTGAGATTCGTATTTTTTGCTGCTGTTGCAGGTTTGATTTTCTCTCTTAGCTCTTGCAAAAAAGATGATTCGTCCGACAATCAAATTCCGAACACAGATACTATCGGAGAACTTAGCTTTAACTTAAAGCAATATGTTGGCAACAATAGAATTGCTTACAATCAGGTGTACAGTGATACCTCCGGAAGACAGTTTAAAATTACCAACCTGCGCTATTATATTTCAAATATTGTTTTATTAAAAGCAAACGGTCAGGAGTTGCCCCTTAGTGGAAAAGTGCTTTTGGTTGACAATGAAACAGAACAATATTCATTGGGTGAAATTCCTGTAGGAGATTATTCGGGTTTGCGATTTATGGTTGGTATTGATTCTGCTACCAATCACCTTGACCCTGCATTGTATGATGCTTCTAATCCGTTAAGCTATCAGCCTGTAAGCATGCATTGGGGTTGGAACTTTGGCTATATTTTTATGAAGGTTGAAGGCAATGTAGATACAGATACTATTCCTACCGGAAATTTAAATGGAATTATTTCGTATGATATTGGAAGTGATCCAATGGTACGGGTGATAAATTTTAATCATATTTTTTCTGTAAATGGCAATACCAATACCATAAACATTAAATTTAATCTGCTTAAAATGCTAAGCGGTATAGATTTGGCAACAGAAAGTATTACGCACACCAATCCAGGCAGGGATTTAGCAGAAAGGATAGCAAATAACTGGCTTAATTCTTTCACCATTGAACCATGATTAAAAAACAGAAGTCTAAATTTTTTATTATTTCAATTTTTGTTTTTTGGATAATAGGCTTTACAGCTTGTCGTAAAGATGATGCCATTGACACAGGAAATGAGGTACTCGAACTGCAAGTACCATTAGGATTTCCATATCCTCACATACCTGAAGATAATCAACCTACAAAAAACAGAATTGCATTAGGCAAGATGTTGTTTTTTGATCCCATACTATCACGTGACAGTAGTATTTCATGTTCAAGCTGTCATCATGCCGATAAAAAATTTACAGATGGACTTGCTGTTGCAGAGGGCATTGACGGACGAAAAACTTTGCGTAATTCAATGACCATACTCAACGCTGCATATCAACCCAATATGTTTTGGGATGGAGGTTCACCGACATTAGAAACACAAGTGTCTGCACCCATAGAAGCGCATGAAGAGATGGATTTTAATGTGATGAAAGTTGTTGAACGTTTAAATAATCATGCTGTATATCCTGACTTGTTTAGAAAAGCATATAACAGTGGCCCATCTGCATTTACGCTTACAAGAGCCATTGCAAATTTTGAACGTTCATTGTTTACAGGAAAATCAAAGTATGATGAGTATCAGTATGAGAAAAAAAGTGATGCTTTGTCAGCTTCAGAAAAAAGAGGTATGGATTTGTTTTTTGGTGAGCGGGCAGAGTGCTTCCATTGTCATGGTGGATTTAATTTTACTGATTTTAGCTTTAAGAACAACGGACTTTACGAAGTGTATGCAGATTCGGGCAGGGCTCGTATAACAACCTTGCATGATGATGTGGGAGAATTTAAAGTGCCATCACTTCGCAATGTGGCACTGACAGCACCCTATATGCACGATGGCAGCATGATTACGCTTGAAGAAGTTGTGGAACATTATAATTCAGGGGGCAAACCAAATTTTAATAAAAGTTTCCTCATCAGACCATTGAACCTTACTGCACAGGAAAAAGAAGACCTGGTAAATTTTCTAAAAGTATTAACAGATCAATAATTTATTTGAAATGAAAAACATCTCTAAACTCATCGCATTAAGTTTTCTTTTATTCTCCATTGTATCATGCGAAAAAGATGATGGCTGTGATGGAGGAACAGGAGGAAAAAATTCTTTAAAAGTTTATTTAAAGCATCATTCAAAAATTATTCCGCCACAATCAAACTATCCGGATACACTTTTTATTAAGTACGGCAGTAGCGATCTTCCGGGTACCGCTCTCTCTGACTTTGATAACTATGTCGTAAACAGCGATACTTCTGTTGACTTCCTGACCGTTCCAAACTTAAAATGCGGAGATTATTACCTGTATGGTGTAGGTTGGGATGCAGCTATTTCTCAGCGTGTAAAAGGAGGAGTGCCGGTAACCATTCCTGACAATGATGCAGAGGTGACTGTTAATGTACCGGTAACAGAAGACTAAGACGTATTTTTTTAAGAAAGATATTTCCCTACAATGGGCATGCGTCTTCCTAAGCCAAATGCTTTAGAAGAAATCCGCAATACAGGTGATAATTGTTTGCGTTTATATTCATTTCGGTTAACCATACTCAAAATTCGGTTAACCATTGTTTCATCATGTCCACCTTTAATAATTTCTCTAGGGCCTTTACGCAGTTCAATATATTCAAATAAAATTTTATCGAGTATATCGTAAGGTGGCAAAGAGTCACTATCTTTTTGTCCCGGGCGCAATTCTGCACTTGGTGCCTTACTTAAAATATTTTCAGGAATGATTTCCTTATCTCGGTTGATATAATTGCACAGTTCATAAACTTCTGTTTTATACAAATCACCAATCACGCTCAGCCCGCCACACATGTCGCCATACAAAGTTCCATAGCCAACGGCAAGTTCACTTTTATTACTTGTGTTTAAAAGTATCGGGCCAAATTTATTACTCAGTGCCATCAGCAAGGTTCCACGTATGCGTGCCTGAATGTTTTCTTCTGTAACATCAAAAGGCTTATCACCAAATAAAGGTTTAAGTGTTTTCAAAAATGTTTCATACAATGGATTTATTTCCATTTTATCAACTTTGATGTTAAGATTTTGACAAAGTTGTTCAGAGTCTGAGATTGAATGTCCGCTTGAAAAAGCAGAAGGCAACATAACAGGCAAAATATTTTCTGCACCCAAAGCATCGGCAGCCAACACTGTAACAATGGCACTGTCAACACCGCCTGACAAACCCAGTATGGCTTTTTTAAATCCCATCTTAGAAAAATAATCTCTTATCCCCATCAATAATGCCTGATAGATCAATTCATATTTTTCGGTTTGCTTTTCATCCACAGGCGAAGTGTTTGCTGTATTCAGATAAATAATTTCTTCTTTAAAGTAAGGGCCTTCATGCACCAATCTGCCTTTGGCATCATAGGCTAATGAACCGCCATCAAAAATAATTTCGGTTTGTGCTCCAACATGGTTGACATATAGCAATGGAATTTTATATTGATTTACATTTCGCTGTAAAATTGCTTTCCGCTGATGCGCATGTTTGTAATCAAATGGCGAAGCTGCAATGTTGATGATGAAAGAAGGTTTTTCTTTTATCAACTCTTCCATTGGAGAATGTATGTAGAGTGGATCGTCTTCAACATTCCACAAATCTTCGCAAATGGTTAAAGCAATTTTTTCTCCGTTGAGTTCAATACATTGAAATATTCTGCCGGATTCGAAATAGCGGTACTCATCAAAAACATCGTAAGTTGGTAATAATGCTTTATGAATAACTGACTGCACCTTACCTTGATGAATAAACCAAGCTGAGTTAAACAAGCTTTTTCCTTCGGGGACGGCATTGCGCGATGGGCAACCTACAATAACTGCAATATTCTGACTGTGTGCTGCAATTTTTTCAATGCTGTTATAACAGCGGTTGATGAAATCATCAAACTCCAGAAAGTCAAGTGGAGGGTATGCCGTAATTGCAAGTTCAGGAAATACAATCAGTGCTGCACCGGATTTTTCGGCTTGTTTGATTGCCTCAATAATTTTTGTGGTGTTGTTCTCAAAGTTGCCCACATGAAAGTTGAGTTGGGCAAGTGCAATGCGCATATTTAGAAATTATCAGGCAAAGGTATATTTATATGAATAATGTTGCCTTGTCTTTCTTAATAATCTTTTTCTAAAGTAATCTAATCTTCAAGGTATGACATAGCTCAAATATAAAAAGCTACCCTTTGAGGTAGCTTTTTATAAAATTTCTATTTATTACTTAAAACATCACGCCCAAATCAACAGCTAAAAAATTTGATGTAGCTTTTGAATGTTTTTCTTTTACTACATCAAGAAAACCATTATTGAAAGTTATACCTAAAAGTAAAGCTGTTTTTCCGCCTAATGAATATTGCGTTCCAATACCGGCTACTAAGGCCAAATTCAATGGGTTAATGTCAGACTTTTTAAAATCTCCATCTGTTCTGATGTTAACACCTGTAGTAAATCCAACTTTACCAAAGTAAGTCATATAACCAATTTCATTGGTTTTCAACTTTAAGGTTAAAGGAAGTTCAATATATTGTAATACTGTTTTCATTTTATAAGTATCCAGATATTTCAATTTGCCGCCACGGTATGTTACATCTATTCCGGTTTCAAAGGAATAGTTGTTGGTAAAATTAATATCGGCAATCAGTCCATAGGCAAACCCTATTTTACTGCCATCATTATCTAAATTATCACTGGCCTTAAACCAGGCTACTGTTGGCGAAATTTTAAGTCCGAAATTAAATTTGTTGTCCTGCGCTTTTACAAATTGAAAAGCAGCTACAAAGGCTATTGCAATTAGTGATACTTTTGCTCTCATTATTTTATGTTTTTTAATTCGAGACAAAATTAATGAAATTTTTCACAGTCAGACATCTATTTTACTTTTTACTATCAACTGTGCTGATGGTGGTTTTTTCCTGTCAGAATGACCCACATGGAGATAAACATGCTGCAGAAGCAATAACCACACATTTGAAATTTGATGAAGTGCTGTTTTCTGCTGACAGCATTAGCCCACAGCATGTGGTGCAATGGGAACAACATTATCCTTATTTTTTTAATTTGTTTGTTAATAGAATAATACATCTGCTACCAACAGATAGTGCTGCACTTGCATTAAATCTCCAAAAATTTGTTGGTGATAAAGATGTAAAAGACATTCATGCACGGGTAGAAAAAGTTTTTTCTTCTGCCGATAAAGATAAATTGTTTTCTGAAATAGAATTTTTTTTAAGCAACTATAAAAATGAGTTAGGCACACAACCTGTAAAGCATCTGGTAACTTTTCTTTCTGCATTTAACTATGCTGTTATAACCGCTGACAGTACTATTGGCATTGGTCTCGACATGTATTTGGGCAGCGATTGTGAATTCTATCCTTCTATTGGAATTCCACAGTATGCTTATCAGCGTTTTTCTAAAGACTATATTTTAAGTGATGTCATTAAAGGGTGGTATCAGAGTGAACATGATATTGATGCAGAGAAAAATGATTTCCTCAGCCGCATGATTTATTATGGCAAGCAACTGTATTTTACTTCAGTTATGGTGCCACAAATGCAAGACTCTATTCTGACAGGATACAGTAAAAAGCAATTGGAGTGGTGCAACAACAACAGCAAGCAGATGTGGGCATTTTTTATAGAGAACAAACTTTTTTATTCTACCCGCGAAATGGAATACATGAAATACATTGCAGATGGTCATGCCACACAAGGTTTTCCTGAAGGCGCACCATCACGTACAGCACAGTGGCTGGGATGGAAAATTGTAAGCGCCTATATGAAGAACAACAGTGTGAAATTAAAAGAGTTGCTAGCAGAAAAAGATGCACAGAAAATTCTGGAGAAATCAGGATATAAACCTTAGTTCAAAGTAAAAATAACAACAATCGGAGAGATGAAAAAATCAGAAATAAAATTTACAGTCAGCTTAGACGATAACAACAAGCCTGTGGCCTTGCATTGGAATGCCGAAGACAGTGGCATGCAGGGCGACAAAGAGTGTAAGGCCATGATGCTGGCATTGTTTGATAAGAAAGATCAAACCACCATGCGCATTGATTTATGGACACAGGAAATGATGGTTGAAGAGATGCAACAATTCTTTTTTGAAATGTATATGAGCATGGCCGATACCTATCAAAACGCCACAAACGACAAAGATCAGGCAGAAAAAATGCGTGGCTTTGCCCGTCAGTTTGGTAAGGAAGTGAGTTTGATAAAATAACTATTTTTTATTGATAGTAGCAACAAGAACAGTTCTTGAAAATAACCTTGTTGATTTTCATAATTGATAAAATTTGTTTCGCTTGATTTTGACTTCTATAGATAATAAACAAATAAGATGAAAAAGCTAATTGTAATTGCAGGTGTGATGCTTCTTTTGTTAATAGCAAGAAAAAAAACAGAAGCAGACAAGAGCATTTTCTGGTACATTCAGATGCCTATCTAAAAGCCACAAACAATAAAGATCAGGCAGAGAAAATGCATGGTTTTGCCTGTCAGGTTGATAAAACAGTAAGTCAATAATAAATAAAAGGAAAGTAAATTATCCTTTATTGGTAATCTTTTGGGCAAAAGCAATGATATGACCATCAGGGTCGGAAAAGTAACAAGCTCTGTCGCCCCAATCCCTATCAATAATTGGACTAATCAAATGTGCACCTGCATTTATTGCATTGTCAAACTCAAGTTCAATGTTTTCAGCATAATAATAAAGTTCGCATCTGGGTATTCCATTGCCTAGATTTGGATGAGGGGTTTTATCTGAAAGAATTTTTGCTATACCATAATTTGGCATCAATCCAAGTTTACAATTAGGGGCAAGTATAAACTCTGTCATGCCCGGCACATTTAAGTCAGGCTCTTGTCTGAATAGCTTGGTATAAAAAACTGCACTTTCCTGCTGGTTCTTAACATAAAGAATGGTTTCAAAGAGTAAAAAGTGGTTCATCATGCTATGCTTTTTTCTTCTGTTGAGTGATTGTGTCGTATAGTATTTTGGTTTGAGAAAATGTGTCTAAGTATTAATACCATTTTTTGGTACTAGTCTGACTTTTTTTGACGGAGTTTTTTTATTTCAGAGGTTCTTCGTTTTTGAGTCAATCGGCTTTCTGTTGCCTGTAATGGTTTTGATGTGGCTATTCGCTTGACAGGCTTTTTCAAAGATTTTTCAATCAGCGTTTTGAATTTTTTCAATACCAGTTCTTTATTTCCCAACTGACTGCGTGCTTCACTGCTTTGTAATTTTATGAAACCTTCTTCGTTGATTCTTCGGTATAGCTTTTCTGAAATGATCTTTTTTTGCTCTTCATCTAAACATGCAGAGCTATCTATATTAAAGGCAAGCTCAGCCTTAGTAGAAACCTTGTTTACATTTTGCCCACCTTTTCCTGAACTGCGCGAGTATGTCAATACCACTTCTGATAACAGACATTTGAAATCTATTTTATCCATTACAATTTAATGCTAAAACTATCAGCATCGTTGCCAACAGGAAAAATGTGTCTTGCATTTTCCAAAACATCAAAGTCGAGTTTTATAGTTTCTATATTTTCTGTATCAGATTTTGTTTTGCTGATTTTTTTTCCAAATGGATCCAGCACTACACTGTCACCGCTATAGGTAATGCCATTGCCATCTTTTCCAATACGATTAACACCAACAACAAACGATTGGTTTTCTATGGCGCGTGCGGTTAACAATTGTTTCCAGGCAAAGCTGCGTTTCTCAGGCCAGTTGGCAACAACAATGGCACAATCATATTCATTTTGGTTGCGCATCCAAACAGGAAACCGCAGGTCGTAACAAACAAAAACCGAAAGCCGCCATCCTTTGTAAAGCAGAATCAATTTTTTGTTTCCCGGATGATAGAATTTTTGCTCGCCTGCCATGGTAAACAAATGTCTTTTGTCGTAGTGTGCATGAGAGCCACCGGGAGTCATCCATATCAAACGGTTATAGAAGCGTCCATTTTCTTCAATGATGAGGCTTCCGCAAACAACAGCATTTTTTGTTTCTGCCATTTTTTGCATCCATTGCATGGTAGGGCCATCACTTTTTTCTGCCAGTGCATTTGCATTCATGCTAAAGCCCGTGCTAAACATTTCGGGCAGCACAATAAGATCGGTGCTACCTGTCTTTATGCTTTTAAGCAGTGTAGTAAAATGTTTAATGTTTTTTACCTGACTTTCCCAGTGCAGCTTTGTCTGAACGGTTGTTACTCTTAGAGTACTCATGGTATGATGTTGTTGGTTCAGGCAAAGTTATATTTTAAAATTGCAGAAAAGGGATTATTTTTCAACCTTATGCAATCTTTCAGCAGCTTTTTCAAGTGTTTCTTCAGATTTGGCAAAACAAAACCTTAAAAGTTTATGGTCTGTACCGTTTCTGTAAAAAGCCGAAACCGGAATGGATGCAACTCCATAGTCTTTTGTAAGCTTTACAGCATAGTCCATATCTTTTTCACGGCTCAGTTTACTGTAATCGAGTAATTGAAAGTAAGAACCCGAACAGGCCAATGGCTTAAATGCAGTACCTTGAATCAGCTTTAAAAAGTAGTCTCTTTTCTCCTGATAAAATTTTTCAATACCTGAATAGTTTTTGGCATCTTTCATAAATTCTGCATAGGCATATTGAATGGGTGTGTTGGCACTAAAAACCATAAACTGATGTGCCTTTCTGAATTCTGCCGAAAGCTTTGCAGGTGCCAGACAGTAACCCATTTTCCACCCTGTGGTATGAAAAGTTTTTCCGAAAGAATAAACAATAAAACTACGCTCGGCTAGTTTTGGAAAGCGCGCAACACTCTGATGTTCGTAGCCATCAAAAATAACATGCTCATATACTTCATCACTCAAGACAAAAATGTCTGTCTTTGCTGTAATTTTTTCGAGCATCTGAAAATCTTTAACACTTAAGATAGCACCTGTAGGATTGTGCGGTGTGTTGATCATAATCATTCTGGTGCGCTGGTTCATGAGCTTTTTCACTTCATTCCAGTCAATATGAAAGTCGGGCATTTTTAACTCTGCATGAACAGGTTCGCCACCGGCAAGAACAACAGCAGGTGCATAGGAATCGTATGCAGGATCAAAAATAATTACTTCATCGCCTTCGCGTACTACAGATGCTATGGCAGTGTAAATAGCCTGTGTTCCACCTGCAGTGATAGTAATTTCTGTTTCAGGATTATATTTTGCACTAAAACGTGCTTCGATTTTAGCAGCAATTTCTTCTCGCAGCGGCATGATACCCGGCATGGGTGCATATTGATTCATGCCCTTTTTCATGTACTTAGTCACTAAACTGATGAGTTCAGGCGAAATGGCAAAGTCAGGAAAACCCTGAGAAAGATTAATGGCATTACATTCGTTGGCAAGTGCCGACATGACACTGAAAATACTGTTTCCGGTTTTAGGAAGTTTCGATTTTATTAATGCTTGATTTGCTGACATAAAAAGCGGCTATGCTTCAAATGTAAATCAATTGCCGATAACAAAAAAGAAATCTGCTTTTTTAGTTTATGTTTATATGCTATTGCATTGAGTATAACAGTAAATTGTTTTAAACAACATTCGCTTGGACTTCTTTTTATTTATGTTTTTGACAGTTGTAGAATTGAAGTCTTTTGTTTAAAGTTAGCCGTTTTGAAAATCTTCATTGATATGAATTCAATTATATTTGTTAGCTCAGTTAATGTTTAGCATTTTGATTGAATGAAATTTCCATCAATTAATTTTTCGATTTATGGTAAAAGAACTTATTTGGTTCTTATCAGTGTATTGATTGGTGCATTAACTACTTTATGTGCAGCCATTTTAAAAAAAGGCGTAATGCTGATGGAACATATTGCAGAGCATTTGGTTTTTGATTCAGGCTATCATCAGTTGTTTTTAATTTTACCGGCAACAGGAATATTGCTTACAGTTACATTCTGGAAACT
Organism: Bacteroidetes bacterium UBA6661; assembly: GCA_002455375.1. Lineage (GTDB taxonomy): Bacteria > Bacteroidota > Bacteroidia > AKYH767-A > OLB10 > OLB10. The sequence continues at coordinate 79,685 of DKKR01000072.1, forward strand.
GATGAAAATCAAGAATGAAAGAAGAGGAATGACGGCAGTAATTTATAACATCTCCAAACAGTCGAGTGTAGTTGCCAAGCATAAACTGTTTTCGCAAATGGTTAGCAGTATTTTTACTGTTGGTTTTGGTGGCTCTGCAGGTCTTGAAGCTCCTATTGCATCTACCGGATCAGCAATTGGAAGTACTATTGCAAGCAAATTAAAATTCTCTACCAAAGAAAGAACATTATTACTGGCCTGTGGTGCAGCGGCAGGTATTTCTGCTATCTTTAATGCACCTATTGCAGGTGTGGTGTTTGCGCTCGAGCTTCTGCTCATTGATATGCCTGTGCCTGTCGTCATACCCTTGTTGATATCAAGTGCTACTGCTGCATTTTTATCTCGCTATTTTAATCTCGGTCAGCCTTTTGTTCTCATAACCGACACATGGAATTCAAGTCACATACTCTATTATCTCGCTTTAGCTGCATTGGCTGCCATACTTTCTATCTACTGTATTAAAATATATTTTTTCATCAGCTCAATATTTTCAAAAATCTCCAATGTATTTGTAAAAGCACTTATTGGCGGAACCTTACTGGGGTTGCTGATATTTTTATTTCCTCCACTTTATGGTGAAGGATACGACAGCGTTCAATTGTTATTACACAGCCAATCCGGTGAAATTTTTAAGAACATAACCTTTTTTGAAGCCAATGCCTTGTGGCTACCAATACTTGCAGCACTACTGATGTTTTTTCTTAAAGTAGTAGCAACATCGTTTACGGTTTTTGGTGGAGGTAATGGGGGTATGTTTGGGTCATCATTATTTACAGGTGCTATGCTGGGTTTTACTTTTTCGAGAGTAGTAAATCTTATGGGCTGGGCAGAGTTGAATGAAATAAATTTTACTGTAATAGGAATGGCATCATTACTTAGTGGTGTACTTCAAACACCGCTCACTGCAATTTTTCTGATTGCAGAAATTACAGGAGGCTATGCCTTATTTGTTCCGTTGATGATTACAACATCAATAACCTATTTGGCTACTCGATATGTAGAACCACACTCTGTTTATACCAAACAATTGGCACTTAAAGGCGGACTAATCAATTTAAGTAAAGACAAGCAGGTAATCAGCAAAATGAAATTAAGAGATTATCTTGAAACCGATTTGGAAACAATTAAAATAAATGCAACTCTTGGTGATTTAATTAAGGCTATTCGTAAAAGTAAACGCAATATTTTTCCTGTGGTTGATGCCATGAATCGTTTACAGGGAATTATTTTACTTGATGATGTAAAGCGTGTCATGTTTGATCAGTCGCAGTATGGCACAGGTGTCAAAGAACTGATGCAAAGACCACCGTTGGTTTTGGACATTGAGGAAGATATGGAACTTGTTTTAGAAAAATTTGAAGAGTATGAAGCCTGGAATTTTCCAGTTACTGAAAAAGGGGTTTATGCAGGTTTTGTTTCTAAGTCTAAGATATTTACTTTCTACAGGCAGCTTCTTATTCAGGAGTCTGACGTGCCTATGCACGATTAACGACAGAATTAAAAGTAAAAAAGCTCCTTTGCAGGAGCTTTTTTATAATTTTCAGAAGATTATTTTTTCTTCTTAGTTGCTGCTTTTTTCTTAGTAGCTGCTTTCTTTTTTGGAGCAGCTTTCTTCTTTGGAGCTGCTTTCTTTTTAGTAGCTGCCTTCTTTTTTGGAGCCGCTTTCTTTTTTGGAGCTGCCTTCTTAGCAGAAACTACTTTTTTCTTAGTAGCTGCTTTTTTCTTAGTAGCTTTCTTTTTAGTAGCCGCTTTTTTCTTAGTGGCTTTCTTTTTTGGAGCTGCTTTTTTCTTAGTTGCAGCTTTCTTTTTAGTAGCTGCTTTTTTCTTAGTTGCAGCTTTCTTTTTTGGAGCAGCTTTTTTAGCTTCTACCATTTCAGCACCTGTAGTGCTTTCAATCATTGAATTGTTCATCATGATGATTATTTATTTATTGGTTATTGATATTGTTATACTCAGAGTTTGCTGATAAGTTACACTTTTAGTTTACATCAACAATTTTCTCTGCCTTATATTCACCGTTTAATAATTTCGATTTTATTTTTCCGAAAGATTCAATTGTATATTTTACATCTTCTAATGTATGAACTGCTGTAGGTATTAACCTAAGCATAATAATTCCTTTTGGTACTACAGGATACACAACCATTGAACAGAATATGTCATAGTTCTCGCGTAAGTCGTAAATAAGTTTAGTAGCTTCAGGAATAGTTCCGTTAAGATAAACCGGTGTCACCGGTGATTGTGTTTTTCCAATATCAAATCCTGCTTGCTTGAGTCCGTTTTGCAGGGCATTAACAATTTTCCAAAGATTGTTTTTCAACTGTGGTTGATTTTTTAGTAGCTCAAGTCTTTTAATAGCACCCTCTACTAAAGGCATTGGCAGGCTTTTCGCAAAAATCTGCGAACGCATGTTGTATTTAAAATATTCTATAATCTGCGCATCGCTGGCAATAAATCCGCCAATGAGTGCCATAGATTTTGCAAAAGTTCCAAAATAAATATCTACACCATCCTGAACTCCTTGCTCTTCACCTGTTCCGGCACCTGTTTTTCCCATGGTACCAAAACCGTGGGCATCGTCTACAAATAATCTGAAGCTGAACTTGCTTTTCAGGGCTACTATTTCTTTTAACTTACCCTGATCACCACTCATACCAAAAACACCTTCTGTAATAACTAATATAGCACCACCGGTTTCTTCTGCAAGTTTGGTAGCACGCTCAAGTTGCTTTACAAGGTTGTTAATGTCGTTATGCGGATATACAAAACGTTTTCCCATGTGCAGGCGAACACCATCAATAATGCAGGCATGCGATTCGGAGTCATATACTATTATATCATGGCGGTCAACCAAACAGTCAATGGCACTAACCATTCCCTGATATCCGTAGTTTAATAATATAGCGTCTTCTTTTTGTTCGAAAGCGGCAAGTTGTTGTTCTAATAATGTATGTCTGTCGGTTTCACCACTCATCATGCGCGCGCCCATTGGTGTTCCTAACCCATAGTGTACCGATGCTTCGCCATCAATTTTGCGAACTTCAGGATGATTGGCCAATCCCAGATAATTATTTAAACTCCAAACCAACTTTTCTTTTCCGCGAAAAATCATTCTGTTCGAAATCTCACCTTCAAGTTTTGGAAAAGTAAAATAGCCGTGCGATTCTTTGGCATGCATACCTAACGGGCCACGGTTCTTACTAATCTTGTCAAACAAATCTGTCATAAAAATGCTAAAAAAAAAATTCGCTTTTGCTTTTTAAAATTGTTTCCGAAATATCACCACAATTTTATTTTTGATAACCATGCTACTTAATATTTTTCAACAGAAAATTGTTAACTGCTTTTTTGAAGATAAGAAAATATTTTTTGAAAAAAAAGTAATCGCAGAAAAAAAATAAAAAACTTTTTGTTTCAATTTTTCAGAGGAGGAAATAAATGTTGTTGTTGTAATTATTAAAAAAAATATTTTTAATAAGCATTGATTTTTTATAATGATACACAAAAAGAAATGGAGTGTGTTTGTTAATATGTCAACAACCTGAGTGTAAAAAAAATTCTTAAAACGGTAATTGTGTGCAAAAGTTTTGATCAAAATCTGTGTTAATGCAAACAAAAAAACAATTCTGTTTTTGGGTTGATGAGTAAAAAAAATTACAATTAATTTTTTAAGAAACTCAATATTGTTTTTAGGTTAATGATTATTGAAAGTGTGTTTCAGGATAGTTCTAAAAACCGATGTAATGTATTTATAAAACAAAAAAGCCGCTTCGGTTATCGGAAGCGGCCTTTAGTTATCTGTTCTTTAAGAACCTCTTTGTTTCTCTTTGTGTTTGGTGATTTGTCGTTTTAGTGCTTCAACCGATTTATCAGCTGCCTGCTCAAAGGTGGCACATTGCTCACTTGCAAAAAGTACTTTACCGGGTGTGCTGATTTTAATTTCAGCTATTTTATTTTCCTGCGTTACGTTTTTGTCTAAACGTAAAAATACTTCACCATCTATTATGTGCTCATAAAACTGTTTTAGTTTGTCAACCTTTTCTTCTACAAAACGAATCAGGTTTTTGTCTGCATCAAAATGGATGGACTGCACTTTAATCTTCATACTCTATTTTGTTTTTAGTACAAAACCCACACATTGCCCTTTTGCTGGTGTTTTGTGGTTTAAAATATTCTTTGGGCATGGAAATATTCTGTTTTGAAAAGTAAATATACGAAATCAAGCCTTAGGATGTGCTTGTTTGTAGATATTTTTCAGCTTATCAATGGTGTTGTGTGTATAGACCTGAGTAGCAGCAAGGCTGCTATGTCCCAGAATTTCTTTGATGGCATTTATTTGTGCACCGCTGTTGAGCATTTCTGTTGCAAAAGTGTGGCGCAAAACGTGCGGGCTTCTTTTTTTGTTGGTGGTCACCTGACTGAGCATTACATTAACTACCTTATAAACGAATTTGGGGTATAGTTTGTTACCATCATTTTTAATAAAAAAGTACTCCGACTTGATTTTTTCATCAATGACGTTGTTTCGTTCATTTAAATATACAACTATAGCCTCTTTCATTTCCGGTGTGATGGGAATGATGCGCTCTTTATTTCTTTTACCCAATACTTTTAAAGTCAGATTGTAGAGGTCAACGTTTTTATCTTTAAGTCCAATCAATTCGGCAAGACGCATGCCTGTCTGATAAAACATATTTATAATAAGCTTGTCGCGAATACCTTCAAACCCTTCTTTAAATGCAACACCATCCAGTAACTGATCCATTTTTTGGCGGTCAACGATTACAGGAAGTTTTTTGGCAGTTTTTGGCGAAACAATTTTCAGCATTGGGTTTTGGCTGATGGTTTTTTCACGCATCAAAAATTTGAAATAGGTTTTCAGTGAGGAGATTTTCCGGTTAACGGTTCGTGAGTCTATTTTCCGGTCTAATAAAGAAACTATCCAACTGCGAATAAAAAAGTGAGTAATCTCTTCGGGCTTCTGTGCCTGATAGGTCTGTCCCATAAAATCAAAAAACTGCTTAAGGTCGGTACCATAAGCAGTTAAAGTATGTTGCGAAAAACGTTTTTCGTATTGAAGAAACCGCAGAAACTTTGCGTAAGGCATAATATTGTTTATGCCAAATATAAAAGCATATTCAATAGGTGCAGTTCAAAACAAGGCTTAGAAAAGATGAATTATAAAAAGCCCTTTGTTAAGAATTACATTGCGCCTTCGGCCTCTAAGCGCTGAAGTTTTGTGCGGTGTATTGCTTTTTTAACTTCTGTTCTGCGGGCAACTGATGGTTTTTCATATGCCTGACGTGAACGCAGTTGTTTTACAACACCTGTTTTTTCAAACTTCTTTTTAAACTTCTTTAAAGCCTTATCCAAAGGCTCATTGTCTTTAATTTGAACAATAATCATATTATAATTTCAAAATGTTTTGGGAGCGCAAAGGTAAGTAAATAATTGGCATAATAATCAATACAATAGAAATTTTTTAAGAAAGTACTACCCTGCCTTTATCTGACCTTAACTGTTGATTATTAATGTGATGGATTAGACTTCTTTTCAGGTTTTATGTTAAAACCATAGTGAATCACATTAAATCTCTACCAATATCTTTCCTATAAAAGGCCTTTTCGTAGGTAATTTCAGCCAATTGTTCATAGACTTTTTCGCGGGCTTCTGCCAGATTTTTACCCAATGCATTTACTGCAAGTACACGTCCGCCACTAGTTAGTACTTTGTCATCCTGCAAGATTGTTCCGGCATGAAATACATTTACCCCTTTAACTTTTTCAAGTCCTGAAATGATTTTTCCTTTTTCATAAGTTTCAGGGTAACCACCCGAAACCATCATAACAGTAAAAGAGGTTCTGTCATCTGTTTTGAGTTCAACTTCGTGAAGTTTTTTTTGTGCTACACTATTCATCAACTCAATAAAATCAGTTTTTATTCTTGGAAAAACAGCTTCTGTTTCCGGGTCGCCCATACGGCAGTTGTATTCAATAACAAAAGGATCGCCATTTACATTCATCAGTCCGATAAATAAAAAACCGGTGTATGAAATATTTTCATGCTTTAATCCATTTATGGTTGGCTTAATAATTTTGTCTTCTACCTTTTGCATAAATGCAGCTTCTGCAAACGGAACAGGTGAAACAGATCCCATACCACCTGTATTAAGTCCGGTATCATTGTCGCCAATTCTTTTATAATCTTTAGCTTCAGGAAGCAGACAATAATTGTTGCCGTCTGTCAGAACAAAAACAGATAGCTCTATCCCATTCAGAAATTCTTCTATCACTACTTTGTTTCCTGCCTTGCCAAAAGGTTGGTTGATGAGAAGATGATGCAATTGTTCCCTTGCCTCAGTTTCTGTTTCGCAAATAATAACACCTTTACCGGCAGCTAAACCATCGGCTTTAAGTACGTAGGGTGCAGAAAGTGTATTCAGAAAATTATAACCTTGCTGTAGTTGCGATGATTCAAAAGTTTCATATCGTGCAGTAGGTATATTATTCCGTAGCATAAAAGCTTTAGAAAAATCTTTNNAAGAAAAAAATCATGAATGCCATTAACCAAAGGTTCTTCTGGACCTACAATCACCATGTCAATTTTCTTTTCAAGCACAGTTTTTTTGATGTGGTCAAAATCATTCACACTACCCGAAATGTTTGTTCCCAACTGCAAAGTTCCTGCATTGCCCGGCATAATATATAAGTGTTTCAGCAATGCACTCTCACTCAATTTCTGTGCAAATGCATGTTCGCGCCCACCTGATCCAAGCAATAAAATATTCATGCTAAATTTCTTTCTGCAATGATAAATAAATATGGTGTAATGTAACGTTTGTTCATTGGCTGCCTTTTTATCGTGCCGAAAGGACATATTCCTTATTAACACCGGAAGCTGCCAATAACTGATTTTTTTACCTTATTTTTATGCCGAAGAAATTTAAGAAACCACTTTTTTATAAAAGCAAAATAAACATTTGATGAGCAGCCTTTTTAATAAGCAAGATGGCGAAAAAATAATTGAACGCATAGCAACTCTTCAATCGGGACAAAAACCTAATTGGGGTACTATGTCGGTGGAGCAAATGTTGCTGCATTGCCAGCAACCATTTAAAGTGGCGTTTGAAGAGTTGAAACTTAAACGCAGCCTGGTGGCTAAACTTTTTGGAGGGATAGCAAAAAAATCGGTCATGAGTGATAAACCTTTTAAAGAAAACCTGCCTACGGCAACAGAATTTAAAACCAATCACCTGAATCCGCAATTTGAAACAGAAAAGAAAAACCTCATTGCCTGTATTCAGAAATTTCAGTCTGCCGGACCCGAAGGCATAACGCAGCAGCCACATCCTTTTTTTGGTAAAATGACAGGCAAAGAGTGGGATACACTTCAGTACAAACACCTCGATCATCATTTAAGACAATTTGGCGCATGAAATTAAGGTTCATACCTGTGGTTTTTATAATATCTTTGCTTATGATGTCGTGCGAAAATGATATAGAGCAAGTGAAATTAGTAACAGGGAATGTTGTTGAACCTATTGAAAGTGCCAAAGGACTTGAAATTTTATACAGCGACTCGGGCAAAGTAAAAGTGCGCATATCAGCAGGAGAAATGAATCGTTATTTGCAACCCAAGCCAATCACAGAAATGCCTAAAGGTGTTAAGATTGATTTTTTTGATGATAACCTGAAGGTAACTTCCACACTGACAAGTGACTATGCCTTGCGTGACGATTTTAATAAAAACATGGAGGCAAAAAAGAACGTAGAGGTGGTTAATGTTAAAGGAGAAAAGTTAATGACTGAATATTTAAAATGGGATGAAAAAACCGGACTGATTTCCTCACCAGAATTTGTAAAGATAATTACTGCCGATGAAATTATTTATGGCAACGGTTTTGAGTCAAATCAGGATTTCAGCCGCTATAAAATATTTAATATCAAAGGCATTATTAACCTGAAGAAAAATGAAAATACTGAGAATACTTGAGATATCATGGCTGATAATAGCCATTGGTTCATTATGTGCCGGAATCTACAAACTGATTTCAGCAGGACTAAACCAAGCTGTATTTATTTTTGCAATTTCTATTATTGCATTTGTTTTTTTTATGATAAGACGAAAACAAAGAATTTCAATGGAGAAACAGAATGCATCACGATAATTACTTTTGCATCACTAATTTCAACTAAATTCTATTAATGATTTCCGACTTTCTTCCTGCCATAGTTGCATCACTTGCTTTTGTTGCATTTTATTCAGGAATAGAAATTGCCTACCTTTCAAGCAACAAATTTAAAATAGAGCTCGACAGCAAGCAAGGCAAATGGAGTGGCAAAATTTTATCCTATTTCAGCAAATCGCCTTCACGTTTTATCTGCACCATACTTGTAGGTCTTAATATTTCATTGGTAATTTATGGTACCAACATGAGTGGTTTGCTCAACCCCTATTTGCAAAAGTGGTTGCCACAGCAACTTAATAGTGAAATTGGTCGTTTGATAATCGAAACATTAATAACCACTTTCTTTCTGCTTTTGGCAGGAGAGTTTTTGCCTAAAATATTATTCAACATAAACCCAAACGATACTTTAAATTTTTTTAGCGGGTTTATTTGGCTCAGTTATATTATTCTTTTCCCATTAGTTTGGTTAATTTTAAAACTTGCCCACTTTCTGTTGCGCAATGTTTTTAAAGTAGATTTTATAGAAGAGGCTACCGGCTTTGGTCGTGTTGACCTGGATAATTTTATTGAAGAAATTAGTGAAAATTCAGGTGGCAAGAGCGAATATAATAAAGAAATTCAGATGTTTCAGAATGCACTCGATTTTGATAGTTTGAAAGTGCGTCAGTGCATGATACCACGCAATGAAATTATTTCCCTCAGTAGTAAGGAGTCGGTAGAAACGTTAAGAAAGAAGTTTGTTGAAACAGGACTTTCCAAAATAATGATTTATCAGGACACAAAAGATAACATTGTTGGATTTGTGCATAGCTATGAAATGTTTAAGAATCCCGAGAGCATTATGTCAGTGCTGCTGCCTGTATCCATTTTTCCGGAGACATTGCCCGCACGTGAGTTGCTTACACATCTTACCACAAACCATCGCAGTGTTGCCATTGTTGTTGATGAATACGGTACTACTTCAGGCATGGTAACCATTGAAGATATTATTGAAGAAATTTTTGGTGAAATTGATGATGAGCATGACATTGATGTTTATCTGGAACAGAAAATTTCTGAAACAGAATTTTTATTTGCCGGACGCCTTGAGGTTGACTATCTGAATCAGAAATACAATCTTATGCTTCCGGAATCAGAATTGTTTACCACCTTAGCTGGGCTTATTTTTAATCATCTTGAAGATATTCCGAATGTGAAAGAGCAGTTTACCATTGGCAATTATAAACTAACTGTTGAACAGGTAAGTGGAAATAAAATAGAGCAGGTAAGACTGATAATTTTAGATAATACCGAAACCTAAATTTCCTTTTAATAGGCTCTTGTATTGATTCCCTGCATGTAGTTAATGAAAGCTTTGCTCACCACCTTATTACCACCGGGTGTTGGATAGTTTCCTGTAAAATACCAATCACCTTTATTATGCGGACAAGCTGTATGCAGGTCTTCTATTTTCTGAAAAATTATTTCTACATCAGCTTTGCAGTCTTCGGGTTTTAGCATAGAAGTGATTTTTGTCGAAAGTTGTTCAGGTGAAAAAGGTTTATATAAATCACGCACATAATTTTTCATTTCGTTTACACCCAATTCAAGTTGTTGCTTGCAATGCATGTAGGTTTCTTCAATAATATGTTCCATATTATTTTCTTCAAGCAATGCAATAGCTGCTTTGAAAGCACACAGGTCACCGATTTTTGCCATGTCAATACCATAACAATCAGGATAGCGTATCTGTGGTGCTGATGAAACAATAATTATTTTCTTTGGACCTAAACGATCAAGCATTCTGATGATAGAATTTTTTAATGTTGTGCCACGCACAATGCTATCGTCTATAACCACCAAATTGTCTATGCCTTTTCTGATGGTGCCATAGGTAATATCATAAACATGTGTCACCATATCGCTGCGGTCATCATCATTGGTAATAAAAGTACGCAGCTTGGCATCTTTAATTGCTATTTTCTCAAATCTTGGTTTAATGGAAAGAATTTCATTGAGCTTTTCATCAGAAATTTCTTTTCCTAAAGATTTTAGTTTTTTCTTCTTTACTTCACGCAAATAGTCTTCCATGCCCTGCATCATGCCATAAAAAGCAACTTCTGCAGTGTTAGGAATAAAGGAGAAAACAGTGTTTCTTAAATCGTTGTCAACAGCAGGCAAAATACTTTTGCATAGCAGACGTCCTAACTCTTTTCTTTCCTGATAAATTTCTGCATCGCTGCCTCTTGAAAAATATATTCTTTCAAACGAACATGATTTGCGTTCAACAGGTTCTTTAATGCAAGGCATTGAAATGTTCCCGTTTTTTTTCATTACTAATGCATGTCCGGGTTTTATTTCGGTAATGTCGCTGAACGATAAATTAAATGCTGTTTGTATGGCCGGACGTTCACTGGCTACTACTACAACTTCATTGTCGGCATACATATATGCAGGACGAATTCCTGCAGGATCGCGCAACACAAAGGCATCACCATGACCCATCATGCCGCAGATAACATAGCCGCCATCCCATTTTTTTGAAGATTGTTTAAGGATACTTTCCACGTCAAGATGCTCGGCAATGAGCGGTGAAATATCTTGTTTGGAAAAACCTTTCTCTTTAAATGAATAATATAATCTTTCATTTTCTTCGTCAAGGTAGTGACCGATGTTTTCCATTACGGTAACCGTGTCGGCTTTTTCTTTTGGATGCTGACCAATACGAATCAGATTTTCAAACAACTCATCAACATTGGTCATATTAAAATTTCCGGCCACAACAAGGTTGCGTGTCATCCAATTGTTTTGTCGCAAAAAAGGATGACAGGCTTCAATACCATTGCCACCATAGGTGCCATAACGCAAATGTCCCATCCACACCTCACCACTGAAGGCAAGATGTTTCTTCATCCATGCAGTATCACTCAGTTTGGATTCGTCACCATTAACATCAGCTTTAAACTTATTGTAGATTCTTGAAAAGATATCCTGAATGGCATGTTTGTCGTTGGAACGGTAGCGACTGATATATCGTGTTCCGGGTTCGGCATCAAATTTAATGTTGGCAACACCGGCACCATCCTGTCCGCGGTTGTGTTGTTTCTCCATCAGCAGATAGAGTTTGTTTAATGCATAAAAAGGTGTGCCGTATTTTTTATGGTAATAGTCAAGGGGCTTTAATAGCCTTATCATGGCTACGCCACATTCGTGATGAAGGATATCTGACATGAAGCTACAAAGATATAGCAAAAATGAGTACACGGCAACATGCCATTACTTAATTTTTGTCATTTAGGATATAGAGATGACAGTAGGCAACAACATCTGTCATCAGAAATTTAATACCGTTAAAGAAAATTAACAAACCCAACCTTCGTAGAAGTAATGTTACTTATGAAGCTGAAATATAAACTCGAGGCCACCGTCTTTTCTGGTTTTTGCAGAAATTGTTCCGCCATGGAGGGTAACCGCATTTTTTACAATTGAAAGCCCAAGTCCGGACCCACCTGTTTCTCTGGTTCTGCCTTCATCTACTCTGTAAAACCGCTCAAAAATTCGAGGCAGGTGCTTTTCATCCGAAATCCCGACTCCGGTGTCGGCAAATGAAAAATAATAATAATTTTTATCTTCTTTAAGCAGCGTTAAAAAGATACTTATGTCTTTGCCGGCATACCGAATGGCATTGTCAAATAAATTTTTAAAAATTGATTTTATTAAACTTTCATTTGCATTGATGATGATTTGCTCAGGCAGCTTCAAGTGTAGCGTAATGTTGTTGTCTCGAAGTTGCAGAGCATATTCTTCCTGTATTTTTTTTAAGAGAAAAGAAATGTCAAGTGGGCTCTTTTTAAAGGTATATCCGGCTTCATCAATCTTATTTATCAGATTCATGTCCTGAACCAACTCGGTTAAGACCTTTGTTTGATTGAATGC
>DKKR01000026.1:0-24775 GCA_002455375.1 Bacteroidetes bacterium UBA6661
CCTGCCTGTTTTGGCTCATCATTATTATAGGTGCTTGAATGGCTGCCAGGCAAGAAAGTATTAAGTTCAAAAGTATAAATGGATAAGGGTCGAACGGTTTACTTTTAAGTAGCCAAATATTTATGATAATCCATAAAAGCAGAAAAAAGAAAAACGAAAGAATAAAAGTCCAACTACCACCAAAGGAGGCAATCTTATCAGCAAGTTTCTGACCCATTGTTAGTTTGGCCTCCATTTCATCCTGAATATTTTCGGAAAGAATTGAATTGTCACGAATGGCTTGCATTACATCCAAATCAATTGTAGCTAATTCGCCTTTTTCTTGTTCAACAAGTTTGGTCAGATAAAGTCTTCTGTACTTATTCAATTCATCAATGGAAATGGTACTATCAGCATCGAAGTTTGGAAAGTCACTTTTAATCAAAAGAAAAATCCCTTCTCTGATTTCATGACCTTTTACAATTTCCCCTTTGGGAATTGCTTTTTTTGATATATAACTTAATGACATTTTACATTTCTTTGAATGAGGCTATGATATTTTCTTATTGTAAAAGTATTGGTTATATATTATCAAACATTTAATTCAATTATATTTTAACTTACGCATTAATCTATAATATAGCATTTTTCAGCACTTCCATCACTGAATATTTTTATCAATGGTGTGTTTGTTTTTAATGGTGTTTCGCGCCCCAATAAGTCTATTATCTTAATCAACTTTTTTTGTTTTGCAGGTTGTAAGTCATCAACTCCTGTTGTCAGACATGCGGGTGAGAAGCCGGTAGCAGAATTTAATGAAAGAGCATAGTTGTAAAGTTCATCGCAAATATTTATTCCTGTACCTTCACCATTTGACAATACGCAAAGTCCAATGTTGTTTACCGGATCGAGATACATATTTGTTGAAACTCCGCTTTCGCCTCCATTGTGCCCCCATAGCCATGAAGAGCCTCCATTATAATAAAGAATTTGCTTATACCAGTTTAGCCCCATATTGGGTTGGAGTAAAGGAAACTGCACTGTCCACATCTGACTGATAGATGCTTGCGAAAGAATAGAATTGGAACCAAATGATCCGCCATTCAGATAGGCAATCATAAAATTTGCCAGGTCTGTAACATTACTTCTCAGTTGCCCATCAGGATAATCTGCAAAACCATATTGCGGATAAGCAATATAGTTGCCATTTGAAAAATGATAAGGAACAGCAACATCATTTGGATTAAAATCTGAAAAATGCCATGCCGTCTTGTTCATGCATAGTTTGTTAAATATATTGGTATTACAATACTGGTCAAATGACATACCACTGACAAGTTCTGTTAAGTAACCATTTAAAGCTGTTGCCATATTGGAGTATGCAAACACACTTCCGGGAGCCTGAGCAAGAAAATTTGCTGCAGCATTGTAATCGCTTCCATTGGTTGAAAAATAACGTTGCATACAATCTGCCAAAGTTATGGTGGGATCAGGGTAACCATAATAACCAACAATTGCCGTCCAGTTATCCTGAATGGATGAAGTGTGTGTCATCAATTGGCGGAATGTGATGGAGTCGTTTGGAAATCCAGGTATTTGCAACTGCCAAGGTAAATATTGATTGACGTCATCATCAAGACCTATAATATTGTTCTCATACAATTGCATTGTTGCCGTTCCTGTAAAAACTTTAGAAACAGATGCCAGTAAAAAAACTGTAGTATCCTGAACAGGGATTGCATTGGCTACATCAGCATATCCGTAAGAATTAATCCAGACAATTTTATTATCTTTTACAATAACAGCAGAAACACCAGGAAAATGTTGTATATTCATTTCATTCTGAATAAATGCATCAACAGTAGCATTGGGGTTAGGGTTAATCTGACTTAGTACAGAAGTCGAAAATGTTGACAGTGCAATGATGAAAAGAAACAACTTAACGATTGTATGCTTCATGATCTTTATATTCAGGCAACTGACTAAAGCTTATGTTTGAACAAATATACGAATATTACATTTCATGAAAAATTGATTGTACACTTTAATTGAAAAGCAATTTGTAGCAACAGTTATGATTTTATTTGGTCTTCCGGAATAAATAAAGTATCTTTATACCTTTATTATTAAAGAGAATTTCATATATGGATTTTAAAGTGTTGAACAACATTAATCAGTTGGCAGAGATTGATGAATTGTCGAAGCGTAAAAAGCAAATAATTTTTAAACACAGCACACGCTGTTCAGTGAGTGCATTCGCCAAAAAAGTTTTGTTGTCAGAATTTTCTGATGACATGGAAAAGGTTTTTGATGTTTATTATCTCGATTTACTTAATTACAGAGAGTTGAGTAATAAAATTGCAAGTCGCTATAGTGTGCATCATGAGTCACCACAAATTCTGATTATTTCTGACGGAAATTGTATTTATGATGCTTCACATGATGATGTTTCTTTGACATCAGCATTTGCATCGGTCAATTAGAACCGATTTACTGACAGCGGAAACCCAGCAGAAGCACATCATCAACCTGATCGTTTTTGCCCCGCCATTTTTTAAAATAGTCCGAAAAGAAAGTTAATTGCTCTTTCATGGGTAAGTTATGTTTTTCAAAAAGCAGTTCTTTGAGTTTGCCTGACATAAGTTTCTTATTTTTCTCACCTCCAAACTGATCGGCATAACCATCAGTAAAAAGATACAAAGTAGTAGCATCATCAAATGAAATGTTTTGATTGATAAATTCCTGTTGTGGCGAAATGTTGTTGCCCCCAATAACGATTTTATTTCCCGAAAGTGTTTTAAGTTCGTTACCCGAAATATACACAAGTGGACGGTAGGCTCCTGCAAACGTAATTTGCTTTGCACTGCAATTGATGTGGCATACAGCAATGTCCATTCCTTCGGCAGCATGAGTTTCTGCCTGATTGAGTGTACGCGAAACTTCAATTCGTAGTTGATTTAATAATTCTGCGGGTTGGGTAATATTTTTATCTCTTACAAGGTGATTGAGCAGTGATATTCCCAACATACTTAACAAGGCACCTGCAACACCATGACCTGTACAATCTGCCACTACTATAATATGGCCATTTTCAACGGGTTCAATCCAATAAAAATCACCGGCAACAATATCTTTAGGCTGATACAATACAAAACTTTCTTTGAAGAAAGAGGATAAAGCTTCCTCAGAAGGTAGGATGGCGCGTTGCAGATAACTTGCATAGTGAATGGAGTCAAGTATTTCTTTGTTTTTTTCTTCTACCAGAAGCTTTTGTTGTTGCAGTTCGGCAGTGCGTTGCTGAACCTGTGTTTCGAGAAGTTCATTTTGCTGAAGTATTAATTTTTCCTTTTCTAAAAGTGTTTCTAATGTCTTTTGTTGTGCTTCTGCTTTTTGAAGTAACGCATCATCAAGATTGCGTGATGCTTCAATACCTTTACGAAGCATTTCCATTTCTAAAATAGTTTTCTTGATGGTAGCTTCAAGGTCGGCAAGGTCAATAGGTTTGGTAATGAAATCAAATGCACCCCGGTTCATGGCGGTACGGATGTTGCTCAGGTCGGCATAAGCAGAAACAACAACAGCTTTAGTTAGAATATTATTTTCTCTGAGTTTTTCAAGTAATGTCAACCCATCCATCACAGGCATGTTGATGTCTGTTAGCATCAGGTCATAGCTATCATCGTTCTTTAGTTTTTCTAATGCAATTTTACCATTAGACACATATTCAAATTCAAGTTGATTTTCTTTAATCTGTTTTCTGAATTTTTGTCTGACTAAATCCTCTATATAAGGCTCGTCATCTACTAATAATATTTTACTTGGCATAAGTTAGGGTATTTTTATTCCAATTACTAATATGTCGTCAACCTGATCGTGCTTTCCTTGCCATTTAATCAATGTATTCAATAAATATTCTTTCTGTTCATTCATACTCAGATGTTGAATAGACAGTAACAGTTCACGAAACTTTTTTGTCATAAACTTTTTACCCAAATCACCACCAAACTGATCTACATAGCCATCAGAAAAAAGATAGATGGAGTCACCTTGCTCAAGTGTGATGTTATGTTGCATAAAACCGTCAGTTTTATTATACTGCTGTCCGCCAATGGGTATTTTATTTGGTTTATAATACTGAAATTCGTTATTACGAATAATCCAGAGAGGTCTGTTAGCACCTGAATATTGTAAGGTTTTACTTTTATTATTTATAGTGCAAAGTGCAATATCCATACCTTCATTCATCTCACTTTCTCGTTGTTTGAGTGATGTTACAATGCCATCATTCAATTGTGTTAGAATTTCGGATGGTTCTGTAATGCCCTTTTCATTTACAATCTGATTGAGCAATGCAGTTCCAATTATACTCATAAAAGCCCCTGCTACTCCATGGCCTGTGCAATCTGCTGCTGCTACAATTATTTTTTCATCTCGTTGAGCAAAACTGTAAAAATCACCACTGACAATATCCTTTGGAAGATAAAGTATAAACAAATCCTGAAGTGATTGGTTTATTTTTTTTATGTCAGGTAATATTGCAGCCTGAATGCGTTTGGCATAGTGGAGGCTTTCTGTTACTTCGCGGTTTTTTATTTCAATTACATTTTTTTGATCCAATACTTCACGTGTGCGTTCCTTGACTTCAAATTCAAGTATAGTTTTCTGATTCTCGAGCAATTGCTTTTTCTCTTGTTCCTGCCTGATGGTTTTAGTAGAAAGTTCAGTTATTTCACCAATCTGCTTGGTTAATGTTTTCCCCATTCGTGCAAAGTCGCGCGCAAGATACAATGCTACCGAAAATGGCAAGCCAAGTATCATACTTGCAAAAACAAACTGTGATGGTTTAATTTCAAAATTCATTCCTGAAAAACTCATTTGATCGGGTAATATGCTGGTCACAATTCCTAATAATACAGGTAAAAATAATGTCATTGCAAAAATCCAAGCACCATCTCTTTTTTTCCTGACAGAAACTAATATAACACGAAGAATTTCTACAAACGAAATCATCATCAGAATAACTAAAACCAAATTGGCAGCATTTCGAGTAGTGAAAAAATAAAGTATTATCATTAGACCATAAGCACCGATTATTATCCATAAAATTTTACGAAATCGTTGATAAAATATGGTGTGTAGCATGGCTACTATCGGCACTACCATTAATGGTGCTAAAAACTGAAGTGACTTAGATATAAAAGCGATAGACGCATAATTGGTGGATGTTACCAAGTGATAGGTGTAGAAAGCGAAAATAAAAATACCTATGCAATAAAGACTGTAATACAGGTTGGTGATTTTTTGCCTGTAATAAAGAAACATGATGAAATGTACTATAGCCAAAGTTAGAAAGATGGCAGCAACAAAAACGGTAAGTGCACTTTTTTTAGTTGTTAGTAAGGCATCATTAATTTCATCATTCAAGTCTTTAAATTTAATGATAAAATTCTGACCAATATTAAATCCACTTATTTTAGCACTAGTCCGGTGGAAGTTTGAATATCGAATAGCCAGAACATGATCCTTTAATTTCGAAAATACAATAGCTATGGGTTGAGGATTTGCGTTGAAAACAGCTTCTTCACCAGCTAAATCTGAAGCAACAGTGCCAAATTTTTTTAAAAGTTTACCATCTAAATAGACTTCGGCTGCAGAGCCATATAAATGTAGTATGAATGCTAAAGGACGGTTTAATAAACTACTGTCAATATCGAAATGCATACGATACCATACAATAGAAAGATAGTTTTTATTGTCTCTTGCTGAATCAGCAATTTCGTCCCATGCAGAATCGTCAAACTTTGGTTCTTTCCATAAAGTATCATCGCCTGATTTAACTTTCCAATTGTTAGTGAACTCAAGAAGGTTGTCAATATTTATATACTGTTGTATGACAGAGTCAGCTTCTGCCTGTTCCTTCTCATCTTCAGAAAGTAAGTGATTAAGGTTTATTCTAATGTTTTTTGTAGTATCCTGCGAGGATTTTATATTGCTATTTTGACCTTGGGCTGAATAAAAGAGTGCTAAAAAAAATAATAAGAAAAGTAACCATCGCAGGTGATACATCTGTTAATTGAATTTGCAGTAAAGGTAAATAAATAACTACTTATGGAATGTTCGCTAACCTTTTGCCTGACTATTTTAACAAGTCAATAATCCTATTTTCTACCATGCTGCTATTCCAGATATTTTCAATATCAGACATTTTCATAATTTCATTCATTATGGCATCTTGTTTTTTTCCTCTTGCCTGTGCCTCATGATAAGGAAGATGGCTGAATGTAACCATAGTATAAAGTGGAATCCATTTGTCAGGATGTTTTTCACTGAACCATCCTTCAATTTTTTTACGCAATAAGAACTCGGGCTTACCAACTAAGTCGCGCATTTCAATAAAATTGTCAACGGCAAGTTCGCCAATGGCATCGGCAGCAGGTTTTCTCATTCGTTCATATTCTGGTATTACTTTCTCCCAGTCGTCAGCAAACTGATTGAGCAGGTCGTTCAACACACTGCAATCTTCAAAACCACAGTTCATACCCTGACCATAGAATGGCACAATGGCATGTGCTGCATCACCGATAAGAACCAACTTATTGTCAAAACTCCATGGGGCACACTTAATAGTTACCAATGAACCTGTTGGGTTATGAAAAAAATCTTCTTCAAGATCATGCAGCAAAGGAACAGCATCAGGAAAGACTTTTTGAAAGAAAGCTTTAACTTCTTGTTTGTTGTGAAGTGATTCAAAAGAAGGATTTCCTTTTAATGGAAAGAAAAGTGTAACGGTAAATGTTCCATCAAGATTAGGAAGTGCAATGAGCATATATCCGCCACGAGGCCAGATATGAAGTGCATTTTTTTCAAGTTGATGACTGCCATCAGCTTTGGCAACAAACATCAGTTCTTTATAGCCATGTTGCAGATAACGCTGCGAATAGTTGAATTGATCTGTTGATAGCTGAAGCTGAAGTCGTGAAGCTGCAAAGGCACCATCTGCACCAAAAATCAAATCAGCATGATGAGAAGACTTCTGATGATTTTCTGAATGTTCGAATTGCATTTCTCCTGAAGTAAGCATCAGGCCGGTACATCTCTGATTAAAATGAATTTCAACACCACCTTTTTCAGCCAGATCAAGAAGGGTACAGTTTAGAATTCCTCTGGAAACTGCGTAAATGCCCTGACCGTCTTTTCCATAGGGCTGTGTGGTGATTTTTCCATCAACACTATGCATGGTACGGTGCGTCATCGGTATCCCGATTTGACGGATTGTGTCATCAATAGCTACTCCCTGCAAACCTCTCCAGCCGCGATCGCTCAATGCAAGGTTAATACTTCTTCCGGCAGGGATTTTTACTTTACGCATGTCAGGTCTGCGCTCATGAAGTGTAACTTTATATCCTCGTTTGTTTAGATACAGAGCCAGTAGTGAACCTACAAGACCGGCACCAATGATGGAAATTTTTTTCATTATTGTTATTTGTTTAGAAGCAAAGCTTCATGCAGGCATTTGCCAAATTGATAAATGTCATTAAACGAATTGTAAAGAGGAACTGGAGCAATGCGTAGCACTTCAGGTTCGCGCCAGTCGGCAATGATGCCTTGCTCCGTCAGATAGCCATGAATTTTTTTACCGTTGTGTTTACATAACATACTCACTTGTGCAGCACGTTCGCTTTCATTTTCAGGCGTTATCATGATAATATTTTTTTCTGAATTTGTCTTGCTGATAATGTCACCGATGATAAATCGCAAGAAGTCATTCATCAGCTTGCGTTTTTTTATCAGGTTTTGTACGCCTGCTTCAGCAAAAATTTCTAGTGAAGCACGCAGTGCTGCCATTGGAAGCACAGGTGCATTGCTCAATTGCCATGCATCGGCACTTTTAACAGGAATAAAATCATGTGGCATGGTGAAGCGTGTTTGCGGATCGTTACCCCACCAACCTGCAAAACGAATCAACTCAGTGTTGTTACAATGTTTTTGATGTACAAAAGCACCTGCCACACCACCGGGTCCGGCATTGAGGTACTTATAACTGCACCACACTGCAAAGTCAACATTCCAGTCGTGAAGATGCAGCTCAAGATTACCAATGCCATGTGCTAAATCAAAGCCAACTAATGCATCTGCAGCATGCCCTGCCTGAGTTATTCCTGCCATATCAAACACCTGACCTGTGTAGTAGTTAGGGTTACCTAAAAATATGAGCGCCAATTCGTCCTTATGTTTTGTTATCGTTGAAAGGATGTCTTCATGTCTGATTGTGTATTCTCCGCTGCGAGGATGCAACTCAATAATGGTCTCATCAGGATTGAATCCATGAAATTTAACCTGTGTTTGTAATGCATACTGATCAGATGGGAATGCCGATCCTTCACAAATTATTTTAAAACGACTTGAGGTAGGTTTGTAAAACGACACCAACATGAAATGAATATTGGCAGTGAGTGAATTCATAACCACTGTTTCTGACGGCATTGCACCTGCAATAAGTGCCATGTTATCTCTCAGAAATTCGTGATAGGGATACCACGGATTTTTTGCCATAAAATGTCCTTCAACACCAAAATTTTTCCAGTCGTTCAACTCCTGCAAAACATAGTCGCGGGTTTGTTTGGGTTGAAGTCCAAGGGAGTTGCCACAGAAATAAATAACATCTTTATGCTGATGTTGTGGGAAAAGAAATTGCTGTCTGAAGGACTTTAAATTATCCTGCTCATCAAGTTGGGCAGCAAAATCAGCGGAATTGATAAATTGCATGTTTGTGATTTAAATGCAAATAAACAAAAAACATTTTCGACTGACAGGCTATCTGTTCAGACAATTCTAAAAAAATTAGCTCTTGTGGTTTAAAGCTTAGTGACTTAAAAATGTATTAACCAATACTTCAGCTTTTAAGCATGATTGTTCTAAATCATCATTGATAATAATATTATCGAAGCGATTTTCATACTCAAGCTCTTTAATTGATTTATTGAGGCGAATTTCAAGTGATTCTGCTGTTTCTGTATTGCGTGCTATCAGCCGCTCGCGAAGATCTTCTGCTGAAGGTGGGCGAATAAACACAGCAAGCAGGTTGCTGCCGAAATGTTGTTTTATTTTTAATCCTCCTTCAACATCAACATCAAAAACTACTGAACAGTTTATGGCTTCAATACGTTCAATTTCTGATTTTAAAGTACCATAATACCGGCCTTCATATACCTGCTCCCATTCAACAAAATGATTCTGTTCAATATGATTACGGAAGTTTTCAATAGTCATAAAATAATAATCCTGTCCCTCTGTTTCATGCGCACGTTTTGGACGTGTAGTAGCTGATATGCTGAACCGCATGAAATGGTATTTCGCTAACAGATACTTAACAATGCTGGTTTTGCCACTACCACTAGGGCCACAGAAAAGAAAATGCTTTGTCATAAAATATTAGAGAGCTGTTCTTTTATTTTTTCAGCTTCATCTTTCATCTCAACAACTTTGCGTTGTATGTCTGCATCATTGGCTTTACTGCCAATAGTATTTATTTCACGACCTATTTCCTGCATGATGAAGCCTAATTTTTTACCATTATTATTTTCATCATTCAGCATAGATAAAAAATAACGGCAATGTTCTGCAAGTCTCACTTTTTCTTCAGTGATGTCTAATTTTTCGAGATAATAAATCAACTCTTGTTCAAAACGGTTTTTGTCTGTTTCGATATTAGCACCTAGTGATTTTAATGAGTTGATCAGTTTACTGCGCACGGCATTTATTCTACCTTCTTCAAAAGGAGTTATTTGTTCAAGCAATTGTAAAATTAGATTCATTCGTTGCGAAATATCCTGTTGCAAATTCTGTCCTTCGCGCTGACGAAAAAGATTAAATTTTTCTATTGCCTGACTAATCATTGAAGCAATATATTTCCATTCATCTTCATCTGCTTCATCAGCATCGGTATTTATCACTTGCGGCATTTGCATCACTATTTGCAGCAGGTTGTCATCAGGTAATGAGAACTCTTTTTTAACTGCTTTTAAATCGGTCAGCAATGATTTTATGATTTCACGGTTGAGCAGGTTTTCCTGTTGTGAAAGGTCTGACTCCATAGTAATCATCACATCCATCTTTCCTCTTTCAGCTTCTTTTAACAACAAACTGCGCAGGTCCATTTCTTTATCCTTGTACGGATGTGGCAAGCGTAAATTAAGGTCAAAAAATTTACTGTTGAGCGATTTTATCTCAACGGAAATGGTCTTACTCTTATAGTCACCGGAGGCTTTGCCATAGCCGGTCATGGAACGAATCATACTTCACAAAATTTTGGCTAAAGTAATCAGAATGACAACAGCAGCATCAGCTATTCTCAGTATTATTTATACCGGCTATGTTTTGCTTGCTTACCAAATATACACCTGTAAAAATTAAAGCAGCAGAGGCCAAGTGCAGCCATCCCGGGCTGGCTTCGCCAAGAGCCATAGAAATTAGTGTAGCAAATACAGGCTGAAAATAAATGTAGATACTCACCACCGATGGACTAAGATGACGCAGGGCAAATACATTCATCAGATAGGCAACAAAAGTTACTGCTACGACAACAAAAACGATGCATAACCACAAATTAAAAGTCAGGCTGCTCCATGCTACCGCTGTTACTTCATTATATCCAAAAGGTAAAACCATTAGTGCGCCAAAAAAGAATGTCCATTTCATGACTGTAATAGGATGGTAGTGTAGCATGAGTGGTTTTACAAGAATTATGAAAATGGCAAATGAAACAGAGTTTAAGAAAATATAAAGATCGCCCTCTGTGTTTCCTCCCTGCAGGTTGAAGTTCTTACCTAAAAGTATTAGCAGCATAGCACCGGCAATACCAAGGGAAATTCCAATGTACTTAATCCAACCCACAGGTTCTTTAAGAATTATGGCCGCCATCAGTAAAACCAACACAGGGTTGGTTGTCATTATTAATGCACCATTGATGGGTGATGTGAGTGAAAGACCTTTGAAAAACAACAGTTGATTTATGGCAACGCCAAAGAGTGCACAGAGCAAAATAGTGTTTCTGTCTTTCTTTTTGATTTTTTCCGGTGGTATTAGAAATGCTGCAAGAAAAAACAAAACTGCAGCCGGAATTACTCTGATTACAATAAATCCAAAAGGTTTAATGAATTCAGGCATCACCTGTTTAGCAATGCTGAAGTTGGCCGCATAAAGCAGGTTAACAAAAAGAACAGAAAGGTGAGCACGTGTTGTGGCTTTCAAGCCTTAGGGGTTTTTCTGTTTGACTTTTATTTTTTCTGCATAGCTGCTTTGGCTGCCGCTATTGTTTTTGGTGCGTTTCCAATAAAAATTTCTTTGCCTAAAATGATAACCGGTCGTTTAAGAAATGTATATTCTTCAAGAATGTACTTTTTATAATCTTTCTCTGTTAGTTTTATTTGATTGAGTCCTAATGAACGGTATTTCATAGCTATTCTGCTAAACAAAGCCTCATAACTACCGGCAAGCTTTTGCATCGTATCAAGCTGTTGTTCGGTGATGGGTTCACTTTTTATGTCCTGTAAAACAAATTCAGCTCCTGGTTTCAGTTCTTTTAATATTCGCTGACAGGTGGTGCAGTTGGCAAGATGATATACCTTTTTCATTCAAATTTCTTATGTAAAATGGTTTTACAAAGAACATGAAAAAACATCAGATTTTTGTGTTCCTAATCTTATGTTGACCATCACCGGCAATTTGTTTTATCATATTCCGGAAAATAAAAAAATGAAAAGGTAGCATAGAATACCAGTAATTCCGACCCATAATACCTATTGGTCTGAATGTAGCAGTTTGTTTCAGAATACAGCGGTTGTTGTTGTGAATGATTGAGAACTCTAACCATGCTTCTCCGGGAAGTTTCATTTCTGCATACAATAGTAATCGGTAATTTTTTCTGTCAACCAATAGTACACGCCAAAAGTCAAGCGTGTCACCCGGTTCAATATCCACATCACTCCTTCGTCCACGACTCATACCAACGCCACCTATTAGTTTGTCAATTATTCCACGCATTCTCCATAAAGTATCGGCATAATACCATCCATTTTGTCCACCAATATTAAAAAAACGGTTGGCTACTTCTTCGGCTTTGTCTTTGTCAATTTCAATCCACTTACGGTCTTTATAACATCCGTTTGATGGAACTTCAATATGCTGATTAACATCTAAGCGACTTAAACTGCTTGATGCCGAATCTGTCCAACTTGAAATAACCATGTTTTGTTCTATTCGTGCAAAGGCCATTTGGATAGCTTGGCGATAGGTGTATAGCTCCTGAGGAATAACTTCTCGAACAGAAGTTTCTTTACACACCACATCATTTTTCATACTTTGAACTAAAAGCTTTGCAATGGTGTAGTTGGCAGGTGTAGAAAAATAAATCCAAGTTGCAGACAGACCCATGAAACCAAAAGGAAGTGTTATTATTAATCTTTTATATCCTCTTTCTGCTGCATATTCAAGCAACATTTTACGATATGTGAGTACATCTGGTCCTCCAATTTCAAAAACTCTGTTAAAAGCTTTTTCATTCATCAATGAAAGGTGCAGGTAGTTCATCACATTGCGGATGGCTATGGGCTGGCATTTAGATTTTAACCATCTGGGCACAATCATAACCGGAATTTTTTCTGTTAAACCTCTGATGATTTCAAAAGAAATACTACCAGAGCCAACAATAATTCCGGCTTCAAAAATAGTGTAGGCAATACCGGAGTTTATAAAAACGTCAGTCACACCTTTGCGTGCCGTCAGGTGTTTAGAAAGGTTTTCTTCATTGCTGATGCCACTCAGATAAATGATTTGTTTTACCTGTGTGAGTGTGGCTACCAATACAAAGCATCCTGCACACCGCAGTTCATATTCTTTAAGTGTTGTTGCTGTATCTCCTAATGAGTGAATCAGGTAATATGCAACATCAAATTGTTTATTGTTAAAATGCTGAATGGCGTTTTCAGGTTCCAGAAAATCATATTCAATAATGTTTATCTTATCAAGTAAATCCGGAGATGGTTTAAAGCGAAGTGTGTCTCTCACCACGCACGTAACATCATGTCCTGCTTCTACCAAAACAGGCAGCAGTCGCATACCAATATATCCGTTTGCTCCTGTAAGTAATATGCGCATGTTTTACCTGAGGTTTTATAATTATTCAGTCCTTGCAAACATAGCAGGATATTTGATTTAAAGAAATGATATTGATTAGTAATTTTTAAATTGCATAAATCATTTTCAGAAAAAAGATTGAATAGAAATGAATTTTCTATCTTTGAATCTTAAATTACCTTAAATGGCAAAGCGAACAGTAAAACAAAATACAAAGTTGAAATTCGATACGGCATGGCAGTATTCAGCAGCACCTGAAACGCCCGATCATATTGTGTTGGCTGATAAATACGACCTTTTTATCAATGGTAAGTTTGTTGCACCACAGAGTAAAAAATATTTTGACACCATTAACCCTGCAAAAGAAACGCGAATAGCCTCTGTTGCAGAAGCATCACAGGCCGATGTGGATGCGGCTGTAAAAGCAGCGCGTACAGCTTATGATAAGGTGTGGAGTAAAATGCCGGCACGCGAGAGAGGGAAATATATTTACCGCATAGCACGCATCATGCAGGAGCGTGCCCGCGAACTTGCCATCATTGAAAGTTTAGATGGCGGAAAGCCTATTCGCGAAAGCAGAGATATTGATGTTCCTTTAGCAGCAGCCCACTTTTTTTATTATGCCGGATGGGCTGATAAACTTGATTATGCATTGCCGGGAATGGCAGCACGACCTTTAGGTGTTGCCGGACAAATTATTCCATGGAATTTTCCGATATTAATGGCAGCATGGAAGATTGCACCTGCACTTGCCTGTGGCAATACTGTTGTCCTGAAACCTGCTGAAACCACTCCGCTTACTGCATTAAAACTAGCAGAGATTTTCAGAGATGCAGACCTGCCTCCGGGTGTAGTGAATATTGTTACGGGAGCCGGTGCAACAGGTGCATCCATTGTTAATCATCCCGGAATTGATAAGGTTGCCTTTACAGGTTCTACTGATGTTGGAAAAATTATTCAGAAAGCTTTAGCGGGAACAACAAAAAAGTACACACTTGAGTTGGGAGGCAAAGCAGCTAACATCATTTTTGAAGATGCAGCCATTGATCAGGCCATTGAAGGAATTGTTAACGGCATATTTTTTAATCAGGGACATGTTTGTTGTGCAGGCTCACGATTGTTTGTTCAGGAAAGTGTTGCCAACGAAGTTGTACGCAAGCTCAAAGACCGTATGGAAACGCTCATCATTGGTGACCCATTAGATAAAAATACCGATATAGGAGCCATCAACTCACGCGAGCAATTAAATAAGATAAAAGCATTGGTTAAAGTTGGGGTTAATGAAGGTGGCGATTGCTATCAGTCATCATGCACATTACCTTCAAAAGGTTTTTGGTTTAAGCCTACAA
The DNA here is from genome assembly GCA_002455375.1 of Bacteroidetes bacterium UBA6661. GTDB lineage: Bacteria > Bacteroidota > Bacteroidia > AKYH767-A > OLB10 > OLB10. The sequence goes on from DKKR01000026.1 coordinate 14,463, forward strand.
TATTTACAGGTGTAGCACAATCAAGTAGAATTGTTCAGGAAGAAATTTTTGGTCCTGTCCTTTCAATTCAAACTTTCCGTACAGTAGAAGAAGCTGTTGAAAAAGCTAATAATACACCTTATGGATTAAGTGGAGGTGTGTGGTCTGATAAAGGTAGCAAGGTATTTAAAGTTACTTCAAAAATTAAAGCCGGAGTGTTATGGGCCAATACTTATAATAAGTTTGATCCTACTTCACCATTTGGAGGATTTAAAGAAAGTGGCATGGGCCGCGAAGGCGGTATGCATGGACTAAGTGCTTATTTAAAATAATTTTAGCGTAATTACATTATGGAGACGAAGCAAAAAGAAAAAATAAAAAAAGTAGCTGTTGGACTTAATGGTCACAGCCATCATGCAGAAACCGAAGTAAGGTTAGCTGTACAAAAAACATATAAGCTTTACATTGATGGTAAATTTCCACGAACTGAGAGTGGAAGATATTATAAGCTTAATGACAAGAACGGAAAGGTAATTGCTAATATTTGTCGTGCATCAAGAAAAGATTTCAGAGATGCAGTTGTTGTTGCACGAAAAGCACAAGGCGAATGGCAGAAAAAATCGGCATTTAACAGAAGTCAGATATTATATCGCATTGCTGAAACATTAGAAACACGCAGACAACAATTTGTGTCCACTTTAGGTCTTCAAAGTGTGAGTGATGCAGCAGCGCAAAAAGAAGTGAGTGCTGCAGTAGATATGCTTGTTTATTATGCAGGCTGGTGTGATAAATACCAACAGGTTTTTTCATGTGTGAATCCTGTGGAATCATCACATTTTAATTTTTCTTTTCCTGAGCCAACAGGTGTTGTTTCAGCTATTGCATCACAACAGCTGGGTTTACTGAATCTGGTTTCTTTAATGGCACCGGCACTTGCAGGAGGCAATTCAATAATTATTCTGGCAGCAGAAAAGTTTCCACTCACTGCAATAGATTTTGCAGAGGTACTTAATGCAAGTGATGTGCCCGGTGGTGTCGTTAATATTCTTACAGGTTTTAGTAATGAGTTGCATACACACTTTTCATCACACATGGATGTTAATGCCATTGTTTATGCAGACAATAACAGCGCAGCATTAAAAACAATTCAGACCAATGCAGCAAGTAATGTTAAACGAGTAGTGGTAGTTCAGCATGTTGCCGAAGAAAGCCCATATCGTATCATGGAACTTCAGGAAGTAAAAACTACCTGGCATCCTGTGGGAATTTAAGATTAAGTCTATCAATGTTTTTTGTTTTCATGAATGTAATTTCTCTAACCTGAGCGTAAGTCAAATAAATTGTTCATGAATGAAAGGATTGAATAATATTTGGAAAGATTGAAATCATTTGCTGTCTTCTTACAGAAATGATTTGTTTGTATTTATTTTGATTGGTAGTTATTATTTTAAAAGACATATTATCTTTGTTTTTGCTTTACAACACCTAACAATCTAAATTAAATTTTATGAAAGTCATTGCTGCAGATGACCTGAGTGCAACATCGCTTTCCGATAGTTCGCGACTTCGAAATATTATTTTTATTTTATTGTATTTCTCACAAGGCATTCCTGAAGGGCTAACACTTTTTGCTATCCCTGCATGGCTTGCTTTCAATGGGAAAAGTGCTGTTGAAATTGCAGCATACAGTGCAACTGTTATGATTCCGTTTAGTCTGAAAATATTGCTTGCACCAATAATAGAAAAATACACCTATCTGCCTATGGGGCGAAGAAGACCTTGGTTGTTGTTCGGTCAGTTTGGAATCTTATCTGGATTATTCGCACTTGCTTTTGTACCGGAGCCGCTGGATAATATTTTCGTTATAGTTTGTGTAGTTCTGTGTTTGCACATATTTGTTATGTTTCAGGATATTGCTACAGATAGTTTAGTGATAGACATTGTTCCTGTTGAACAGCAGGGAAGAGCCAACAGTTTGATGTGGGGCTCCAAAACAATTGGTTCATCTGTGTCACTGTTTTTAGGAAGTTGGCTCATCAATGGGTATGGTTTTACAAGTGCTGTTTTAATTTTATCAGCTCCAATTTTAGTTGTAATGTTTGTGCCGCTTTTATTAAGGGAGCACAAAGGCGAGAAACTTCTCCCATGGACTCAAGGTCAAACTTCTGATGAGACCAAACAATTTGTAGTTGAAAGCTGGAAGAAAATGTTTAAATCATTCAAGCAAGTAGTTTTACTACGTAATTCCATCTTACTGTTATTAGCAGTTTTTATAGCACTTGGTGCAATATATTTTATAAATACTTTACTGCCGATTTTTACAATACAGGAACTTGGCTGGACCAATGTGTATTTCTCAAAAATATTTTCTTCGTGCAGATTAATAGGAGGTGTTGCCGGAATGTTGGTTGGCGCGCTTGTTATTCAACGAATGGGTGTGATTCGATTTATTCAAAGCAGTTTAATATTAATGATTGTAATAGCTGTTCTTTTTGTTATGGGTGCTGTATTTTGGCATCACTTGAACATCATAGTTGGTTTTATTGTTACTTTCTGCATATTGGCAACACTGATTAATATTGGTGTGCTTGCCTTAGCCATGCAATTATGCTGGAAAAGAGTTTCTGCAATTCAATTTACATTTTGTATGACAATATTTAATGCCGGGTTAGCAACAGGTGCAGCATTACTGGGATGGCTTCGGCCTTATATGGAGTGGCAGCAGCTATTTTTGGTTTTTGCCGGTTTGATAGCATTTGCAATGGTGCTGTTTAAATTTATGAAAACAACAAACCATGTAAAACAAGTTGAAAGGTTAGAAGAGCAGTATATGGATGTTTTAAAAGTAGAAGGAAGTTTACTGGTAAAATCAGAGACAATTTAATTCGAAAAATAAATTTCGTAATTTAAAAAATACCTTAAGGCAACAAAATCCCCGGAAACGAATTTGCATCTGTTTGAGGAATGCGTGTTTGATATTTTTCGTTAATAGCTTTTATAAATTCATTGGCAATAAGTGCACTGCCTCGCCCTGTAGGAGTAATGCCGTCAAGAGAAAAAAATTGCCCTTTAAGAAACTCACTGCTGTAGGTAACACCATTGTGCGGATAACCACTGCTTATCTTTTTAAAGAAAGCATACATGTCCACATAGGCTAAATTGTTTTCTTCAGCTTTTGTTTTTAGATAATTGTTGTAGCTTGTAATTGTATTTCTCAATGTATTGATTTCTGAAGTAGTGAGTACAAATCTGTTACCTAATGGCTTCTGTGTATTGCTACCCCAGCCTGCGCAGTTTATACTATCAAGTGTAACCGGCAACAGCACTAACTCACCCGGCTTCATTTGTCTTCTTCCGGATGCTGCCGAAGGGTCAGAAATTACCAATGGATTGTTACCCGCTTGAAAAGTTATCGGTGGATTGTTTGAAGCATACAGTGTATTAAGATCCTGTGCCTGTTGCTCTGTAAGTACCAGAGCATTGTAGGCAATAGAAGTAAAATAGGGAAGATTGAGTAGGTCCGGAATATTTGCCACTACACCTTTGCGATTTCCTGCAATGAGAGAGGTAAGTGCATTGTTGATATTATTTTGAAAATCAACTAATGGTGTAATGGTAGCCAATGTTTGATTGCTGCCTGCCATTGCACAATCATAAATATCGTTAAAGCCAACCCAAAAAGAAAAGAAAGTAGGCAATTGTCTGACTGCATCGGTTAGTACGGTTGAAGTTTCGGGGTTTGTAGCAAATCGCGAATAGAAAGGATTCTTGGAAAGCAGTAAGTCTGTTGAACCAAAATTGGCATTGTCCAAATCAGATGATTTCATGCCCGGCACACCCATGTTGTTGTATGGAGCATTGTTGCCAATGTATGTTTCAACTGCGACAATGTCAGTTACGTTGGAAGGAAATGTAAAGAAACCCGGAGTGGCATTGCATGTTGTGCCATAGTTAATTTTTGTTTGTGGAATATAGGTCTGAAGAAAAAAGTTAAAGCCTGCACCATCATTTCCGCTAACCAATGGTTGCAAAAACTCACCTCCACCAACTTTCTTCAACTGTCCTGCAAGAATAGCTGCAAAACTATTTTGTTGCCCCATGTCAAACAGTGCATTATTCTGATAGCCTGCAGTGTAAGAACTGCCTAAAGCAACAAACTTCGAAAAGTCAATGCTGTTGTTGTCGAACTTTAGTTCTTTCAACTCAGGTTTGCATCCTGCAATCAATATTACTGCAAGAAGTAAACTTTTCAGAAGGTGATTATTACTCATGTTTTTTTGTTGTGGTTTATTTAATTAAAATGAATAGTTGACACCAACACCAAAACAATGCGACAATGTATTGAATGCACCATTTAAACCGGTATCTTTATTTATTCCTTCACGCTCAGCCTTAGTTTCAAAACTGTATGATCCTTCAATAACAAAAGTTTTGCTCACGTTAAACGATGCACCAATACCAAACACATATCTGTCGCCATCGGGCATGTCAGGAGTCATGTAGTTTTCTTTAACCGGAGTCTGATCGAACGCAATACCTGCGCGGCCTGTAACTTTATCACTGATTTTATACATCGCACCTAATCGTAGTGATAATGCATCTCTGTATTTTCGTGCCTGACGAAATTCATCATTCAAAGTTGTGTTCGGTGCATCAAACTCATAGTTCAAAGAATCGAACGATGACCAGCCGTTGAGGTTGGTTTCAAAATTTAGTTTTAACCCTCTAATGACTTCATAGCTGAAACCGATAGACAAAACAGAAGGTAGCGGCATTTCTGCAGTGGCATTTGCTGAGGCCGGATATTGGTTGGCTAATGAAGCAGGAATATTGCTAAATGCAACATCAGTGTTTTTGAAATTGAGTTTAACTTTTGACCGATATGTTAGTGCAGCAGTTAATTTTTTATTAATGGCATAATTGATACCTGCATTAAAACCAAAGCCTGTTGCCTTACCGTCAAATTGTGCATCTGCACCATCAGCAACTATCAATGCACGATTCCATTTATAGTTGGCATTGGCAAAAACAAAGCCTGCACCTATTCCTAATTTTTCAGAAATTTTATATGAGAAAGTGGGTTGAATAAATAAGGTGTTCAACTTTGCTGACAAAACAATATATCGCCCTTCCCAATCGCTTTTCCATGTTGTATTATATCCAAAAGGAGTGTTGATCACAATACCTGCAGCCATTTTTTCAGATAACTTTATGGTGCCACCAAGATAAAAAGGCAACATGTTTTTTGATTCTGTACGATCTACCAATCCACTGTTGTTGCTTCGAAAAGCAATTCTTGACTGCGAATAAGAAATACCGCCAAAGACATTACTTTTCTCAAGAAAAACCATTCCACCCGGATTGTAAAATATTACTGAACCATCAGTTTGCAATGCAATCACTGCACCGGCCATACCGGCTGAACTATGGCTTTGTGATAGCATCTGAAATCCACCGCCTGATACATGAAGATTACAGAATAGAAACAGAATTAAAAAACCTGAAATGAATTTTTTCATATTAATCTTAACGCAAACAAAAATAAGAACAGCAAGCTTAATAAGCAAAGTTATACATGACGATGACAATTTGTTGTTAACATTGCTTTGTTGGTCATGGTTTTTAAAAATGTTTAAGATGTAACAACCAATATTCAAAATTTTTGTATTAAAATTGCACTGTAATTGTAACACATTTTTTCACCTGCCAAAATCATTTCACATGTTAGTCAAAAAGTTATTTCTGATATTATTTTCTGTTGCAACAACTTTAACCTGTGCGGCATCTGTTGGCGACACTACATTTGTAAGTTCACATACCAATGACACCGTAGTAACCAATCCTAACACTGGAAGTAATGGTTATGCAAATTGGGCTGTATTTCCTTCAACGTCCACCAACTATCGTAAGATAATCTTGACTTTAACGCACCGTTGTCCAAGCCCAATGGCATGTGGTGAATGGGATTATCTCGATTACATTTACATCAGACGCACAGGAAGTCAGAACAATCCTTCTCAGGATATTGAATTGGCGCGTTATATTACGCCTTACGGAAACACTTTCAACTCCACATTTAAATCATCGTGGACTCTTGATGTAACAGATTTTGCATCCTTCCTTCACGACTCTGTAGAGATAGAATATATTCACACAGGCTACGAAACCAATGTGGGTCGCGGATGGCTTGTTAGTGTTGACTTTGCTTTGATAGAAGGTACTCCGGTAATGAATCCTATTGCATTTAAAAGATTGTGGCATGGCAGTTTCCCTTATGGTAATGCTACTAATCCTATCGAAAACTATCTCGGTGCCGACACGGTGACACTTAATTTCAACACAGCAAACCTTAGATTGAAGGTTACACAATCCGGTCATGGTGCAGATGCTAATTACTGTGCAGAGTTTTGCTCAAAAACAAGAACCATTTATTTTGATAATTCATTGGTTGATACAAAGCAGGTTTGGCGTTTGTGTGGAACAAATCCTATTTATCCTCAAGGAGGCACATGGGTTTACGACAGAGCCAACTGGTGTCCGGGTAATTGGGTCTATCCTTCTGTCAATAATTTTGCCGTTGCAGGAGGAAGTACACACATTGTTGACATGAATATGCAGAACTACAACGTAACAAGTCCTTCGGCTAATTACGTCATTGAAGGACAGCTATTCGAATTTGGTCCATTGAACAATAGTATAGATGCAGCAATAGATGAAATTCTTGCACCTACAGACAAGTTTGAATTTTCACGAAGCAACCCTACTTGCAACAATCCAAAAATCAGAATAAAAAATAATGGCTCAACACCAATAACATCAGCAACAATAAAATATGGATTAGTAGGCGAACCCGAAAGTACATTCAACTGGACAGGCACAATAAATACTTTTGCAACAACAGATGTTGACTTACCTGGATTAATCAGCTATACAAGCGGCAACAGAATTTTTAAAGCATATATTGCTGATGTTAATAATACAGCAGATCAGTATGTTTATGATGATACAGCTTATTCCAATGCCTATGTTCCGGAAGTGATGGACACAGTTTTTATCCTGCTGGTAAAGACAAATAATTACCCTACTGAAAATGGCTATACACTTTATGATGAAAATAATAATATCATCGTTCAACGACTTGCCGGAACATTAGCAGCAAATACAATCTATCGCGACACCATTCATGCAACTCCCGGTTGNNTACCGATTTGTATCTTCTCCGGGTGCCATTGTGGGTATCAACAATCAGGAGCGTTATGCTGATATTGTAGTTTATCCAAATCCAACCAAGGGTATCATCAATGCCGATATTACGTTAACTTCAACAAGTCCTTTAGAAGTGTCGGTATATAATCCCTTGGGGCAGCTTGTGGCTGAACAGAGCCGAAGTAATTTTAATGCCGGCATAATTTCTTTTGATTTCAAAAATCAACCTAAGGGAATATATTTAGTAAAAGTTGTTGCTAACGATCAGGTTAAAGTGCAACGAGTAATACTGGAGTAAATAGTAATGAAATTTAATTTTACAGCAGGTAGTTTAGTTAAATAAGTACCTGCTGTAACTTTTAGTAACAGGCCTGCGTCATACAATAAAATGAAGGATATGAAAAGAAGTTATCAATTTAGTCTGACCTTGTTTTTGATGTTGTTTGCACTTTTTGCAAATGCACAAAAACATATAACTTTAGAGCAGTTTACCGCTATTGACTTACGCGGATCGCTTAATGCAGTTTATAAATTAGACAGTACATGGGCTATTGAAGTACCGGAAGATAATGTCACCACACAGTGGAATCTTGAAAATAAAACACTTGTGTTAAACGGTGCAGGAAGTAATATTGTTGTCAGAAGTCCTGATTTGCAAAAGATAAACATTTCCGGTTCAGGAAGTATTTCTGCAGAAGATACTATGGAATTGCACGACTTGAATATTGATATATCAGGAAGTGGAAAGGTTAAAATGAACTATGTAAAAGCAAAAAACATTGAAGCTAACATGCGCGGTTCCGGAAAAATTATTCTTGGAGGTTCTGCACAATCATTAAATGCAAATCTTGCAGGCTCTGGAAAAATTATTACTCATAAGTTAAATGTTGATCGCGCAGAAGTAAATGTTAGTGGTAGCGGCACAGCTTCGGTTTGGGTTAGCGATTCTTTAACTGCTAACATTGCAGGCTCAGGTAATCTGTATTATGTTTCTTCTCCAAGAACAATTAATCAGGCTATTGCTGGCTCAGGAAAAATTGAACCCATAACACCGGCAATTGAATCGGAGTTGAATTCAAACAGTATTTCAATTACCACAAGTAATAAATCAGGTACCTACTGGTCTGGATTTGAGTTGGGATTTAACGGTCTTTATAACAGCAAATCAAAATTTGACACTCCTGATGGATATGATTTTTTAGAAATGATTCCCGAAAAATCATTGGCTGTAAATATCAACTTTTACGAATACGAGGTAAAACTGATAAAACGTTATGTGCTGGCTTCTACCGGAATTGGCCTTTCATACAACAACTACCGATTCAGAAAAAATATGAGCCTGATTCCTGATACCAATGCATTGCTTTATACTCAGGACACCATGAATCTGCGTAAGAATAAACTTACTGTAAGTTATGCTACTGTTCCTGTTCTGCTGACTTTTAATTCCAGTTCAAATCTTAAAAAAGCTTTTCACATTACCACCGGTTTGTTGTTTAGTTACAAACTTGGCTCACACACCAAAAAGGTTTACAATAAAGATGATAAAAAGGAGAAGGATAAAACTTTTGACGACTTTAATATTGATCCTTTCCGCTATGATGCTACTATCAGAATAGGTTATAGCGATTTTACAGTATTTGCAAACTATGCACTGTCTGAACTTTTTAAGAGTGGTAAGGGTCCGGAGTTGCATCCCTGGACAATTGGTATTTCATTGCTGCCTTGGTAATAGAAACTACCTTAGCGGCATTAGCCAAGAGTTATTAAGAAAATTAAATTAATTTCTGTGTAGGTGTGAATTATTTCACACCTACATAGTTTATGACATCATCCTTGGTGATGGTTTTGCCTCCGAGAATTACCAAACGTTCTACCACATTACGCAGTTCACGAATATTTCCTGTCCAGTTTTTTTTCTGTAACTGCTCTATTGCATCAGGAGCAATTTCTTTTGCAGGGCTTTTATAATCATCTGCAATTTCTTTCAAAAAATAATTTGTCAACACAGGAATATCTTCCTTACGGTCATCGAGTGATGGCACATGAATCAGAATAACACTCAGGCGGTGGTATAAATCTTCTCTGAAATTATTTTTTTCTATTTCCGATTTTAAATCTTTGTTGGTAGCAGCAATAATACGTACATCAACAGGAAAATCTTTTTCGCCACCTACTCTTGTAATTCTGTTTTCCTGCAAAGCTCTCAATACTTTGGCTTGTGCTGACAGACTCATATCACCAATTTCATCAAGAAAAATGGTGCCACCGTTGGCTTGTTCAAATTTACCACTGCGTGTTTTTATGGCAGAAGTAAATGCCCCTTTTTCATGACCAAACAATTCGCTTTCTATAAGTTCTGATGGTATTGCTGCACAATTAACTTCTATCAATGGCATGCTGTTTCTGCTGCTCTTTTCATGAATCCATCGTGCCACCAATTCTTTTCCTGTTCCATTGCTTCCTGTAATCATTACACGAGCATCAGTAGGTGCCACACGGTCAATCATGTCTTTTATCTTACGAATGCCTTCACTTTCACCAATCATTTCATTGGTGCGTGACATTTTTCTTTTCAGCGTCTTGGTTTCTTTTACCAAAACTGTACGGTCGAGTGCATTACGAACGGTAATAAGAATACGATTGAGGTCAAGCGGTTTTGCTATAAAATCAAATGCACCTTTGCGAATGGCTTCAACAGCAGTATCAATGTTACCATGTCCCGATATCATCACCACAGGCACTTCAGGGAATTTACTCTGTAAGTTCTCCAGTACTTCAATGCCGTCCATGCGCGGCATTTTTATATCACAAAAAATAATATCGTATTTTTCTTTCTCAGCCATCTTTATACCCTCAATACCATCGGGCGCTTCATCCACTTTGTAATTCTCATATTCAAGAATCTCTTTCAGCGAATGGCGGATGCTTTTCTCATCATCAATAATTAATATGCGTGACATACTCTTTTGTTTACGGTCAGTTTACTGTTGTGATTGTTTATTCATTGCAAAATAAAGCATTCCTTCCTTTAATGCATAAGCACTCACTAAAAGTTTATTCATATTGTGTTTGTGAATAACATAGTGTAGCAATAAGGATGCAACAACAATCATATCGGCACGCAT
>DKKR01000026.1:24915-34412 GCA_002455375.1 Bacteroidetes bacterium UBA6661
CCCAATGGAAAACTTTGCCGCCACAATATGTTTCCATTTCCGGCAATGACGAATTCTGTGCTGCCGCCACCAATATCCATAATCAGCACTTTTTCTTTTCCAAATGGTACAGCATGACTAACACCTGAGTATATCAATTCTGCTTCGCGCAAGCCATCTATTATTTCAAGTGTAATGCCTGATTGTTTTTTTGCATCTTCAACAAAGTCGTTTCCATTTGTTGCTCTGCGTATGGCTTCTGTTGCATAACACAACTGTTTGTCTATGACAAATTGTTTCATGTCGGCAGCAAATTCTTTAAGTGCATCAATGCCTCGATTGAAGGCTTCACGCGCTATTTTATTACTGCTGATGCCGCCTTCTCCAAGTTTTACAGCTAAATTTTTGCGAAAAAGTATTTTAAAACTACCATCTGAAATTTCGGCAATAAGCAGATGAAATGTGTTGGTGCCACAATCAATTACAGCAATGGCCATTGATATTATTTATAAAACAACCAACGAAACAATTCTTTGTAGGTAGGCTTTTTGCCATACATCAATATTCCTGTACGGTAAATTTTTGCAGCTATCCACGTAGTGAAAATAAACCCTGCCACTAACAATACCATCGAAATAGCAATGTCAATTAAAGGTGGATCAAAGGGCATACGCACCATCATCACTATGGGCGATGTAAACGGAATTATCGAAAACCAATAGCCCAGCTCACTTTCCGGATTGGTCATCACAATTGTAGAAACTACATAGGCAAAAATGAGAGGAATGGTAATGGGCAACATAAACTGTTGTGTGTCGGTTTCTGCATCAACAGCAGCACCAATTGCAGCAAACAATGCACTGTAAAGCAAATACCCGCCTAAGAAATAGAATACAAAACACAATAAAATTTTTGTGATGTTAAATCCTTCAAATATTTTCATAAAATCCATGCTGGCGGGTTGCATCGTTTCTTTTGGAATATTGCTGCTCTGAGTCATTTGTTTTTGTTGCATCTCCATGAGTTTACTCTGATCTTTACCTACTATCAATGATGTGGCAGTGCCTGAAATTGCCATTGTAAGTATTATCCAAAGCAGGAACTGCGTCAATCCAACCAATGCAATGCCTATAATTTTTCCCATCATCAACTGAAATGGTTTTACTGATGATATGATAACTTCAACAATACGGCTGGTTTTTTCTTCAATAACACCGCGCATAACCTGTATGCCGTACATGAAAATAAACATATAAATTAGCAGTCCTGCACCAAAGCCAATGCCTGCTGTTACTCCTGCAGAAAATGATTTGTCTTTTCCACTCGGGTCAACAGGTTTTTGTTGAAGACTGATTTCTGTTTTTATGGAATCGAGTGTAGATTTTTGAATGCCTGCATCTGTCAGCTTCATATTTTCAATGTTCTTACTCAGCTCACTTTCCAAATAACCCACTACTGTAAGATTAGGTTGCTTCTCTGTATAAAGCACTGTGGCATCAGGCTTCTGCAAGGTGTTGGCAGGTAAATAAAGTATGCCATAATCTGTGTTTGGATTAAATAAATGCCTTGCTGTTTGAATAGGCATGGTGTCTTTAGTAAAGATTACAGTTTTAGAATTGGTGAGTTTACCAGCAAGAACTCCTGTTTCGTCCACTACACGAATCATCGAAATAGAATCACCCTGATTCATGGAAAGGTATGCAAATCCTGCAATGAGTCCACCCATAAGCAATGGACCTAATATGGTCATTATGATAAAAGACTTTTTCTTTACGCGTGTCAGATATTCGCGTTGTATAATCAGCAGTATGATGTTCATGCTTCTAAAGGTTTGTTATTTTGTACCGATTCAATAAAAATATCATTCATAGTGGGTATGCGCTCACGGAATGAAATTACTTCCACATCGTTGAGCAGTTGTCGCAACAAATCGTTTGCACTGCTGTTGTTCAGATTTTTTACTATTGCAAATGCATGGTCGTCTTGTGTTCTTGTTTCAACCAATTCAAAACCTGTCCATAGTGCATTGGCAAAACCTACAGACGTACCTTTGTATTCAATCTCAAAAAGATTAGAACGGAATTGTTTCCGAACATCCTTTACCTGCCCATCCAGAATTTTTTTCGATTTATTAATCAGTGCAATGTGTGTGCATAATTCTTCTACACTCTCCATACGATGTGTTGACAGGATAATGGTAGTACCTTTCTGCCGCAGTCCCAGCAATTCGTCTTTAATCAGGTTAGCATTGATTGGATCAAAACCGGTAAATGGTTCATCAAGAATCAACAGGCGCGGTTCATGTAGAATAGTTACTATAAACTGTACTTTTTGCTGCATACCTTTGCTGAGTTCTTCAACTTTTTTGCGCCACCAACTTTGCATTTCAAATTTTTCAAACCAATAACGCAACTTTTTTAAAGCATCTGCACGGCTCAAACCTTTTAGTCGGGCAAGGTAAATAGCCTGCTCGCCCACTTCCATTTTTTTATACAAACCTCTTTCTTCGGGTAAATAACCAATTGCAGAAATGTGAGAAGGATTCAGCGTTTGTCCGCCAAATAAAATACTACCGCCATCAGGCCCTGTTATCTGATTGATGATGCGAATGAGTGAGGTTTTTCCTGCACCGTTCGGACCTAAAAGTCCAAACACACTCGACTCGGGAATTTCTATACTCACCGAATCTAATGCTTTGTGGTTGGCATAAATTTTTGAAACCTCTCGTATGGAAAGCAGATTCATAGTTCAATATTATGCGACAAATGTAGTGTTTAAGTAATGTGATAAAAATGAAATCCATAGTTCGTTTTAAACAGCGCTGCATATTGTCTCATAAAAATTATTTCTATCTTTCCACCTTTCATAAATTTCAACAATGCGGTTGCTTTCTTTTGTTTTATGTTTCATGTTTTTGTCTGTTTCCGTTTGGGCACAGCAAGAAGAGTTGGATTCATTACAACAGTTGCTTCACAAACAAGCTGACGATACATCTAAAGTAAATACCCTTAACGAACTCAGTTATGTATATTATCAGACTGCTGTTTATGACAGCGAATTGTATTATGCACAACAGGCATTAAACCTATCGCAAAAGTTAAATTGGAAAAGAGGGATGGCTGTTTCATTAAAAAATATTGGCAGTGCCTGCGATGATATGGGTAATAACAGCGATGCCTTATATTATTACGGACGTGCTTTAAATATTTTCAGTTCTATTGATGACAAATCCGGTGTTTCTGCATGTTATAACAATATGGGCTTGGTATATCGCACAATTGGTAATTTTTCTGAAGCTTTAAAAAATCATTATGCATCGTTAAAGATTAAAGAAGCAATAGGTGATAGAAATGGTATTGCTCTTTCTTATAACAACATTGGAGTGGTTCTTAATGCTCAAAAAAATTATGCCGAGGCAATTAAAAACCATCTTGCTGCATTGGAGATTAGAAAAGCATTAGGCAACAAGAGAGGTATAGCTTCATCTTACGGAAACATGGGAAATGTTTATCAGGCTCAGGGAAACTATGCAGAAGCATTAAAGAATTATGAGCAGACTTTAAAAATTGAGGAGGAGATTGGCAATAAAGTAGGAATGACAACAGCCCTCAACAATATGGGTGCAGCCTATTATGAATTGGGCGACTACGAGCAGGCATTACAACACAATACTGACGCATTGCGCATTGCCGAAGAAGCAGGCGACCTTTCATCAATTGCAGCATCAAGCATCAACACCGGCAATGTTCTGGTAAAGCTAAAACAACCACAGGCAGCATCGGAATGGCTTCAAAAGGCTCTGGAAATAGGAAAAGAAATTGGTGAAGTTGAAGTTATAAAAAACAGTTACGAAGGACTCAGTCAGGCAGACAGTGCTTTGGGAAAATACAACGATGCATTGCAGCATTACAAAATGTTTATCAGCTATCGCGACAGCCTCATCAACGAAGAGAATACGCTAAAAACCGTTCAGTTGCAGATGCAATATGAGTACGATAAAAAAGATGCCATAGCCCGTGCTGTTCAGGAGAAAAAAGATGAAGTTACCAGACAGGAAGTACAAAAACAAAAACTGCTTCGCAACAGTTTTATTGCCGGATTTGCATTAATGCTTGCTCTTGCTGCCGTTAGCTACAGAAGCTATGTGCGCAAAAGAGAAGATAACCTGCTCATCGAAAAACAAAAATTATTGGTAGAAGAAAAAAACAAGGAGATTACACAAAGCCTCAATTATGCTCGCCACATTCAGGCTGCTGTTTTACCCAATCACAGCAACATCAATGCGCTGCTTAAAAACTATTTTATTCTGTACCTGCCTAAAGATATTGTAAGCGGAGATTTTTACAGTGTGTTGCAAAACAACGGCAGGGTAATAGTTGCTGCTGCCGATTGTACCGGACATGGTGTGGCAGGAGCTTTTATGAGTATGATTGGCACCTCGCTAATCAATCAGCTGGTAAATGAAAAAAATATAACTACACCTGCTGTAATCTTAGATGAGCTGAACGAAGGCATTATCAATGCACTGAAACAGAGACAAGGTTTTTCTAATGATGGCATGGACATAGCACTGATTTGTTTAGACCATCAAAAAAAGCAATTACAGTTTGCCGGTGCCAACCGCCCGTTGTGGTTGTTTCGCAACCATGAACTGCTGGTGGTGAAACCCGATAAATATCCTATTGGTGGTATGCAGGTAGCACACACCACCCAATTTACCAATCATGTGATAGAACTGCAAACCGGTGACAGTTGCTATCTTTTTTCTGACGGTTTTGCCGATCAGTTTGGAGGCGAACAAGGTAAAAAACTGATGAGCAAACGTTTTAAGGAATACCTTATGGTGATGCAACACCTGCCTATGGACAAGCAGAAAGAACAACTTGAGCAGCTGTTTCATTCCTGGAAAGGAGCCTGCGAACAGGTTGACGATGTTTTGGTTGTGGGCATAAAGATATAATAGCCGGCAAATGTTAAAAACTAAATTTTTCAATTAGCGTTGTTGTTTTATTTTTGCATCGTTGCCAATGGCAGCAGAGAACTTATTTTGTAAATCATTAAAACCAAATATTATGTTTAAAAATTTATTCTTTTCGAAAAGATTAAACATTGCCGCTTTATTTCTGGCAGTTTTTCTCTTTAATCTGCAAAGTAGTGTTGGGCAAATTACACTCTCAACATCACCTTACACAGAAAACTTTAATGGAATCAGCGGTGGACTGCCAACAGGATGGACAGTCAGAACCGGTGCTACCGGATCTAATTTAGGAACTACAGCAACTTTTGTTAATGCGGCTACTGCTTGGGGAAATACAGCAGGTCAGTTCCAAAACTCTGCCTCAGCAAATACACCATCTGCCAGTGGGGATAATTCAGCTACACAAAGTGGCAGATCAGACAGGGCATTAGCGGTTAGGCAAGTAGGTACATTTGGAGACCCGGGGGCCGCTTTTATATTACAAATTGCTAATACCACAGGGTTCAATACCTTTAGTTTATCGTTTAACCTGATGCAACTTGACCCTGCTACATCTGGTAGAACAACAACCTGGAATGTAGATTACGGTTTTGGCGCCACCCCCACATCCTTTACAGATGCAACCACTTCACCCGCATCACTCACTGTTACAAGAGGAGTTTGGGGTACCACTAATGTTACTGTAAACTTTGGATCAGCGTTAGATAATTATTCCGGAAACGTTTGGATTAGGGTTGCAACAAAAAGTGGGTCAACAGGTTCAGGTACCAGACCGGTTACTGCAATTGATGATTGGTCGCTTGCTTTTTTAAGTAGCCCAACCCCATCACTCACTGTGGGTACGCTGTCAAATCAGTTCGGTAATGTTTGTATCGGCACAACAACAGCCTATGAAACATTTACCGTTTCGGGAGCAAACCTTGATGGCAGCAGTGTGGATGTAGGGACATTAAGTGGTTTTTCTTATTGCCTTACTCCTAATGGTACCTATACTTCAACCTTAAACCTTCCTTATACAGCACCTACTTTAAACAGCACTACTGTGTATGTAAAATTCAGCCCCACGTTAGTACAAAGCTACACTGGCACCATTCCGGTTACCGGAGGTAGTGCTGCGGCATCAGGTTGTTCTGTAACTTCTGCTGCGGGTATTAACACCATGCCATCGCTTACTACAGGCGCAGCAACGGGTGTAACACAAAATACAGCCACCTGCGAAGGAACCATTACCGACAATGGCTGTACTGCTGTTTCGGCCTATGGTATAGAATACAGCACTACCAACAACTTTACACCAGGCACCGGTACACAGGTGAGCAGCAGTAACATCAGCAGCAACACCTATACTTCTGCCCTTAGCGGATTGGCATCAAGCACAACTTACTACTACCGTGCCTATGCCACCAACACTGCCGGTACAGGCTATGGCGCTCAGGCCTCTTTTACCACCGATGCCATCAATGCACCGGTTGCAGTTGCTGCAACCAACATTGGCATTCATTCTTTCCGTGCCAACTGGAATACTGTGAGCGGAGCAACAGGATACTTTTTAGATGTTTCTACAGCATCAACATTTATGGCTCCCATAACTACTGATTTGGTTTATTGGGATTTCCCCAATAGCCCTGATGATGCTACTGCCGATGGTGGAATCTTGGCCAATGTCTCGGCTACCATCTCAACACAAGGTGGAACCAGTGCAATCACATATTCAGCTGGAGCAACTACTGAAGCTGCATCAGCTACAGGATGGGATGGAGGTAATGGCACAAAATATTGGGAAATAAATTTTGATGCTACCAACTACTACAGTCTGGCATTTTCAAGCAAACAACGCTCTTCAGGTACAGGTCCTCGTGATTTTAAAGTACAGTATAAAATTGGCAGCGGTGGCACCTGGACAGATGTAACAGGCGGTGCTGTTACAGTAGGTAATGATTTTACAACAGGGGTATTAACAGATATTGCATTGCCAACAGCTTGTGATAACCAAAGCAGTGTTTACCTGCGCTGGATAATGACCAGCAACACTTCAGTAGGCAATGGCACTGTTGCTAGCACGGGTACCAGCCGTATGGACGATTTGTTTGTAACCGGCTATGAAGGTGATTTTGTTGTAAACAACCAAAGCGAAGCTGGATTATTTTATGATGTTACCGGACTGAATGCTTCAACAACTTACTACTACCGTGTTCGTGCTACCGATGGCTCTTTAACATCAGACAACAGCAATGTCATCAACCTGACAACCTTGGGTGTTTGTGATTTGTTTACTGTTACTGCCTCTGACAATTCTCCAATTTGTTCAAGCACCAACCTTAATCTTAATGCCAATGCCAGCGGTTCCGATGGAACTATCACCGGCTATGAGTGGTCAGGTCCCGGAGGCTATAGCAACCTAACACAAAATCCTTCTGTAAGCAATCCTCTTGCCGGAACATATACTGTAACCGTAACGGATGATAATGGTTGTACCGTTTCTGATAACGTAACTTCTACCGTAGAAGCAGCACCAACTGCCAATGCCGGCAGCGATGACATAATTTGTTCTAACGGCAGTGCAGCATTAAATGGTTTAATTGGTGGCGATGCCACAGGCGGCACATGGACAACTGCAGGCGATGGATCATTCAATCCCAATGCAACAACATTAAATGCTTCTTATGTTCCCGGCACAACAGACATCAGCAATGGCAGTGTAGTGCTTACACTCACTTCTACCGGAAGTGTGTTGTGTAGTGCAGATAACGATCAGGTTACTATCACTATTCAAACCGGTGTACCTTCACAACCTGCAGTTATAACGGGAGCGCCAACAAGTGTTTGCCCTCCTGCAGGACCCTATACTTTAACAACATCTGCTGCAAATGCCAACACCTACAACTGGTATGTGGTAGGCGCAAATACAGGAATAACATTTTTATCTGCCAATGGCAGCAACACAATGGATGTGCAATACGGTGTAACAGCTAACAGCAGTTACTCTGTGCGCGTAGAAGCCAGCAATGCCTGCGGAACAAGCAGCTATCGTTCTGCATTTACACGCAGAACCGTGTCAACACCTGCTGCTGTTAGCGGTAATAAAGTTGCTTGTGCAAGCACAAGCGATACATACACATGTACTGCTGTTGCCGGAGCAGAATCTTATCAATGGTCAATTACAGGTGATGCTACCGTTAGCGGAACTACCAACAGCGTTACTGTAAACTTTGGTCCTACCTGGACAAGCGGTACGCTTTGTGTTTCATCTAAGGTAGGTTGTTTCACTAGTCCGGCAAAATGTTTTGTCATCACTTCTTCAACTCCTTCAGTAGGTACCATTACAGGAAACACTACTGCTTGTCCTAATGGTGTAGTGTCATTCAGTGTTGCTCCGCTTGCAGGCATTCAAACCTACAACTGGACAACTCCTGCAAACTCATCAGTAACTTTAGGAGCAGGTACAAACAATGTTCAGGTAACTTTCAATGGAAGCTACAATGGTGTTGGAAATATTTGTGTTTCTGCTACCAGCATTTGTGGTGTAACAACAGCACCTAAGTGTAAAACTGTTGCTCCGGGTCTTCCTTCAGTGCCTGCTTCAATCACAGGTGGAACCAATGGTTTGTGTAATCAGGCAGGAAGCTTCAGTTGTCCATTGCAAGCCGGAAATTCTTATAACTGGACTGCACCAGGTACAATCAATAATAATGGTTCAAACAGTGTTAGTATTCAGTTCAGCAATATAACTACAGGAAGCGTTTGCGTTTCTGCATCCAACAGTTGCGGTAGCAGTGCCTATCGTTGTGTAACTGTTAAAGGTGCTCCCAACTCTCCAACAGGACTTACAAGCAATCCTGCTGTTATCTGTGCCAACACTTCCGGTGTTGAGTTCAATGCCAACACTTCTAACACTACAGGTGCCTACACATTGACATGGACCTATACTCCGACAGCGGCAACCTACAATAGTGGTGGTGGAAACACAAACCAACTGATTCTCGACTGGGGAAATACCAACGGTGTTGTTGTGGTTACAGCACACAATGCCTGCGGCAGCGGTGCTAAATCGTATGCTGTGACGTTAGACTGTCGTATGGAGGGAGAAGCATCAAATGCTATAAAGATGTACCCTAATCCGGCCAGCAGTAGTGTAAATGTTGAATTTAATTCAGATAAAAACGAAACAGTAAAACTCATCATCACTGACCTGAGCGGAAAAGTAGTGATGCAGCAATCGTTAAATGTCACTGTAGGCAACAATACATTACAGGCAGATATTTCTCAACTGGCTAAAGGTATTTACATGGCGCAACTTTCAGGCAACAATTTGATGTCGCCACAGAAGCTGATTGTAGAATAATTTTCTCGTAATTTAATTGTGAGAGAAAACGAGCCGTTGTGCGAAAGCGCAGCGGCTCATTTTCATTTAGGCCGGCAGTATTGTGTTACATTATATTCCAAAAAGCAAACACTAAAAGTACACCATCTACACAAAAATACCGGTGTCGCTGAAGTCCGTTGGATTGTATCGGGATGTTTACATAACACTAAACCCATC
>DKKR01000015.1:0-9380 GCA_002455375.1 Bacteroidetes bacterium UBA6661
CCGCCCCAATCACCATGACAATCTTGTATGCATGGTTGTAATCCTGTTAGTCCACCTACACAAGTGCTGCAAGAATCAATAAATGCAGTACCACCCCAGTCGCCATGACAATCTTGTGTGCAGGGTTGTAGCCCTGTTAATCCACCAACACATGTATTACATGAATCAATGAATGCTGTACCACCCCAATCACCGTGACAATCCTGTGTGCAAGGTTGCAGTCCGGTGCTACCACCAACACAAGTATTGCAAGAATCTAAAAATGCAGTGCCATTAAAAACACCATTACAATCGGTTGTACAATTTGGATAAACACTTTTTTCATTGTAACCACTGAGGCCTCCGTCATCAGTTACTGTAAGTTTTATTCGGTAATAATAAGTTTCACCATCGCAACCGGCAGGCAAAATAGTTACAGAAGTAATTTTGTTTGTGTCAGTAGGTTCCGGATGTTCATGTTGGTTATGATGAAAATAAACATTCCATTTATAGTGTAGTTGACCCGGTGCATGCTCAGCATCTGTCACTGTTGCCTGAAGTGGTAGCGTTGAGATTTGAAGCATGGAATATAAATCACCATCATTAAAACTTGTAATGTTTACAACAGGAGGTGTATTATTTATTGAGATAAAAACAGAGTCTTTGGCAGCGTTACCTGCTGTATCAGTAACAGTTAATACAGCCCAATAACTTAGAATTACACCACCCGGGCTTGTGTAAGTATGCTGTGGGTTAATCTGAGTAGAAGTAAAGCCATCGCCAAAACTCCAGAAGAAAGATAGTGAATCATTCTCCGGATCATGTGATTGACTTCCATTAAACTGAACAACTAACGGTGATGCACCATACATGGTGTCAGACAATGCAACAGCAGTTGGGATGTTGTTTACATTTCCAACATAACATATTTTTCTGATTTGATCGGGATATTTGACATAATTGAGACAACCATCCTTATTATTTTCAGTCAGAAAAACTACAGGTCCCATATTGGATGCAAAATCTCTTACATAGATTGCTGTATCGTTTGCATTAAATTTAAATTGCTTAATCCATTCACCACCATAATCAGCATGGAAATAACTTCCTTGTAAATCCAAAGGAAATTTATTGCCCTGATATAATGGTCCTGCAACAGAGGCAAATCCGCCAAAACGAACACCATCTACAGGCGATAATGGATTATCTATATCTATTGTTGAAGCATTGTTTCCGGTGAAAATTCCGGTTCGGGCGCGATTGCCATGATAGTAATCAATAACAGGTCGTGCGTGAATGAAGGTATGCACGGTTGCTGGAATTGGTTGTACTGGGTTACAAGAGTTGTTAAAACTTACAATGCCATTAGCAGTAGGATTTTTTACCAATTCATGAAATGTAAAATAGGGTTGTGTGCAACCACCAAAACCATAAAGTGGATTAGGCGCAAAGAAGTTAAATTGTTTTGCAGCAAAATAGTTCGGATCTAAATCATAACCTTGATATACAGGCCAGCCAAAATTCATTCCGGGGCTATTGCATATATTTATGTCTTCCCAAAATTGCCAACCCACATCACCTACATAAAATGTTCCGGGGTTACCTGCTGTGGGGTCTGATTCTCCTGTACCCGGTTTAAGTGAAATGCGAAATGGATTTCTTAATCCCAATGCCCAAACTCTTGATTGAGGAGAACGTGCATCGGTACTGTCATAAAAAGGATTAGAAGGAATTCCATCACCGGTTGCCGGATCTAATCGCAAAAGTTTTCCATTCAATGATTGGATTAGCTGTGCCCGATAAGCACCCACATTTTGTTGTGGTGTGATAATACTATCGGCTATTGCTTGAGCCCAGTAACTGAGAATAGAAGATATTTGCCCACTATCCGCTGTTGCAGGTGAAGCACCATCACCGGCAGATACAATCAATGTTCCATCTGTTGCAAATAATAATGTTCCTGCACTATGTGTGTCATACAAAACAGGGATTCCTGTTTTTTTTGTTTCACCCAGTAAAACAAGTCTGCTTCCGGGAATAGTTGTTGTAAAGTTAGTTGCAGCATCTGCTGTATATCTTGTAATGCGGCAAATAGTTGCAGCGTCATATTCATTTGTTGTTGGACTGTAGCTGCCTGTACCGTAGTGAAGAAGATAGTGCCTATCAACAACATAATATAAATAAAAATATCCGTTAGTTCTGAAGTTAGGGTCAATTGCAAAACCATTCATGCCATGATCACGCCAATTGCCCACTTCTTCACTAATGTTTATTAAAGGTTGTGGTAATTTAACGCCATTAGTATCAACTACCCAAACCAATCCGGCTTTTTCCCAAACATATTGTTGTCCTGTTGAATCTTCGGTGTACCCTTCTAAAAAGTCCCAACCTGTGCTTACAAGTTGATCAGTAAATTGTGGTGGAAGTACCTGTGCTTTTAGTGAATGATTTATTGAAAGAAAAATAATTAAAATAAAAGTAAAGTAGTGATGTTTCATGATATCGGTTTATTACAGAATTGCAGAAACAAATATAAATGTCTAAAAAGTATTAGTGATAGAAAACCTTTTTAGTTTTCAACTTACAGTTTAAGAGTATAAAAAGTGTTAATTTGTTATTAGTGAATGATATGTTTGCTTTTAACAAGTATGCAATTGAAGTAAATTCAATCTTTTTTTTTATAATGACACTATTAAAAAAGTCTGATATTTATTTCAGAACTTTTAACAACTCAATTTCAAAAATAATTGGTGTGTAAGGTGGAATAGGACCATAACCTTTTTCGCCATAAGCACTGTTAGAAGGAAGTACAACTACAACTTTGCCACCTTCTTTCATTCGTTGTAAAGCTTCATTCCATCCATCAACAAGTCCATTGCTTCCAACTTTACAGCGAAAAGGATTCTGAATATCTGTGCGTTTGTCAAAAACAGTTCCATCAAGAAAACTGCCTGTGTACAGAACATCAACAATATTTTCAGCATTGGCACTGCGGCCTTTTCCCTCTTTAATTACTGTGAAAAAAGTTCCTGTTGGAAGAAATTCTCCTTTCAGGTTATGATCAATTACATAGTTGTTTACTAACGTTGTCTCTTCATCTCTCTTTTTCTTTTTTGCTAATGAAAGCTCTTTTTCATACTCCTTGAGATGCGTAATTTTAGTCAATCGTACTTCAAAAATTATTTTACTCCCCGGTTTAATATAATGCGGAAGAGATTGTTTGAGTGATTCATTATAAAATTTTTCCGCATCAATTTTAAATTGTGCACTATCACCAGGTTGCATCAAAGCAAGTCCTTCGTTAATATCGCCTGAATATTGTGGTTTTTTCAGAATAAGTCTGAATGAATCAGAAATGGCTTGCGAATTAAACAGCACAGTGTCATTCTCAGTTTTATATAGCATGTTTAAATTGAGAATATCTCCCGGTTTTGCATTTGTTCCATTTTTCTTTGCATCAATAATGCAGTATTCAAGACCGGATTCAAGTTTGTTGAATTTTTTACCACAGGATGAAATCAGAAGTAGTGTAGATAAAAGAAAAGCAATTTGTTTAAACATTTATTTTTTTATTTTTTTCAATTCGACATCGTAATATAGAACTGCATTGGGTGGAATGTTTGCCCCATCACCGGTGAAACCATAACCCAATTTTGAAGGTGTTATTAAAACAGCCTTTTCTCCTTTTGACATCAGTAGAACTCCTTCTTGTAAACCAACAGGAAGGTCAGTTTTGCCGATTTGAAAAACCAAATTACCGGTACTGTCAGATGAATAACAAACAGTGCCATCAAGCAAGTGGACTCTGTAAGCAACTTCGACAATGCTGTGGGAGTTTGGTTTAATATCTTTATTAGTCTTATATATATAGTATCTCAATCCAGATGCAGTAGTAGTAACCGGATATTTATATCGCTTAAGAAAATCTTCAATCTGATCATCTTCTGAATAAACCTGCGCTTTGTTGACTTTTACTAACTGTTCTTTTAATTTTTCAGGGTTTATTTGTTGTTGCTTCATTTGGTCTTGTTCGTTAGGGCTATTTTTACAAGAAGATGTAAGAATCAGCAAAGCAGCAATTGAAATAGAAAATAAAATCAAATTTTTCATCTTCGCAAAGTTAGCTATTGTTACATCTTGACGCAATATTGCGAGCTGCTATCATTGCTGTTGACCATGCAGCCTGAAAGTTAAATCCACCGGTAATGCCATCAACATTAATCACTTCTCCTGCAAAAAACAGATTGTAGATTTTTTTGCTTTCCATAGTTTTCATATTGATTTCAGCCAAGTGAACGCCACCACACGTCACAAATTCTTCTTTGAATGTTGTTTTTCCGTTCATCGCTACTCGAAAGTCAGCTAACAAATTTACTAAGGTGTTGATTTGCTTTTTTGATAGTTGCGCATATTGTAGTTGTTTATCAATGTTTGCACATTCGAGTAAACGCTCCCATAATCGGTTCGGTATATTGGTGGAAAATTTATTGGTTGCTAAACTTAGCTTGGCATAAGTGTTTTTATTTTCAGTAAAAATCTCCAATGCTTTAGCATGATTTAATCCTTGTAAAAAATTTATGCTGACCTCAGTAAGATAATTCTTCTTGCCTAACCATTCTGCCGCCCATGCAGACATTCTTAAAACTACCGGACCGCTCAATCCCCAGTGTGTGATGAGTAACGGGCCTTTTTCAGTTCTGTTGTAGCCGGGTAAGGTTAAAGTAACTTCTACGGCAACGCCTTCAAGACCTTTGAATGGTGAATTTGGGATATTGAAAGTAAAAAGTGAGGGCGTTGGATTTAATATCGTATGATTGGATACATTCGAAATCCACGAATATGCAGATGCTGCAGGATGCCCGCCTGAAGCAATGAGTAAAAATGTGGCATGCAAAGTAGTTTTGTCAGAGAGATGCAAAATAAATTGACCATCTTCTGTTTGAGAATAACCAGTCAGTGCAACCCCGGTTTTAATAGTTATTCCGGATTTGTTTGCTTCATTCAGAAAGCAATTGATTATGGTTTCTGACGAATCAGTGTCAGGAAACATTCTTCCGTCAGATTCTGCTTTTAATTTTATTTTGTGCTGACTGAACCACTCAATAGTGTCAGCAGCATTGAATTGATGAAAGCAACTTAGCAATTCTTTATTTCCCCGAGGATAATTTGCAGCCAATAATTTATTATCAAAACATTGATGCGTCACGTTGCACCGGCCACCACCGGAAATACGAACCTTTGATAAAAGTTTATGTGTTTTTTCTAAGATAATTACCTCCAGATTGTTTGCCAGTTGTGCAGCATTGATAGCAGAAAAAAAACCGGCAGCACCACCACCAACAATAACAAGTCGTTTCTTTTCACTCATGCGCGTGGATGATGTTGCATAATTTCCTGACGGAGATAATCTCTGTCTAAGTGAGTGTAAATTTCTGTTGTGGTAATACTTTCATGGCCGAGCATTTCCTGCACAGCACGTAAATCGGCACCACCTTCAATCAGGTGCGTGGCAAAGCTATGTCTGAACGTATGCGGACTGATTTTTTTCTTAAGCTGAATTTTAATTGCTAATTGTTTGATGATTGTAAAAACCATCACACGTGTTAACTGTGCACCTCTTCTGTTCAGAAAAAGAATGTCATCATTACCTGTCTTGATTTTAAGTTGTCTTCTGAAAGACTCTTCGTAAATATTAATATGTTTAATTGCAGAAGAGCCGATTGGTACCAGTCTTTCTTTATTACCTTTACCGGTAATCTTTAAAAATCCAATGTCGAAGAATGAATTCGATTTTTTTAAGGAAATAAGTTCACTGACACGTAATCCTGAACTATAAAGAGTTTCGAGCATAGCTCTGTTACGCTGACCTTCTGCTGTACTCAAATCAATAGCATTTAACATAGCATCCACTTCTTCAATAGTTAAAAATTCAGGAAGTTTTCTGCCAAGTTTAGGTGTTTCTAATAGCGTTGTTGGGTCGTCAGAGATAATATTTTCAAGTAAGAGATATTTATAGAATGCTTTAACACCGGAAATAATTCTGGCTTGTGAACGGGCACTGAGATTCCGCTCGTTAATCCACTGAATAAATTCCTGAAGATGGTCTAATGTGAGCTTTTCTACATTCTTTTCCGGGTGGGTTTCCAGAAGAAATTCATAAAGCAATTCCACATCATGCATATAAGCTTCATTGGAATTGGCAGATAATGATTTTTCCAGTTTAATGTATGCCGAAAAACCATTAAGATAAGCCGCTTTACTCATTTTGCTAAGATAGCTAACCGAAATTCATTTCATGAGTTTGGTTTGATTTAAATTAAGTAAAAAAATCAACGATTGAATGTTTATTGACATTGACTAAAAACTAAAGGTAATAAACTGTATTTTTGTATCAGCAAGCCGCTCTATCGCTCTTAACTCGTTTAAGAGAGGAAAGTCCGGGCAACACAGAGCATCCTGCCTCCTGTTAAAGGAGGGTGTAGCTAAAGCGATGAAGCTATAACAGAAAGTGCCACAGAGAAAATAATTCCACCGGCAATGTATTGCACGGAGGTAAAGGTGAAAACGTGAGGTAAGAGCTTACGGGCATATTCAGCAATGAAAATGCAAGGTAAACCTCAGGAGTTGAAAGGCAAAATAAATCACGAACAGGTAATGGCTCGTTGCCGTTTGTTCAGCAATGAACATCTTCGTGAAGGGTATGCCGCAAACAGACAAATGATAGGGGATTTGATTGCTGCAAAGTATTCAGATAACAGAATCCGGCTTACAGGCTTGCTTTTTATTTTTTTCTGCTGCATTGCTTTTTAATAATTTAGCAGCCAATGAAAAAGAAGCTCCTTTACATCAGCAATCAGCATGAGATAGTTCTTAAATTTATTATCTTTTGTCTTACAGCCTTTCTGATTATTAAAATGTTGCCGCATCAGGTAAGGTATAAGTTTGATTATTCTATATCTAAGCCCTGGACTGAGAAAGAACTGATTGCTCCGTTTGATTTTGCTGTTTTGAAAAATAAAGATTCGCTCAATGCAGAGAAAAGAATTCTACTTCTCAACGCAACACTTTTTTTTGAACGTGACACTGCTGTTAAGGAGCAGGTTTTACAACGTGCAATAGCACGTATTGATCCAACAGATAAACAAGAAGCAGAGTTATTGAAGCAGGAGATTTCAATTCTTGCTAATGAACTTTATAAGAATGGTGTAGCTGACGAAACTGCACGAACCATCTCCTTTGGGCAAGCCAAAGTAATCAAGGGTGTTGACCTGATACCTGCCAACAATTTTATTTTTGAAGATGATGCCGTTAATGAGTTGACCCGTATTGCTAAGGAAAAACATATTGATGCTCCTGATAAGGCAATCTCAATACTTGCTCCTTTGGTGAGTAACGATTTAACTATTGACAAAGCAATGACTGACCGTTTTAAAGATGAGTTGATTGGGTCGGTCTCTGAAACGCGCGGAATGGTTAAGAAAGGCGATTTGATAATTGCCAAAGGTGAAGTTGTGACACGTGAAAAATATCAGGAGTTGGAATCTTTGAAATCAATCACTGAAGAGTATGCGCGTCCCAATAGACATGTTCTAATCGGACAGGTAATATTGGTTGTTTTATGTCTTTCGTTATTGATGATATTTCTGGCACAGCGCAGAAAAGATATTTTTCAGTCAAACAGAAGACTAAGTATTATTTTATTGATGGTGGTTTTTGATGTCTTTATATACACATGGTCGCTTAAAGTTGAAGCGGTGAGCTTATATATTGTTCCGCTATGTATTCTCCCCATTGTACTGCGAACTTTTTTCGATACAAGACTTGCCTTGTTTGGCTACATTATCACAATATTAATTTTAGGATCAATCGCATCCAATGGTTTTGATTTTGTGTTTACACAAATTTGTGCGGGCATGATAACTATTTTCAGTATTAAGGATATGCGTAACCGCTCGCATGTTTTCTGGGCTGTATTGTTTGTTTACATCGGTTATTTTATTTGTTATACCAGCCTCGAAATTATTCACGCAGGAAATATGGTTAAAGTAAATTGGGAAAATTCTTTCTGGTTGCTTGCTAACGTTCTGCTGACACTTTTTGCTTATCCATTAATATATTTCCTTGAGCGCATTTTTAAAGTTACTTCTGATATTTCATTGATAGAACTTGCTGATAGCAACAATCCATTGTTACATGAACTGAGTATAAAAGCACCCGGAACATTTCAGCATTCATTGCAGGTTGCGAATCTTGCCGAGTCAGCAATGTTTAAAATCGGAGGCAATGCCTTGTTGGTCAGAGTAGGTGCATTGTATCATGACATCGGTAAAATGGATATGCCACTTTATTTTATTGAAAACCAGGTAACGCAGGTAAATCCACATGATGAGTTGTCTTTTGATGAAAGTGCAGGTATCATTATCAGCCATGTGATTAAAGGAATAGAAAAAGCCAGAAAGCATAATTTACCCGATTTGGTTATTGACTTTATAAGAACACACCATGGTACATCACGTGTACAATATTTTTACGAGTCGTATCTGAAAAATTATCCTGACAAGATTATTGATGAAAATGCATTTCATTATCCCGGTCCGAAACCTTTCAGCAGAGAGACTGCTGTGCTGATGATGGCAGATTCTGTTGAAGCTGCATCACGAAGTCTTAAGAAGCACGATTCTGAGAGCATCAATAAATTGGTTGATGATATTATTGATAATCAGATTGCGCATGGACAGTTTTCAAACTGTAATATTACTTTCAGGGATATTACTGAATTGAAAAGGCTGTTTAAGAAAATGCTTGGCAGTATCTATCACGTGCGAGTAGAATACATAGTGACGTGATAAAATATTAAGATTTATTTTTTTTCGCTCAAGACTGACAAACTCAGAATTGTAAAGAATAAACATAAGCCCGGAAAGAGTATCAGCCACCAGGCATCAATATTTTCTTTTGCCTGCGCCATCAGCCCACCTAAGGTAACGGTTCCGGGATTTACGCCTAAGCCAATAAACGAAAGACCTGATTCACTCAGTATTACTGCTGCCATTCCATATAAGAATATGGGTTTTACAACAGTAATTAAATTGGGTATTAAATGTCTGAATGCAATTTGTCTGAATGAAAATCCGGTAACAATTGCAGCATCAACAAAGCCTTCATTACGCAGTCGCTGTACTTCTGCCCTAATCATTCTTGATGGTTCAACCCAGAGTACCAATCCGAAAACTAATATTAATGTGATGATAGATGGTTGAAACAATGAAGAGAGGGCAATGATGATAATGAGTTGTGGTATGGCTACCATTACCTGTGTCAGCAGCGAAATCCAAAAATCAGGATTGAGATGTATGTGTTTTGTCTCTGTGATTTTTCTTTTATTGGAAATCTTCCAAAAT
>DKKR01000015.1:9397-24520 GCA_002455375.1 Bacteroidetes bacterium UBA6661
GAGTCAGCAAAATATCCTGAACAGATACCTGCAATCAGTGAAATTGCAATGCTGAAAATCATTGAAAGCAAAGCAATGATTAAACTGTGTCGTAAACCAAAAACAATTCCTGCAGCTACATCAGCACCAATTGCATCTGTGCCTAACCAATGATGAAACCGTAGTGGCAATTCAATTTGTTGTCCGGTATTGTTGGTGTAATAGTTTTTTTGAAACGGGCTTAATAAGGCTACATCATTTTGTCCGGGCTGACCTGGTGAGTAGGGTATAGGGTGCAGAATCTGATTGTTTCCATTGCTCTCAAATCCTGATGGTAAATTATCGTTAGTAGTTAGATTATCATTTCCAAAAAATGGTTTCTCATTGGCAAGAAATGGAGCAAACAATGCAAGGAGTATAACTATCAAAAGCCAAAGTTTTGCTAAGCGAAATTTCAACTTTCTCCTCATGACTGAACAGTTTTGGTTCGTGGGTCAATAAAATGCTGAATCCATTCGTTCAGCAGATAAAGCAACATCGTAATGAGTCCTGTAATTAAAATCACAGCAGAAATGAAGGGGTAATTTCTTGTTGTTGTAGCATGAATCAGTTCAAGTCCCATACCCGGAATAGAAAATAGTGATTCAATAATTACCGAACCACCAATAACAGCCGGAAACATATTGGCAAGCAAGGCTACAAAGGGTGCTATGATATTTGGAAAAATGTGTCTTATAACAACTTCTTTTTTTGTTAGCCCTTTTGCCTGTGCCATTAGAGCATAAGGTTTTTTTATCTCAGCTGATATTAGACTTGCAGATGTACGTTGAACAAATGCCCACAATGAATAAGTGTAGCAAATTAACGGCAGAATCAGGTAGGGTAGTGTACCCAAAAATTTTTCTGTCAAACTTACGTCTGAAGAAAATCCCCCAATTGGCATTACACCCGAAGATGGGAATATCTGTAAGAAATCAGGGTTAGAGAAAAAATATAGTAAAGCTGTGCCTGCAAAATAAACCGGTAAAGAATAAAAAATCACTGTAATTATATTGATGATGCGGCTTGCAAGTTTGCTTCTTGTATAGGTCAACCACATTGAAATAAATATGCCGGAAATAAATGCTATAAGAATTGCCAGAATAGTCAGCAACAGTGACCAGAATATTTTTTCTTTCAACAATGAGCCAATGCTTCTTCCGGTATAAAGCGATTGGCCTAAGTTTAAATGTATGATGCCATTATTTTTATGTGTTCCAAAAAACCAGTCATGAAAACGATTTTGTGCATTAAATTGAATTACAGGAACCCATTTCTTCCATGATGATTTATTAGTTTGCATTTCATTATAGGAATGCAAAATAGAATTAGCCAGTGCAGTAAGTTTAAGTGTTGCAGCGTAGGTGTTGAAGGAATGAAGGATGCTGTCATTCTTTCTCAGATTTACTTGTGTTTCTATCTGATATAAACAGTTTGCTGCTAAAGCTGCTGTATGTTTTATTGAAGTATCGGTTGCCGTGGTGAATGATGTAGCAATTGCTGTTCTTGCGGCATTTATCTTCTTATAAAAAGTAGATACTTCACTGCCACAACCGTAATTGCGAAGCAAGTGATTGTAACTTTTTTGTTGTTGTGTTGAAGGAAAATATTGTTGCCATCCATATTCAGCTAAGGACTTTACAGAAAAATAAAATAAAGGTTTGTCGTAGCCAAGGCGTTGCGCCAGCAATGTTTTTTGATGCTCATAATGAGTTGAAGAAATACTTGTTTTTTCTTCTCGCATGAGAATGTAATCCAATGCATCACCGGGCATATAAACGGACAGCATAAACGATGAAACCAACAGTACAGAAAAAATAAAAAAGTATTTGAAAATGATATGCCGCATCTTCCTGTTTCTGAAATTTATTTATTCTGCTGCAGAAGTTTTGTTGACCGGTGAAAGTAGTCGAAAAGTATTGAGAAGCAGTCCAGGTTTTTCAAAATAAAGATTTACATTTCCGAAACGCTTGTGAACGGCAATTCTGCGCTGCGAATTAAAGAGAAAAATATATGCCATGTCATCAACCACCATTTTCTGAAAACGTTTGTCCATAGCAGTTCGCAGTGAGTCATCAACAGTATATTTTATTGAATCAATCAACGCATCTGAAGTGTTGTTGCCAAATCCTGAATAGTTATCACCATTTTCACTCCAACTTGATGTATGCCATAATTGTGTGAAGTCATCAGGCGAAACATTTGTTGTCCACACACTCATAAGCATATCGAAATCATGAGTTCGTGCTTTTTCTAAAAATACGGGTACTTCAAGAGGAACAATTGTCATCACTATACCTGCTTTTTTTAATTCGGCAGCAAGCATCAGCGAAAGATCGTTCCAGTCAGGAATGCCGGCATAAATGTTCATATCAAATTTAAAATCTTCTTTTATGCCACCAATCATTTTGTCAAGCACACCATCGTTATCACTGTCTTTCCATCCTGCATCGGCAAGTAGTTTTGTGGCTTCACTGTAGTTCTGCAAAATTGGAGTAAGCGATTCATTGAAATTATATTTATGACTGCATACAGGTCCTGCTTGTCGTTTGTATTCTCCTTTATACAATGCTCTGTTTATTTGCTCATAAGGAAATAGCATGGACATTGCTTTCCTTACTTTTATATCATCAAACAACTTTTTATGCTTCTTCCCGTCAGGTTTCATGTTAAAAGCCGCAAATGAATAGTTGAAAGTGCTTGTAAACTGAGCATGATAATTATGAATGAATAAAGAATCCTCTCGTAATTTTAGAAGTGATTTTGTAGCAAGTGTTGTGCTGGCATCAAATTGTTGCTTTTTAAATTCAAGAACATTCACATTTGGATCGCTGCTGATTTTGAAAATTATTTTTGCGACTGAAGAATGTTCTGAAGAGTCTTTGGAATGATCTGTCCAATGATTATTTTTTTTCTCCAACGTTAAAAACTGTCCATGTTCCCATGCAGTAACTTTATAGGGCCCTAATCCATTCAGTTTTTTCAGGTTAAAACCTGTTGCTTCAGAATTAAATTCTTCAAACCACTTTTTAACATCTGTTGGTACAATGGACTGGAAATTGTCAGCAGCAACTGTTGCCAGCGAATATTTTGCAAGAATGTTTTTGGGATCATGAAATGACTGTTGCATAATAATTACATCACCCCAGATGGCAACATCCTGCAGATAAGGTTTTGCAATTTTTATACTGAAGGCAAGCGAATCATTACTATCAGGAATAAAGTCTAACATGTTGTCGAGATAAGGCTTGAAAAAATCATTCTGAGTAAGAGCACTTTTATAAACTTTCAAAGTGAAAAGAATATCATTAACATTAAGGTGTTCACCATTATCCCATTGCACATCATTTCTCAAATGGAAGCTATAGGTACTATTTACAGCATCATAAACCGGTAGTTTGGTAAGGAGATTGGGTTTTAAAGTATTTGTTTTAAAATCTGTACCAATCAGAACACCTTGAGTGTAAAGCATAACCTCACTGCGCATCAAAGTTTTGCCATTGGTAGGGTGTAGATTATCAGGCTCCTGAAGTACCTGATACACAACTTTATTTTCTTTACTCCATGCCGGATCCCAGGTTTTTACATCTGCAAGGGCGATAAATCCTGAACTGTTGTTTGTCTCAGCTACTGTATAATTCTGAGGTTTGTGGTCTGTGCAAGAGACCATTAAAAGCAAAAATGCAAATAAACTGTTGATACCGGCAACTCTCATAATGGCAATATTAGCATATAAGAGGCATAAAAAAATAAAATTAAAGCATATAGTTTTGTTTACATATACTTTTTTTTACCTTTGCCGCCCATCTGAAAAGGTGAGGTGCCTGAGAGGCCGAAAGGAACAGTTTGCTAAACTGTCGTACGGGGTAACCTGTACCGTGGGTTCGAATCCCACCCTCACCGCAAAAGTTTTGCGAAAAACAGGTGTAAAGCGAAGCAGATGTTTCTTCGCATAAGAGTTGTTCTTTGAGTCGTAACCGATTAATAAATTTTTCGGGGTGTAGCGTAGCCCGGTTCATCGCGCCTGCTTTGGGAGCAGGAGGTCGCAGGTTCGAATCCTGCCACCCCGACAAGAAAAAAGAGTCTAAAGTGGTTACCGCTTTAGACTTTTATGTTTATGGCTGTTTGGTCCCGTAGCTCAGCTGGATAGAGCAACTGCCTTCTAAGCAGTAGGTCATTGGTTCGAATCCAATCGGGATCACAACTTTTCTTAACTATCCCCAATTAAATTTTACCGAAAACAAAATCCTCCGGGAATAATACCTGCTTTAAACTGATCTGTCAAATCTCCTGAAGCGGTATAACGATAGATACTTCCATGTTGCAAATAGTCTATTGCATCCGATACATAAATTTCTCCATTGGAAGCATCAACATTCAGTGCGTAAAATAATTTTCCATTACCATTGATGAACGGTGTTGTAGGTAAGGTGGTGTCGCCAATGCTCATTTGCCAAACATGACGATCAAGAAAATATAATGTATCATTCTGCTTATTCATGCACATACGCCAGGGTGCATGGTTGCCATTAAAATATAAGCTTTTTATTACCTGATTGTCTATTGGGTTTAGCTGTACTAAAGCCGATGGCTTTTGTTTCAATGAATCACCACTGCACATAATCCACAACATACCGTTTTTATCTTCACAGATAGAGTTGGGCGAATAGGCCAAAGCAATACTGTCCGTAAGCAGGTCTGTCATCGAATTGATGACATAAATTTTATCAGTGAAGAGTGATGAAACAAAAACTTTTCCATAAACCATTTTCATTTGTTCTGTGCCTGCAACGGCCGGAATATAGCCTGAGATAATGTTGGTTGACAGATTTACAATTGCCAATCTGTTATCGTATAAATCCGATACATAAGCTTTGCTATTGCTGACAGGTATAAAATAGCGTGGTGAATTAAACCCCGAAATAGTTGTTTCAATTTTGAATGTTGCAGCATTAACTACCATCACTTTAGAAGAATTGTTGACTACAATGTAAAACTTGTTATTAAAGTAAACCATACTCTGACAAACATCACCCAAGGGAACCTGATTTACTTGCTTGTAATAATCTTCAATAATATTTTTCGAATCTTTGTCATACAGGCTGATTGCTGCATTTCCAAACTGAAAATTTCCTTCATTGGTAATATACACCACACCACTACTGTTTGATATAATTACAGATGGAGTTATTGTTTCTGGCTTATCCTTTTTACAGGAAAAAACAAGCACGCAAGCAAGAAATAAAAATACAGATTGCTTAATCATTAACAATAAGTTTAAAGGTTTCTGTATGCTCTGTAGATGATACTTTTAAAAAGTAAATTCCATTATCAATTAAAGAATTTCTAAGATTGAAATGATGTTCACCCGCAGTGATTTCTCCATTCGAAAACTGATAGATAACTTTTCCTGAAATGTCAAACAATGTTATGTTCAGATATTCAGTATTTGAAAGATTTAATTTTATCACACCGTTTCTGTTGATAGGATTGGGGTAGGAGATATTAAATGGATTTTCTTTAACTTTATTTACAGAAGTTGTAATTTGATGAATGACACCTACTGCATCAAGGTCGAAGCCGGAACTGGGAAACGGTGTTGGCCAAGGATCGTTAACCTTATGCATTTGAGAATCGTATGTAGCATAAACTTCGTTAATACTTCCTACCACATCAATTATTCTGATATGAGTGATATGATTTACGTCAAGACCTGCAATTCCTGTCATGATATCTAAGTCGAATGGCGTACCGTAAAACGCACTGTACTTGCCTGCCAGGTTGTCAATTTGTGTTGCATCAATGCTTCCAAAGCTTCCAACCTGCACTGTATCTTGTGTTAACGACACTGATGGAAAACGAAAAAAGTTTATGCCATCGCTACTCACTTCAACAAAAGCAAGTTCAAGAAATGTTTCGCTAAAACTATTTTCAAATACTGCAAAGTCCCATCCACTTCCATTCATAATTGGATTTGTTAATGTTAATGTGGCAATGCCACCATCGCCAAGGCTAACTACAAGGCCATCAGCCATTCCCAAAGCAGAAGTGCTGTCGCCAATTGTACATATACCTAAACTCTGATTAGAAATGTCCTGCCATCCTCTGACAATGCTGCATTGAGTTGCCCAAGAAACTATAATGCTGCTGTCTTTATGTATTGCCGTAGTGCCCGGCTGACTGGCAGGTGGTGCAAACTGACCATTGCTTTTAGTTAATGAAATCAAGCAAGTCAATGCAATCAATACTGTTTTTAATGAGCCGAACATTTTATAAATTTAGATTTTATTGATTCGTTGTTATATTGTCCATTGATAAAATATAATCCGTCTTTGAGTGATGTTACAGATATTTTATCTCCTGCATTTAAATTAAATGATTTCATAACAACCCGACCTTCAACATCAGTGATAAAGAAATCATCCATTTTTTTGGTTAATAAGATAAAGGAAGTTGCAGGATTTGGATAAACTTGTAATATGTCGTTTTTAATCTCTGAGATTGCTACAGGCGAATCGGCAGTAGTGAGGTTATCAATACAGTAAAACAAAGGTGTGTTGATGCCAAAACTTCCAACATCACTTGAGGAAAGCGTAAAAAGCAAACTGTCAGTGTTACCAAGTCCTGTTAAATCTACCCATTGCCAGTCGTTGATGATATAATCCTGAGCATTATTTGTAAAACGAAAATCAGCAAGATAAAAGTTAACACTATCACTGCTTAAATTTCCATTATACCAATTGTGTATGGTCAGAATAAAATAATCTGGATCATTTCCTGATGGTCCTCCGAATTTTTTTGAAAAACCATCTCCATCTCTCATGCTGATGTATGGATAGGTTGCATTGGTAACATAAAAGCCGTTAACAACTTTGCCAGCAGCACTACCTGAAAGTGTTATGGTTGCATTTTGCTGACCTATTGCGTAAATGCCTGAGCCATTATATCCTGTCAGTGAAGCGCAGGCATACATATTTCCAAAGCCTGCAGTGCTGCTATCAGCAACATTGCTGTATGCCCACCCAGAAAGCCAATACTGAAATGAAGGGTCGAAGAAGTTAGGAAAAGTAGCATTTCCTGAAATGAAATTAGTTCCTCCTTGCTGTGACGATCCGTTGAAAAAACTATCTGCCGGCAAAGTCAGGTTTTCGAAATCGCTAACCGTTTGTGCATAAAGTTTTGCAGACACTAATTGAAATAGTGACATGGATACAATGATGAGTCTGAGTCTTTTCATATTTATTTTGATTTTGAATTTATCTGAATAATGATTCCTGCTTTGTATGAATGTAAGGGCATTGGACGATTACGTATTGTCTCATAGTTTTCATCAAACAGGTTGTTGATTTTAAAGTAAAGTTGAAATTTTATTTTTTGTGCTGTCAGGCTGCATGCGGCATAAAATCCATGAAGCCAAAATGGTTCTAAATATTCAAGATTATCTGTTGTAGTGTAACGATAGCCTGAATACTGAATAGTATATTTTACAATCAGTTTGTCAAATCCAATTGCTATACTTCCATTGCCGGAGTACATGGGTACATAAATTAATTGTTTGCCCACAGAAGCATCATTTTCAAAACGGGCTTTTTCATTGGTGGCTTCAATATAATTTGTTGAAACATTTAAAGCAGCAAACCATTTTTGATAGTTGTATCGTATGTTCGTTTTTGTTTCTATGCCCTTGCTTTCTGTTCTGTTAAGATTTTGTGACGACCAATAACCATTTTCCGGCAGCCATATAATCTGATTTTTCATTTTCCTGTTAAAGAGTGTAATCTCAGTCTTTACATAGATGTTTTTTGCAATGTTGATTTCACTTAAACAAAGACCGATGTCGCCTGTTTTTCCTGATTCAGGTTCCAGATTTTTATTTCCACCCGGCTGCCAGTACAAGTCATTCAGGGTTGGATTGCGATAGACACTTGCAGCATTTAATTTCAAAGAAATGTTTTTAAACAATGCAATTTCTCCTCCTGCATACCAGGTAAATGGTGCTTGCTTGTTATCAATAAATTCTTTTCGGAATGATACTGATGGTTTTAATTTATTGTTAAAAAAATGTGCTGATTCACCAATGAAAAGTGCAAAAGAGTTTAATTGTGCTTCCTTTTTATATTCGTCTGCTGTTGCTGTGGTGTAATTGTTGTTTATTCCTGTATGTATTTCTCTGTGTTTGCCCAGATGAAATTTATATTCAGCTTCTGCCAGCAATGACTTTGCCTTGCTTGTTGCATTTATGTTCTTTAAGCTATCTGAATAATATATGTCCTGATTGAACCATGCAGCACGAACAGCTAACTCTCCTTTAGGCAACTGTTGACGCCATTGCGAAGTGATTCTTAGATTGTCATCTTTCTGTTTGGCATCAGATGTTTGATTGAGTACCGGAGGAATTTGTCTGTTGAATTTATCAAGCCATGCAGCTATACTTAGTGTGCCATTTTTATTTATTCGGTAAACAATTTCGCTTAACACACCTTGTCCTTGAGTGCGTGCATGTTTTTGAAATTGCTTTTCAAGCGTGATAGAATTTTGAAAACGAAAATTATTTGACGAATAGTCGTTAAATGCTTTAAGATTAAAGATCCATCTGTTGTTGCTATAGTTTGTTTTAAATGATTGTCGCAGCCACCCATAGCTTCCTGCACCAATATTTACTTCTGCATCAACTCCTTTATTAAAAAATGTAGCTGAATTGAGTAAAACGGCACCACCAACAGCACCACTTCCCCATTGTGCACTGCCACCACCATATTGCATACTTATTTTATCAGCAAAAAATTCAGGGATAACAGAAAGGTCTGTCTGCCCCAGCATAGGATTATTGATGTTGAAACCATTCCAGATTACTGCAGTCTGATTTGCATTACCACCTCTGATAGTTGAAGAAGCTAATGAACCCGGTCCGTAATTTTTAATAATAACACCACTTTCGGCTGAAAGAAGGTCACTTAACGATTCAGTATTGAATTGCTTCAGGCTGATGCTGTCAATATTTTCAAATTTTATTCCCGGTGTAGCATCTTGTTGTCGCAATGCTTCAATATTAACTACCTTGATGTGAAAAGTATCTGTCTGCGCCTGAATATTGGTGCAAATGAGAAAAGAAATAAACAACAGATAATAGTTATACATGTGTTTGCTTGGTTTTTGTCAAGCATTTCTACATGCAGTGCAGTAAAAAAAAGTGAGGAATAATACAACCTTTGTTTATGGTTGTATCAATACAGACTTCTGCTTTTAATGCGAAAGCATGGTCAATGGCTGAATGAACAGCCTCAGTAAAGACAGATATCCTGGCTTGTAACTTTTATCTCTTTTACTTCCTACAAATATTGCAGTAAATACAGCAGAAATATGTTGATGCGTTACGTACAGTTGCGCTACAGCTCACGATTTTAACGTGATTCCCTTTTATATCTTCAGTTTTTAAACAGAAGAAACCTTTACCGGTTGAAATGAATGAAAGAACTTTCTGCGGCAAATATAAATAAAAAAATAGAAGATGCTTATTTGCTGAATAAACCGCTGAGTTCGGCTTGCACACGCTCGATAATCATTCCCAGATGTTCTTTGTTTTCAGCAAAGTTAATTTCATCAATATCAATAATCAGCAGCTTGCCAAGTTCATAAGTTGAAATCCAGGCTTCATAACGCTCGTTAAGTCGTTTCAGATAATCAATACGTATATTATTTTCGTAAGGCCTTCCACGTTTTTCAATTTGCTTTACCAGAGCCGGAACAGTACCACGCAGATAAATCATCAAATCAGGTGGAGAAACAAAACTGTTCATCAGCTCAAACAACTGCTGATAGTTCTGAAAATCGCGTGTTGTCATTAACCCCATAGCATGCAGGTTAGGTGCAAAAATGTATGCGTCTTCGTAAATGGTTCTGTCCTGAATAATTGTTTTTGGATGCTTCTTGATTTTTAAAATCTGCTGAAAGCGGCTATTCAGAAAATAAATCTGAAGGTTGAACGACCAGCGTTGCATGTCATCATAAAAATCGTTTAGATAGGGATTGTCATTCACGTCTTCGTAATGGGGTTCCCATTTAAACTGTTTTGATAATAAACTGGTGAGTGTAGTTTTTCCGGATCCAATATTTCCCGCTATTGCAATATGCATACAATTAAATCAATCTGGTTTTAAATAATATAGTTCTCAAAAAGTTGTGCGCTAAAGTAAAAAAAAATTCATTGGCAAATGCAGTTACTTACGTAATAGCCTTTATTATTGACAGTTCTAATCTTTTTTATACGCTATCTGTATTATTTTATTATTGGCAAGCAGGTAAAAACGGTTATGAAACCATTTGATGCTACTAATGTTATTGATATCAGTTTTCAGTCTGGACGTTTCTAAATTAAGCTTCAGGTCAATAAAAATCAGTTCGTTATTTTCAGCATAAACCAACATGTTTTCGAGAAGCATTATACATGATGCATGTTTTGCATCAATACTTCTTACATAACTTCCCAGTCTGTCAAAAATTAAAATCCCTGAGTTGTTGTTCAGGCATGCCACCCATTTATCGTTGGCACACATACTCGTTATAGATAGTGGATTGTTTAATAATAATGCCAACGGTTGTGTTTCAGCAATTTTCTGAAGTGTAAAATTATATTTAAAGAGTTGTTGTTGTGAGTGGTCATAACACCAAAATCCATCTGTAGCATTGCAAACAGCTTTTATGTCATAGAAATTTTGTTCTCTTAAATTGATTACTGATTGCAAGGCTAATTTATTATCCAAAAAACTGACAATAGAAAATTCATCAGCAAAAAGCATAATCCGCAGCGGGTCAATGGCATCAACATAGGTAAACCTATCCTGATTGTTATTGCTGTAAGTAAGCAAAATTCTTCCACTAGTATCAGCCTTAAAAACTACACTTTCTTTTATAATATAGAGGTTGCCAAGGTTATCCATACTGAAAGCATCAGCACCATTCCAGATTTCATTTGTTTTTTGTTGCTGTGCAAAGGTGTTGCAGCTAATGACTATGATGAATAATGTTACAAAATATTTCACGACAGATTATTTTGAAAGCTTAATATTTCTTCAACAAATTTTCGATGGTTGGCAAGTCTTGGAACTTTATGTTGCCCTCCTAATTTTTTATTTTTTTCCATCCATTTATAGAAAGTGTTCTTAGGCATTTTATGTACAATAGGTTTGTTGAGTGTGATGTCTTTGAATCGTTTTGCCTCATAGTCGGAATTTACTTTTTTAAGCTCTTCATCAAGTGCCATAGTAAACTCATCTAAGTTTTCAGGCTCATCTGAAAATTCAATCAGCCACTCATGAGCGCCATTATTTTTCTTGCCGAAATAAACCGGTGCAGCAGTAAATTCGCGCACTGTTGCTCCTGTTCTTTTACCCGCTTCAGTAATTGCTTTTTCTGCATTGTCAATCACTAATTCTTCTCCAAATGCATTTATAAAATGTGCAGTACGTCCACTGATTTTTATTCTGTAAGGACTGATGGAAGTAAACTGAATGGTATCGCCTATTTTATAACGCCATAGACCAGCATTGGTTGTGATGACTAAAGCATATTGCTCTCCTGTTTGAACTTCAGAAAGTGTCAGCGTTTTTGGATTTTCCTCATGCCAATACTTTTGAGGAATAAACTCATAATAGATTCCATAATCGAGCATCAGCAGCATTTCATCAGAATCATTTCTGTCCTGAATACCAAAAAATCCTTCGGAGGCATTGTAGGTTTCTAAATACTGAATGCGTTTTCCGATAATTTGTTTAAACTGCTCTCTGTATGGCGTAAAATTTACAGCACCATGAACAAATAATTCTAAGCCCGGCCACACCTCTGCAATGGTTTTTTTTCCTGTTATTTCAAGAATTCTTTTTAACAACACCAATGTCCAACTGGGCACACCAGAAATGTTAGTCACATTCTCCTTAATTGTTTCCTGTGCCATGCGCTCAATTTTTTCATCCCATTTATCCATTAGTGCAATATTCATTTCCGGAGTTCGCATTATCTGCACCCAGAATGGAAGGTTTTGAATCAGAATGGCAGAAAGATCACCGTAATAAGATTCGTTATGAAATGAATTTATGCTGTGGCTGCCACCAAGCGAAAGCAGTTTGCCGTTGAACAGGAGGGCATCGGGGTTGTTGTTAAAATAAATTGAAAGCAAGTCTTTGCCGCCTTTGAAATGACATTCTTCCAATGACTCCATACTAACGGGAATAAACTTACTCCTGTTTGAAGTCGTTCCAGATGATTTGGCAAACCATTTTATTTCCGATGGCCATAAAATATTTTGTTCACCTTTCATTATTCTTTCCACCTGTGGCTGTAATTGATCGTAAGTAACTACTGGTACGCGCTCACTAAAAGTCTTAAAGTTGTCAATGGATTGATACTCGAAATGCTCGCCCCATTGTGTATGCTCTGCTGTTGAAATAAGTTTTCTGAGCAACTCTTCCTGAACCTCGCATGGATATTTCATAAAAAGCTCAATCTGATGCATGCGCTTTTTAATTATCCACCCCAATATCGAATTCAGTATTGCCATATCATACAGTGTTTTGCGAACGGAAAGATAGATAAAATCCTTGCAACTTCCATTCTGCAAAATTAATTCTTCAGCTTAAATGAACTTAATCAGTAATTAATTTCTTTAAGAAATGTTTGATGTACTTTCGTTGCATGCAAAAATCAGCAATAGATTTTAGGTTAATAAAATTAGAGCGCAATGGTTATCATCCGGTATGCACTGTTACGATCAATCACAAAGATGCAATAATGGTAATTGATACCGGTGCTTCACATACGGTGTTAGACAAAAAGCAGGCGGTGCGATTTCTTCCTGAAAGTAAAATAAAACTTTCTGAAGCTAAATCATCAGGACTTGGAACCAACGATATGGGGAGTGCCTATGCTACTTTCGATTATTTTATACTTGGCGATTTGGCTTTACGCAGACGAAAAACTATCATTCTCGACCTGGCACACATTAACCTTGCCTACGCAACAATGCAATTGCCATTGATAGATGGGGTTATTGGTTGCGACATCTTAAAAAAGTATAAGGCAAGCATCAATTTTTCTACTAAAAAACTTGTAATTAACATCTGATTTCTTTATATTAAAAGCCTTAAAAACAGCGTTAATAACTTGCGCTGCTTTGTTAAAAAAAACATTCATTTCCACACTGTTTTTATGAGATAGTAGCCTTTGTTTTTGTAAATTTGAACAATTATAATAAATGACAGTTTACTAAAAGTTATGAGTGATCAAACAGTAGAAAATTTAGCTGAAATGGAAGTAAAGAATACTTATTCGGCCGACAGCATTCAGGTATTGGAGGGGTTAGAAGCAGTAAGGAAACGCCCGGCCATGTACATTGGCGATGTTGGTGTAAAGGGGTTGCATCATCTGGTTTATGAGGTAGTTGACAATTCAATTGATGAAGCCCTTGCCGGACATTGCAAAAACATCAGTGTCACAATTGGAGAAGACAACTCAATAACAGTTAAAGATGATGGCAGGGGTATTCCTACCGAAATGCACAGCAAAGAAAAAAAGTCTGCGCTCGAAGTAGCAATGACAGTGCTGCATGCCGGTGGTAAGTTCGATAAAGACTCTTATAAAGTTTCCGGTGGATTGCATGGTGTTGGTGTATCTTGTGTAAACGCATTGAGTACACACATGCGCACAGAAGTGCACCGCAACGGAAAAATATATGTGCAGGAATACAGTATCGGAAAACCGCTTTNNATCACCACAATTTACAACTACGACACACTGGCTTCACGCCTTCGCGAGTTATCTTACCTTAACAAAGGAATCCGCATTACATTAACCGATATGCGCGAAAAAGATGAACAAGGTAATGTTCGCTCTGACGAATTTTTAAGTGAGTTGGGATTACGCGAATTTGTTGAATACATTGATGCCAACCGCGAAAAGCTCATTCCTGAATGTATGTTTTTTGAAAGTGATAAATTCGGAATTCCAATTGAAGTGGCCATGCAATACAACACTTCGTTTTCAGAAAACATTCACTCTTATGTAAACAACATCAACACACATGAAGGTGGTACACACCTTTCAGGTTTCAGACGTGCACTTACACGTACATTAAAAGCCTATGCTGAAAAAGAAGGCATGCTTGCCAAATTGAAATTCGATATTGATGGTGATGATTTCAGAGAAGGACTAACAGCGGTTATTTCTGTGAAAGTTGCCGAGCCACAGTTCGAAGGACAAACAAAGACCAAACTGGGCAACAACGAAGTTATGGGATATGTTGATCAGGCTGTTGGTGATATGCTTGTTCACTACCTCGAAATGCATCCACGCGAAGCAAAGTCCATCGTCA
This sequence comes from Bacteroidetes bacterium UBA6661, assembly GCA_002455375.1. Lineage (GTDB taxonomy): Bacteria > Bacteroidota > Bacteroidia > AKYH767-A > OLB10 > OLB10. Next base: position 23,778 of record DKKR01000015.1, read on the forward strand.
ACAAAGTTATACTTGCTGCCACTGCACGCCATGCTGCACGTAAGGCACGCGAGCTGGTGCAGCGCAAAAACGTACTCACCGGAACAGGACTGCCGGGTAAACTTGCTGACTGCTCAGAGAGTGATCCGGGTCGTTGCGAATTATTCTTAGTCGAGGGAGACTCTGCCGGTGGAACTGCCAAACAAGGCCGCGATAGAAATTTTCAGGCCATACTTCCACTACGCGGAAAAATCCTCAACGTAGAAAAAGCAATGGAATATAAAATTTACGAAAACGAAGAGATAAGAAATATTTTCACTGCACTAGGCATCTATCGTGATGATAAACAAGAAGGCCGCCCGCTCATTCTCGACAAACTACGCTATCACAAAATCGTTATCATGACCGATGCCGATGTTGATGGAAGCCACATCACTACACTCATCCTCACATTCTTCTTCCGTCATATGAAAGAATTGATAGAGCAGGGCTACATCTACATTGCAACACCACCGCTCTATCTCGTAAAAAAGGGAAAAGAAGAACGCTATTGCTGGACAGANNTACAAAGGTCTTGGTGAAATGAATGCCGAACAGCTATGGTCAACAACCATGGACCCATCAAGCCGCACTTTACGACAGGTTACCATTGAAAGTGCTGCCGAAGCCGACCACATTTTCAGCATGCTCATGGGCGATGAAGTGCCACCACGCAGAGAGTTTATTGAGCGCAATGCCAAATATGCTAAAGTAGATGCATAACA